>CAZNWT010000003.1:0-106319 GCA_964576795.1 uncultured Victivallales bacterium
TCCTCGCGACAGGATCAGACCCCCGGCATTGCCGCCTATTTGGAACCGCTGGTCAACGACAATAACACTTCCCGGACGCGTGTAACGGGGCTACTATCTGCAAATTTATGTTTACATGGAGACGAATATTATGAAATTCGAAAATATGCCGTTTAAGTCAAACGATGACCGTATTCCGCGCGGCCTGGCAAAGTACGGAGTTGCTGACTGGGCCCGCAAACTCGGGAATCACAGGGCACTCGTCCGCGTAACCGAACAGGCCGATGCCGTCTGCGCGTACCTGCCCTGGCGGAGGCGTGACGCGCACCCGGAAGCGAAACACGTGATGGTCGTCGACGCGCAGACCGACAAGATCGTGACCAATGTTGTCGTTGCCACTTGTAACAGGGAGTATGGGGAGGTCGTTTTCCAGCCAACCAGCGGCGCAGGTGAGTACTATCTTTACTACCTGCTTCCGGAAGAGGACTTGTATGGCGCAACATGGCCTCGCAGTTCATTCCCGATAATTCAATACAAGCGCCCACAAAACTATCCTGATAAGACGTGGCTTGAGGCGAGCGACCTTACCCGCCAGGTCCTTGAAAGTACGCCTAAGCCGAACGACTGGGCAAAGGAAGGGCATTCCACTTACCTGCCAGCTTGGCGCGAGCTACCGTTGGCTGACCTCGTCGAATTCCAGGCCCGTGGCGAGCGACATTCGTTCTATCCCATGGAACTGATCGCAACACTGGATGAGCTGACTGATCTTGAGCATCGCCACCGATTCAAGCCGTTCATCCTGTTCCCCGAGCTTCGCAACACTCCTATCAGAATGAAAGATGCCTTGCCTTTCTGTTGGGCGGTACGTGACGACAATGCGCTTTCGACGCTAAGCGATACGGTCATGAGAAACGAGTATTACGTGTTTCAAATCGGCGTATACGCTTCGAAGACGTTGCTTCGCAACCTGTCGGTAACAGCGTCAGGTCTTGACAGTTCCACTGGCAAGAGCATCCAGGCTGATTCGCTTACGTGCTTCAATCTTGGTGGGGTCGACCAGTACGGCAAGGATTTCAAAAAACAAGTCCACGTGGAGACTCGCAAGGTTCAGGCACTCTGGTTCGGTCTGGATATCGCCGAGGACGCGACACCTGGCATCTACACCGGCGACGTGACGGTATCAGCCGAGGGCGAAGACCCGCAAACGATCACCCTGTCGCTGAGGGTTGAGGACAAGGTGCTTCCGGATCGAGGTGACGGTGATCACTGGCGTCTGAGTCGTTTGCGTTGGCTCAATTCTCGTATTGCTCTGGACGATGATGTTTGCGCTCCGTTCATTCCAATGAAGGTGGATGGCAATGTGGTCGACATTCTGGGTCGCCGGATCCAGCTCAATGAAACCGGCATGCTGAAACAGATGACAAGCTTCATTGACATGTTCGATATCCGTAAGGACGGCCGCGATGTGCTGGCTGAACCAATCCTTTTCGAGGTCGTAAGCGAAGGAAAGACCGTTGAATGGCGTAACCACAAGCTCACATGCGAATACACGAGTCCCGGAGTCGTGCGCTACGTCGCCACGGCAAAATCGGACCTGCTCGACATTCGTAGCGAAATCACGCTCGAAATGGATGGCTTTGCAGGCCATGTGGTCGCCCTTGAGTCACGGGGGCCCGTGCAGCTCGACAGTGTCCGCGTAGAGGTCCCGTTCCTTGCCGAGGCCAGCAGATACTGTATGTGCCTTGTGGATCCAACAGCAGACCAGGTCTCTCACAAAGCTGATTTCGGTGAAACACCGTCTGATGAGTGGCGATACCCGGTCGAGAAATTCGAACTTCTGTGGCTGGGAAACTACAACGCGGGGCTTTGTCTGCGCGTGCCACCGGGTGAACAGGCATGGATTAATGGGGGGCAAGGCGAAGTTGTCAGAACTCCGACGGAGTACGGACACACTGTCGCGCTAGACTCCGGTCCACAGATTATCGACGGCAGCGCGCGCTTCAGCTTCGAATTGTATGCCACGCCGTTCAAGCCATTGACGACAAAGCACTGGGGCTGGCGTCACTTTCATGAATCCTACAGCAAGGACCCAGCGGTGAAGGAGGGCTTTGATGCAGGAGCAACCATCTTCACCTATCATCAGGGCAACAGCATCAATCCATATATCAGCTACCCATTCCTTATGGCTGACGAGCTGAAAAAGATCGCCGACAAGATTCATGCTGGTGGCGGCCTGATGAAGGCATACTACACCGTCCGCGAACTGAGCGACCGGGCATCAGAATTGTGGGCCTTGCGCAGCCTCGGCACCGAGATCCTCTGCGCATCAGACTCGAAGCCGGGGTACGAAGATTACCATCTCGGCTACGAGGAGCTTTCACAGTTGCCGATGGAGTACCAACTCAGGAACCAGGTCAGCTGGCCCTATACGGGCTACCCCTGGATGTGTGAGCACCTGGTGTCGGGTTACCACCCAAGATGGCACAGTACTGTTGACATGGGCGATAAGCAGATCATTGATGGGTCCCTGCAGATCAGCGGCGCATCACGCTGGTCTAACTTCTACGTTGAAGGACTCAAGTGGCTGATGGAGAACGCCGGTATGGATGGGATCTACCTCGACGGGATCACGTTTGACCGCGAATCCTTCAAACGTGTACGCAAGGCCCTGGTCCGCGCCAAACCGGAAGGCCTGATCGATTACCACTCGCATCCCACAACGATAGGTCAGATGCCTTACTTTGACCGACTATGGAACGGCGAGGGCGCAGACTACTCGCGAGAAGCCGCATACTGGCTGGTAGCGGTGTCCGGCATACCGTTCGGCGTAGGCGGTGAGTTGCTGAAGCACCACGCCGGAGTGCAGCGTGGCATGGTGTTCGGCGTGTCGCAACGTTACGGCTGGATGCCCAAGAAGAGTGTTGATCCGTCAGCTCTGTGGAAGTGGTGGGATCAGTTCGACATCGCCACTTCAGATATGATCGGCTTCTGGCAAGATACTTGCCCGGTGAGAACCGACAATGACGGAGTCAAGGCCACTGCCTACGTCCACCACGGCGAACGGGTAGCAATTGCCGTAGCCAGCTGGGCAGAACAGCAGGTCAACGCTAGTATCGATCTCGACTGGGCCGCAGTGGGTCTGGATCCTGACAAGGTGACGATTTCAATTCCGGCGATCGACTTCTTCCAGGAGGAGTTGACCCCTGTATCGCTAAACTCGGTGACGCTAGAACCGGACAATGGTAGGCTCATTGTTGTCAGCAGGGACCGATAACCATATATGCAAGCAGTTCATCATCCGTCAGATCTTCTTGCCCTGAAATCTTATGGCAACCCTACCCGCTCCAAAGAGCCAGAGGGTCACTTCTCATTCTCTTGGCAAAGCGGAAGACCCATGTTTCTACATAATACGAACCTGATGAGAGCCTGATTGGACCTGAATCGTTAATAGTCCGGTGCTTTCATTCCAATCATAGTCAACCGCTCCCCCATCCACTTCAACTGCTTGGGGAGCATCTTGCTTCCAGACGCCAACGGTTCCGCCATCACAGATCGTGAATTTGGTAGACTTCTTGAGGGTTGTGAGCTTACTGATGGCTCCAGAGGAATTGTATTTGTCCAGCAAACCGATAACAGACATGCCATTGACAACAGGACATATCGTGACGACTTCTGCTGTTCCATCACCCAATTCGATCTTCATCTCTGCTTCTTTATCTACCCGCTGAAGATCTTGCGTGTAGTGACGATAGGCAACGTACTCACCGGCCGGAGTGTCATCAACATCTGAGACACGGTAGGTACCCTTGAGAACCCCATGTTCAAGATCAGGACGATAGCGACCATTGAAAATGCCGAGGACATAGCCGTGGGCATTCCGGTTGAACAGCTTCATCAAGTCGTCACCATCCTGACTATCAATGAATAACGAGTCCAATGTTGGCTTACCGGGATCAAGTGCCCGTAGGATGCGACCGTCGGAACAAATCAATTTTCGCAAAGCATCAGCATTATGCATGCCGGGTTTGTCAGACACGTATACCGGTCCTCCGCTGACGGCACGACCAACAGCATGAAACGCACCCATGTCATGACCCGATTGAAACATATCCCAGTCCACCCCGATAAAATTGCCAAACCAGGCACTTACATGGGCGTTGGTGTATAGATGGAAAACATGAGATCTGGGCTGTCTGGGCCAGAAATCTGTTGAGGTACGATTCACGTTCGTATCGGTTGCATTGTACCATATTTCTGGCGCATGTGACATGCAGTTGATGAAGGTGTTGCTGAAGTATTTCTTTGAGGTCCGTTCCATTGCCTTGCGGAATGCTTTGAACAGTTGCACCCGACCACCAAGTCCATCGGCGAGATAAAGGAGAGAATTTTGATTGTCGACCTTCACACCATCGACACCATCGGCACTGAGTGCAGAGTGGTAGTCATCATAGAACTTTCGGGCTTTCTGCGGGTGAACGACAGCACAGCGATGCCCTTGCCAGCTCTGTATACCGGAGGCAGCTACATGACTGTCACCACGGGGGATGACGTCTTTGCATCTGTATCCCGGTAGCTTCTCTTTATTGACACCTCCCCAATATCCATTAACCGCATGCCACACGATCAGTGTGTCAATGCCATAATCGCGCTGAATCATCTGTTTGAAACCGGATAAGCCATTGGGGAATTTATCATTTGCCCCAAAGCCAATAAGCCGCTCTTTACCGCAATCATGCAGTTCAAGTTGTTGCCAGCCATCATCGAGAATCAATGCTTTTGGCGTAATTCCGATCTGCTTGAAACTGTTAAGCCCGTCCTTGACCAGTTCCTCTGAGACGCCTGTATAGAAAGCATCCCAGGTGCACCAGGTAAAATAGTCGATGAAAGCAGGTGTTCGCTTTTCTATTCGTAGTTTCCCTGTCCCTAGATAATCAGACAGTGTCTTTGCAGCCAATGGCAGAGTCTTGTAGTAGTCAGCCTTGTCGACAACAAACATGTAAGCTGCTAATCCGCCACTGCCTCTAGTGAATGCATCATTGGTATCACCGGCAAGTTGTAATGCCCCCTTCTTACTTCCTTGGAGCATGTATTGCATACGATCATCATAGAGGCCTGTAACCATCAGGAATCTATTGTCTGAAAGTTCACACAGCATCCATTGTGTATTAACGGGTACGCTTTGAAGGTCCGTACAAGCTTTTGGGGCCATCCAAAATGGGTCCCCCCCCATGTGCAAAGCAGTCAAACGGTTCAACGACGGGATAGCACCAAGGTCAGCAACAAGGCGATGTTGATCATTCTTCGGATCAATGTGGATATAGCAACCCAGATTCAGGGCGTCTGATTCGATGGAAAGGCTATTGTCAATTTGAGTAAACAGTTCGATGTCATTGCAGAAAAGGGCATCATTCTCAATCTTCCATGTATTCATTCCAGCCTCCGAAACATTTGCGGTAGTGTTGTAAGTTGGAAAATAGAAAACATTCATTTCACGTCTTGTCAACAGTTCAAAGGCCCTCCGCAATTTCTAGGGTGTTTTGAGCTCGATTATCCGCCCCCCCCTGCTTTACCACTGCACTTTGATCCGCTGCCGCCTCACGGCGGTCTGTTAGCGTTCTGGCTTTGCTCTGGTTCTTGTGTTGATGAGTGTCGAGACCATTACGAATAGATGTAGGGGATGGAGAAGGACAAGAAGATAACTCAAGTAGCCAGAGAGCTTTTTTCCAAAGTGTAGATAGTGAGACGTTTGACCGTGCCCCCGTTTGACCGATTTCTACACGCATTCCCGCATGCCGCGTGTCAACCCTGCCATGCGAATAACCGCTTCGACTTTATGATGGTCGATAATGCCATACCCCCACTGTGGAGCGCGGAGAAAGTGAGCGTCGACCGTGCCGGTAAATCGCACACCGCGGCGACTGGCTTCATGAATGACGTGGGTGCGTCGCCCATAGCCTCCTGGGGTAATCTCCCACAACGCGCCCGTTTCCAGACAGGCATCAACGACCGGAGTGGTCACCTCCTGCAACGTATCATCCGACAGATCATCCACAGGAATACAGAAGGAGCGCAAACAATAGAAGCCATCGTCAAAGTGCGGGATGACCCTGACTTTCGGGTTCTTGAGAATGGCATTGGCATTGCCGTTACAGAGAGCCCTGGCATACGGCAAGGGGCCGTTGCTCTTGACCGCTTCAAGCCAAGGGATCAAGTCATCCGGAGCCATGCTTGCGGGCATCTTCTTTTCCGTGAGAAGCGGTATCCATTCCTGACCAATCCCCTGCCCCTTCGGCATCCAGTGATTACTGGCCAGGACCAGGTCAAGCGGTTCCATAGCTGCATCCGGAATATTCACGGTGCCATCATCAGAGAGAACTTCTGTTTCCACACCGGATAAAACCTTTAGTCCCTCTGGAACAGGGGTGGACCTGAACGCATCGAGGAAGGCTTCGAAAGCTTCCGGTTTCGTCCGGCGCCAGTTCACCCATACGTCTTCGCCATTCGGCAATTCATGGCTATAGTGTTTAAGGACGCAAATTTCCTGCAGGCCCGCCTCAAGCGCAGCATCGTAAACGGCGGACAGCGTCATAGAGGAGTCAGCACAGTAATCATGATTACAGTGAATATGATAATCGGTACGATCTGGTTGAATGGTCATTGTCGGGGACTCCTTGTGTTAGATTTGGGTGGCAGAAACATATCTGCATCTGTGATGTCAACCGCATCAAGCAGTGGCATCAGATTTATGAGTGATTTTTGCCGTGCAGCGGAATGAGCGTCGGAGCCAAAAGTAAACCGGCACCCCGCATTTTTGGCCAGCGTGAGCATCCGAACCGGAGTCTCCAAACTCCACTGCGGTGCATCCGGGTCAGGAAGGAAGCACGTCGTAATTTCCAGAGCAACGCCGTGCTCCGCCGCCAGCCCGAAGGCATCAAACAAAGTCGCGTCATCAAGTGACGCCACGATGTCATCAAACCGATCGGTCGATCCCAACGGAACCAGGGGATGGGCAATCGCCGTCGGCAGTCCGCTGGCGACCCCCGATCTAAACAGAGAGAGCAGGTGTCGCCCAATACTATCGGGCGTGTCTTCCTCTGGCTGGGCAACAAACCCCTTCATATGGATGTGGCTACAGGAGAGAAGGACGAAATCCAGCGTATCGGCAAATTCCCGGGTCATACCAAAACGCCCTACGCCAATGGTGTCCGCCTCACAGCCGACGAGAACGTTGATCCCATCCGCGCTGCATTCAGCCAGATCTCTCCGCAACTGGGCAATGTGCGTTTCATTCTGAGGACGGTACCACTCACTCGGCTCAAGTGCCGGGTTGACCCAGATGTGGTCGGAAAACCCGAGGGTGGTCAACCCCATCCCCTTAGCCCGGTCGATGATGCATGCCGGCTGCTGTTCCTCCTTCTCCCCGCAGCAGGCAGAAAGATAGGTATGGTTATGGAGGTCATAGGATATGCGCATGTTCAGTTATCCCCTCGGCCCATCTCCAGGCCTGTTTTTCTCGTTCTGTTATTCGTCAGTCGCCGTGCCGCGGCAATCGCTGCGGCCTCACAGCAAGAACAGACCGAAACGTGTCCCACACCACAAGAATCACCACAGTAATTCCACTTACTATAAACTCCTTTGCATGCCAGTCCCAGAGGCCAACACGGTCCGTCCTATACACCAGATTTCTATGATCCACAAGGAGGCATCCACCAGCACAGATCACCCCCCCCTTTGTCTTTACCTTAATCTTTGCCCTCGTCTTTGCGCAGATCAAGGTGAAGATTAGGGTAAAGACAAAGCGTGCCCCCGTTTGAACTGTTGATCTTCCGAACCGTGATCAAACACTACACAGTAGAAAGAGGGAACCACCCTCGCGTTTAGTCGAGCGGAAAGAGCACGACATGATAGGGCTCAATCGAACGTCCGTCCACCTCGCACGGTGCATCGGAGAAGTTAGCAATGACTGCGTGAGCGATGCCGTTGGCATCGGTCACCCGCAGACCGCGCAGGTAGGGATGTTCCATGTCCAACGGGACAGGCGGGCAGGTGCGTGCATAGACTGCCGTGTCGGCAGCCGAGACCCCCGCGAGCAGAACAACGCCCAGATCAAAGAGCTCCGCATTCGGGTCGCGAGCGTGGACGTGCGTCATGCAGCCACAGCAGATCTCCTCAACATAGAGATTCCCACCGGCGTCCCGTGTCTGCACAGGGCTATGGTTGGGCGAAATGCAAACCTGACGGTCGGCAGGACGATGAATTGCCAACGGCGGCCCATAGCCGCGCACAACGGAAAGCCCCTCGTCGATGCTCAGCCAGTCCCCCGTCACCGGGAGCGTTTCAGTCACACCGGGAACACTCTCCAGTTCATGGGAACTCCCTTCCCACGCCACGCAACGCTTCCCCCCGTTGAAGACATCGTTACCCACCTGCAAGAAAAGTCCTTTAACCTCGCGCAGATAGGGCCGATCCAGGGCTCGCGCGCGCTGCAGCACCACAACCGTACGGTCATCAGACAATGCCACGCAGGCCAGATCGATTGCCGCGATATCGGTGTCGGAATCCCCCTCGGACACATGCACTTTGGACGTCACGACAATATGTCCGCAGGTGGCAAAGCCCCCCGTAAAGGTCTCGCACTGACCCACCGTGCAGGTGGGGGTATTGATGCGCCCCATCCCCAACACCCGCCCCGCCAGATTCTGCTGCCACTCGGCCATGGCGCTGCCATCCGCGGGCAGACAGAGCCCTTGCGGGGCCTCCGCGGCACGCCAAGTCCATGAGGCCATGCGTTGGGCACCACGCGCCAGACAACTCCCGTGGAACGCACTCGACCAAAGCGTAACCGGTGCCGAGCGGGGTTCAGAGGCTCCCTCAACCTCCCGCGCGGCCCACTCGGCGCCGTAACGTTGCTGCCAGGAAGCCCCCATCGAGAGCGTACAGGCGCGATCGCCTTCAAGGCGTACATAGTAGGACGGCGAGACCGCTTCGAGCCCCGCCAGACGTGTCGAGAGGAACCGACCATCCCCATTGGCCGCGACCTCCCGCGCCACCTGCTCTTGCCAGCCCGATTCGAAAGTTGCCGCGTCAGGATCTTGCAAAAAGTCGCGGGCCCACTGCCACACGGGGATGGCATAGTCCTGGCAGTAACAATAGCGCACGCGCGTGTCGCCACCGATCCGCAGCAACCTGCCATCGGGACAGGTGCAAGCCTTCACCACCTCCCACAACTCACGGGCATGGTGGTAGAGCCCCGCAGGCGCCTCCCATCCCTGCGCTTTGCAGGAGAAATTCAGCATGGCAATGTTCGACAGGCAGATCACCATATAGCCGATATTCTGGTAGCCGTGGTGATCGCACCCCATATCGTCAAAGAGGTTCGCTCCCACATGCCAATCCGACAACGCCCTGCCCACAATCTGTTCCGATGATGACGCGTCCCGGGGAACCGAAATGCCGTTGAGCAGAAAACGCGTTCCCTTCTCGCGATAGGCATCACGCCGAGCCGGGTCCGCGACACACTGTGCGGCGCGATGCAGCAGGCATCCATTCCAGATATTACTTTCGGGCTTGTTGTTGTCCACCAGTCCCGCCACGACCGGATACGACTCCAGCAACCAGTCGGCTTCCGAGACAAGCACGCGGGCCAGTGCCTCGCGATCCTGTGACGGCAGAAGATCGCCCAGAGCGTCAATGCCATGGGCCAACCGCTCTAGACCCAGCGCACTGATCCAGGAATGGCCCCAGCGCTTACCGTCAGCGGCATCCATGTCGCCCGAGAGGTGGGTGCTGAGGGTAAAACGGATCATGCCCAACGCCCCGTGTAGCAGCTCGTCGCGACTCATGGTGCACGAGGCTGAATCCCCGTTGGGGGCGGTGGCCAACACGGCGAAGGCCGCAGCGGCGGTATTGTTGGACTGCAGCGCCCAATGGCCATGGTCCCCGGGCCCGTAGCAGGCACAGTCGGTACGACCCGGGAAACGATAGAGGTACTGCCGCATCGCGGTAGGCCACGGGGCAAGGAGGTCGAGATATCTGTTCATGGGTGTCCCTTCACGGTGGTATGAACCGTGCTCCTGTGGACAGCACGGGGTTAGTTCTACAGGTTGCAGCAACGCTGGCGCGCTGTCAAACCTGTCAGGACTTTGCCAGCGGCGAAGAATCGCCGTCGAGGTCAGAGGTCGGAAGTCGTAGGTCGACCCAAGGCGTTCTGGGGTGTTGGCTTTTGAGACCGGCCTGAGTTAGGATGCAATTCTCAGGGGTCATCCATTAGAAAGAGAGGAATGTTGATCATGCTAAAGATAGGTTGGGCAACAGGAGGTTTCACCCCGGATCGTCCCGCTATAATATAGGGACAACGTCACCGTCGGATAGGGACAGAGGCCCACGATCCTTTGACTCTAACGAGAGCAGAGATTTTAAGGTGTCAAGAGTGGAAACGTTTTCACAGAAAACGTAAATAAGCATAGGAGAATGACATGAAAATCCCCACGCGTCTATGCCCCCGACACCCTGTTCTGTCTGCCGTGCTACTCGGGGCAGTCTGGTTAATCTCGCCGTACCTCAGCCAAGCCGAAGAACCTACCTACAAACACTACCGCCGCAACCTGCCCACGAGAGCCTTCCAGTGCGAAGGCAGTCAATTCCAATACAACGACAAGAACGTCCTTGAGGCATCTCTTACGCCCAATGCCGTGTCCCGCCCAATTACGCTGCAACTGTTACACACCGCTGAGCTCAACGTTATGCATAGAGGAAACATGGTAAAACTATGAAGCCCTGGCGTTTCAGTTATGCAAGTGATTTGCATGTCGGCAGCCCGCGTTCGTTCCGCTTCCGCCCCGAGTGGAGCCAACGCTGGCAAGTAGCGCGACAGCAGATCATCAACTCGGAGCCTGAGTTGCTCATACTCGGAGGGGATATGACGCGCGATGGTGTAACGCATCGCGGTGAGTTAGAGCAGATCAAGGCAGATCTCGACCAGCTTGGCTTTCCTTACCACGCTATCCCCGGAAACCACGAGACCGGCGGCAAGCTTTCGCCTGGCTCGCCGGACGCAATCCAGCACGACTATGTGCGACTGTATCGCTCAGTGTTCGGACCGGACATGTGGAGCTTTGTCCATAGGGACGTTCGGTTCAGCGGTTTCAACAGTTTCCTGGCCGGATCGGGCCTCCCGGAGGAAGATGTCTTCTGGGACTGGTTCGAAATGCAAGTCGACCAGCCAAGGGTAGCTCACCACGTGTGGTTCACGCACGCGGCACTATTTGCGGACAGACTCCACGAACCAAACTGGGACCCAAAAAACGACAGGGCCGCTTGGTATTTCACTATCGATGAGCCTCACTGCAGCCGGATGCTTGAGGTTTTCAAGAAGACAGGAGCAGAGCTTGTCATTTCCGGCCACATCCACTGCCGACGAGTCGTAGAGAGGGAAGGTATAACCTTCTTCTTCGCCCCCTCGACTGCATTTGGATCATGGGGCGATCGCTGGCCGGATGGAGACGAGACGCTGGGCTGGCTCGACTGCCGGGTCGACGCAGAGGGCATCCATCCAGTCTTCGTGCCGCTGGCGGAGGACATTCCTGATTCCGACCACCACTATGGTCCAGGCGGAAATCCGCCTCTGGAGGGCAGGGACTACACCGTTGCTCAACAACAGCCGCCGTTCGACTTGGATGAACAACGGTTTCCAAGAGCAACGGAGGACGCATAACAAGAGAGCCCTTAAAAGGTCAGGTCTAAACATTCAACAAAAAGATTCAGACACATCCCTGCTGTTGATTGTTGAGACCCGACCCTAGCGGTCCCCCTTATTTGTTGTAGAAGTCGGAAATCATCTCGGCATCCGGGCTGAGCTCATCAGGCATACCGGATATGTCCGAGACCTTGTCGATAAGTACTTTCAGACGGTCTCCACTCTGTGACGCCAACTCCAGCAAACTCAGTTGCGACGATTCAACCTCTCCCATTGATCCGCCTTTCAATCCATCTACTACACACATCATCACCGATAAAGGTTGACAGAATTCCTGTACAATCTCGGCCAGGATTGCCAGAATTTTTGTTTTCGTTAACCCTGTCGATTTGCCTTGAGCTTGGGCTTCGTTATCTTTCTTTATCTCCTGCTCGAGATCATCGAGCTTCGCATCCATCCCGGCAACCACTGACAGCATCTCGTCTTCAACCCGACCGACAACATTACCTAAACCACCACCTTCACCAGAGCCGCCTTCACCGCCTTCCGCATGCTCTGCGTGTTCGGCAAAGGCCTCGAGTTTCTCATCCAGACTCGCAACCAGGAGGGCCAGATATCCCGTCGCCATACCCTCAGCGCCCTCAGCCTGAGTCATTTCTCCAGAAACTCCGCTCTTCATCAGCAATCGTTCCCAGGATTCCTGCCCAAGCCCTTCTTCCGCTAGCTTATCCTTAAGATCGCTGCTCTCGATACCGTCAAGCCCGCGAGTCTTCATGAATCGGAGAATCTTGGCCTCGCCCTTTTCTATCGCCAATCTTTTCTTGGCATAATTGGATGCCAACGCGTCAATGGCCAACTCGTCCCGCATGCCCTCTACCGCACTGCTCAAAGCCAGAGCCGTTTTGTCACCTTTTCCAACCCCGATTTTGTCCAGCCGTGTCAGCAAACTCTTTTCCAGCAACCCGAGAGTCTTAGACATCTCTTTGCGACCCTTCTGGGTCTTCGTGCTGGGATCCTTAAGCATGCTTTCATAAGCCCGCTCTAGGCATCCGATAATAGAATCCTCGATCTTTGCCTGGCCTTCCTCCCCTCCTGAGCCACCATCCCCTTCACCACCACCTTCGCCATCGCCATCTTTACCGGCGGTACCCGTTCCACCCGCTCCCGCGGCGTCCATAATGATGTCAGTCAATTTGTTGACATCAGAGGCTATCACGTGAAGACTCTTACTCATCTCATCATCCGACACATCAGAGCCACCTTTTAAAAAAGACAGGATCTGATCCTCGGTCCTTCTGCCATCCGTCGCGCCGGACCCTTTCGCAATCACCATCTCGTCATCGGAAACCTGCCGATATATAATCTTTCTGGCTTTAACGTGCTCCATGCCGGCATCCTGCACAAACTGGGAAAATCCACCCAGTTTCTCCAGGTCCTCCTTCTTTGCCATAAGAATTTCCAAAAGCTCATCGAACTTCTCTCGAGGCATCCCTTTGAGCAACCCGAAGTTCGTCATTTCACGCTCCATAAGATGCGTCACAAACGTCTTCATGAGGGGATTCTTGAGGTCGACATTATTATTGTTTACGAGCAAGGAGTCTTCACTGACGTCAAATGTCACTTCAGACGTTTTTTTAAACAATCTGCACAACACTTGATACCCGTCTACCGTCGCCTGCTTTGTGACCCCATGCTGAAGACCGTAAAGAAGTGTGTTGCTAAAGATCAAGCCAAGCGTGCGCACCAAAATGTCGACTTCCGGAAAATGCGGTTGATTCTGATCCGTGCCTCCTATATTGGTATTCTCCGCCATCGGTTTCCTCCCCTTTCTAAATCATTTACACATCAAACCCTAACACAGATCATAGGCAACAGCGCTCACGGAACACAATAGAGAAAGCGTTCTGGCTTTACTCGGGTTCTTGTTCTTCTTGGGAGAAATTTAGGAGCAGGTCTTCACATTTCACACAACGCAATGAGGAGCTTCTCGTCACTTCCTCTCATCCTTGGGTGCTGAGGGGTATGTGCAGCAAAATGTGCGAAAGTGATTGGGCCATGGTCTTCTCCCTGCTTGATATGTCCCGCCCTTTCAGGGCTAAACTCTTTTTGTTCAAATCCTAGGGCGTTGCCCTAGACTGGTAAACGCGATGGCGCATGAAGGGACAAAAACAGGCAGCCGGCAAGAACCGACTGGTACATCATCATCGAATACTGCGATTCCGGATACCACTGAGTGCTGACCTATTCGAACTGGGAATGGGCCACGATCTGTTACAGCGAAAGCATGCTACCACTTCGTTTGCTGTCCAGCAGGGAGGATGCGTTGTTCGCCCCAAACCGATACTGCGAGGTCCCTATCGCCTCTATTTGTCACCGTGGTTCCATCAGCCATCACGGAGACGTAGGCCGGGGAGCCCTTCCACATGACCGGAAACGCCAAGCGTGACCATTGCCGCGGCAGTCGGGGATGCAGGCTCAGAGTGTTGCTCTGCAGAGCCGATAGCAGGCCAGCAAAGCCGAAGATGGCAACCATCCAATTGCAACCGCAACCGGCAATATGAATGCCATCCTCCGCCCCGCCCCCCTTAACGTCAAGATCCTTGTACAGGCCCTTTTGGAAGTACTCGTACGCCGCATCCCGCATATCCAGGCGCAAGGCCATGAGCGCATGAATCCCCACCGACAACGAACTGTCATGGGTGGTATAGGGCACATACTCATCCCAGGCTGCGCGGCATTCGGCGTCGGTAAAGTCCAGAGGAAAGAGTGTCTGCAGCATGATAACATCGGCCTGTTTCGGGCACTTGGTCCGGTACAGACGTTCCTGACTCACAGCAGCCACATAGCATCCTTCGCGACCGGGCCATTGACTCTCGTAGTCGGGTTCGGCCAGTTGAGGCCATTCCTCACATTGAAGAATCAAGTTGGGGTTGATCGAATCCCGTAGAATGGGAAGGCTGTCCGCGGCAGCCCGAAAAGCCTCGCGTTCCTCGCGTGAAGCGCCTCCCTGTGGGCCCAGTTCTGCCGCCAGCCTCAGGGCACGGGCTACCATCCAGTTAGTGTAGGCGTTGTTGCTGCTGATGGGGGTATACTCGTCGGGGCCCATGACGCCAAGAAGGCTCGGATGACTCTCCCCTGCGCGTATGTCCATACGCGCCATCCAGTATCTGGCCGCCTCAACGACCGTTTCAACCGTCTTCGCTCGCAGTGCGCCCCACCCGAGTACAGCGGCGCAATGCTCAAGGCCATATACGACATCTGCCGTGATGTGTATTTCGTGGTCCATGTACTGCCAGCAAGGACAGCATTCATTGCCCTGCTTGTCCGACTCCCATGGGAAACGGGCACCGGGATACCCGTACGCACGCGCATTCTCCTGCGCCGCCGGGAGCGACCGAACCCTGAAATCTGCAAATGTTCCGGCGCGCTCGGGATCGGTGTAGAGATAGAACGGCATTAGGTACATCTCAGTATCCCAGAAAAACCGGCCATAGTAGGCATCGCCCGCGTACCCCTTGGCATCCACGGCAACACGCGAGTCACCCGTGACGTGACTGCGCAGCAGGTGAAATATGCTTGCGCGCAGGGCGTTCTGCGTCCTGTCGTCGCCCTCAACCACGACCCCGGCACCGTCCCAGCGTTCGGCCCACCGCGCGGCGTGTTCCTGATGCAGAGCGTCGTAGGATAGCGCCGCGGCTTCGTCCAGGACTTCTTGCACCGTACGCAGCTCTAGATCCACGCTGGTGGCCACAGCCGTGCGCTTTTCCACCACTAGAGCAACGTCTGGTACCACAGACAAAGACGCGTCCATGCTCAGCAGGCGAGCCTCCACCCGGGCATTGACGACCTCACCGTCAGGGACGTGAACACGCGAAAGCATCGAACAGGAGTCGCCACCGTTGGTTTCCACCGTGCAGCTCCCTCCGCATTCCTCCTGCGTGAAAACGATCTTCGTGAAATGATCAAAACCGTTGGTGCGCACGTCCGCATCAATGCCGGCTCTGGCTGTCACCTCAACCATCCGGTCCGCCCGCAAGGTCACACGTTGTACTGAAAGCGCGGGCCGAACAGCTGAGATGAAGCGTTCGTACGTAACGGCGAGCGTCGCGCCACTCTTCGTCTGCCATTCAAGTGTACGAGTCAGAGTTGCCGAGCCCATGTCAAGTGTACGCACGTGCCGACGCACGGCCGACTTGCTCATATCCAGCTTTTCGCCTTCCACCTCGAGGGCGAACTCGAGAAACCAGGGCAGGTTGATCATTTCGGAATTCAAGGTGGGGTGCGGACCGAACAGACCCGGGACGTAGGTTCCCCACTTCACCGGTGTGGATGCGAAAGTCTCGGCAGTGACATTGGCAGGCATTCGCAAGTAGGTCGTATTCTGCGGTGCCGACGCTATAGACTCCTCCAGCGATCCCCGCGTGTGTAAGTATCCGCTGCCCTGAGTGAACAGACCTTCGTACGCACGGGACGTCTCGGTGTCATAGCCTGTCTGGGTCAGTGTCCACCCCGCATCTGTAGTCATCGCATCCCCCCTTCAGTGTTCGGTTCCAACGCGACAGATCCAGGCCGCCAAATTAGTAACTCCGCCGTAGTCTGTCCATGCGGCCACACCCTTATTGATTAAACATAGCGTTCTTAGATCACCCGTGCCTATCAAAAAAGGATCGTCACACTTCTTTTGTTCTGACAACCGATAATTCAGGTGCACAGGAGTCACGTGCGACTCTATCAGTAAACGGGGTTGACAACGAATTGGGTTTTTATATGTTCTAACGTTAACAGACTATACTTGTAGTCGTGCGTGGCAAAGATGATGGTAACGCCCTCTTCGCGGTTCAACTCGTGCAGCAACTCAACGATCTCCACCCCCGTCTTGCTGTCAAAATTACAGGTAGGTTTATCAGCCAGATACCCCATGAGCGCACGCGTTGTGTTGTGCCCATACATCTCGCTTCCTCAAATGGCAACAGATCCTGCTTCTCACCAAAAACATCTATCGTAGCCAGGCGGAGGAACCAGATCGCATTGCATCACTAGGTTCCGCTTGCCATGTCGCCCTCTGCACGCCATTCTGATCCTCAACAAGCAACACAAAGACGAATTCCCCCGCCGACCAGCGGACACGGTTGCACTGACTACTGGATGCCAGGGGGGGGTATAGAACGACGGAAGGAGACGGCGACATGAACGAGATGCCAGGCAATTGGCTTCCACTTGAAACGGTCCAACAAGGCAGCAGCTTCAAGCGACGGATCGTGCTCAGCCCATCCATCCACATTGAGGAGACCCGCACCTCTGCAGGATCCGAGATTGCTGGCGCGGAGCTACGACCGAAGGAGGGACAATCCGCACAATGGCAGCGCTTGGGAAGACAACGCTATGCTCACCACTCGCTGCATGTGTGTCCACACACCAAAACGCCACCACCATTTGTAATACCGACCCGAGATGACCCACCGGATCAGTCGCACTTCTTTGATACACAACAGCAAGACTGGAGATTCTGGGAAAAACATCGTGACCTTGTGTTCCAGGGAAAAGGCATTCACCCAGCTGATCCGATCTGGGATAGGGTCCACGCCCTGGCAGAGGACATCTGGACGTTCCGCTATACCATCCAGAAGCCCGGCGGCAATAACTTCAGCCGGGAAATGCCGTGGTCACACCCGACGACAGCGTTGATATACGGTAGCTGGTGTGCAGGATGCGCCCCTGCCCTCTGCGCACTTTGCGCCACGATAGGAGTGCCAACCCGCATGGTCCAGATTGTCGATCACATGATGGTCGAAGCGTGGCTCCAAGACCGCTGGTGCCTGATCGATAACGTCACCGACTTCGCCCAAGCTGGCGGCAACATGATGCTGCGGGGTTCGCTGGCCGATGTCTTACTCGATCCAACCCGCGAGGAGTGGGAGTTTATCGACAAACAGAAGGGAAAGTATTGGGAGAAGACGATCATGCAATATACCCCATCGACCGGACTCTTTAATGAAGAGCCATGGACCACATTCCTCACGCCGCAAAATGCCCTTGCCGTTTATCCCAGCTGGATTGAACCCCGCTTCAAGTCACATAGAGAGAAAAGCTATGACCTTGTCTGGGGCCAGCCCAGTCACTCATCCCCAGTACTCGTTCTCAAACAGGGACAGGCATTCCGACGCAGATTCTGGATAGGATCGTTGGCAGAAACAAAATCAATGAGAGCCACGTTCTGCGGCGAAGGTGGCTGCACCTCGGGCATTGCCCAGTACAATGTCCCCCAGGATGGCGGAGATTGGTTCATCGACGTCAACGGCTCGCGCTTTTCTGTGGGAGAGCTCGGGGGTTGGGACTTCCACCACTCACCCGGCCCGAATAGGGAGCGACTCAAGGACGTCCTGTGGACCCATGGTTTCGAAGTCCCAATCCAACTTCTCCGGGAGCACTCATGGAACCATGTGGCCATAGGAGCAACCGGGTCTGGCAGTGAATTCCTCCGCTTCGGGGGGACGAGCGACTGGATACTGCCCGAGGAGACGTGCTGGTGTCCACAGACAAGCAATGAGTGAGTGAGAGAATAGGGACAGAGCATCTATCCAAAGAAAGCTGTAACTATTTTTTTGATTATTCGGAATTCGTGCCTTCTCCATGGTCGATCGGATAAGTGAGCGTCGACTAGGAGTCGCTATCCTAGTCTATGAATGGGACGCCAAGGCAATAGTCACCGCACGCGCCGGTCAAAACCCGACAAGATCAACCTGGCACCCAGCCACACTCAGACGAGACCCTAAGAGTGATGGCGTCAGTAGCGACGTCGACGCAACATCCTGCACAACAGTAATCAACGCACCAGCCCCTGCCTGATAGACGAACTGAACGGGAAACATGCGACAAGTGGCGAAACAGTATCCCCAGTGCGTGTCATGTAAACTGCGTTCCTCCTCAAGAGAAAGTTGACCATCGACGCCAATCAGGTCCACACGAAGGGAGGCACTCGTGCCAATAATTCCGAAGGCCGCGTGATCGGTCGAGATGTCTGAGGTCTCCCCACCCGCTTGAAATTGGGCAGTGACCACGCCGGGAGCGTCCCTGCTCGCCACGATGTCGTCGACGATCACAATTCCTATATTGGGAAACATGATCATATGCCGACGCACGCGTTCAGCCGCCCCTTGGTATGCGGGTGTCGAGTCAATCGCCAGGTAACGCCAGCCAGGCCCCTCCCGTTCTGAATAGATTTCAGCCGTATAACTGTCCGGCACAGCGGGACCGCGACCATCAACAAGAGGAAGGCAGTGGTCCGTCGGCGCATCTTTATGGTAGCCGGGATCGATCAGCAGCCGCTCTCCTCGATAGTCAATCCAGAATGCACCAGCGTCCGCCTGATTGTGATGGCTATAGGGAGGTCGTGCGCCTTTAAAGCCTGCCGTGTAGGCGCAGTCGAACTCAGCCCCAGATCGCAGAATACCATATTGGATATCACGCATGACAAAAGAGGTCGGCAAAGGCGGCTGTTCGCGATCCACCAGCAGAGCGGCATTTTCAGGTCGCCAACTCCATTTTAATGCAAAGCCATCACGGTAATGAGGGAAGCGACCGCTTTTCTCCATGGCCTGATAGGTATGATACGCGTGATCGCCGTACCAGAGCGCGAACGGATCCTTATAGCGTCGCGCACAGAACCAGGCGAGTCCCATTCCTATCGGCATCGGAATGGTGTCGTTTACACCATGCAGACATCCATCGTTACAGAGACTCACTCGAATGTTGTTCATCGCCTTGGTGAAAGCCGAATGGTCAAAAATACCGTCATCGGTACCCAGTGCTTTCTCAAGGCCTTCAGCAAAGCGCAGACAGTTTTCACTGCCGTACTGCCAATACTGTAATCCTTCCGTGTTGCCCCCATCAGCGCCACTGCAATAGTCCAACCACGTCCATACACGTTTACGTGCCCAATAGAGGGCCTCTTCGGCAAGAGGGTGCTCTCCCAGAAATGCTAGTGCCAACAACCCACACCCACCATTCCCAACCGGGTTTGCATTGGGCATACAGGTAACGGGCCAGGCATGCTCACGTGACGTCAGGATGTACTGATCAAGAAAGATACCAGCCAAACGCACCCATGCTTCACGTTGTGACATGGACAAATAGGGGGCAAACCCATCATAGGCCAGAGCAAGCCGGCTCGCCACCCCCCCCTCATGCAAATGTGTATGCCGATCCGGTAAATAGAGCCTTGATGCCAGATCGGCCCAGTGAGAGGCGTCACTAATAAGCTGATCGTTGCCCGTGATGAGCCACCGATCAAAACACTCAGCGGGACGAACGGTATTGTCTTTTCCAAAGACATGGATGCATTCAATGGCTGATTGGAGCAACATACGATTGAGTTTTGCAAGCTCACCCGGAGTAAACGTATCCTCCTGGCGGCGAGTCAGTAATGCATAACCAACAGCCGATAACCCCAGATTCGCAAACACTTCAGGATTGTAGAAATCCTCACGTCTCAGAAGCGCGTTAAATGCGTCACAGACAACAGCAAGTTGATCAGGCAGCCCATCAACACTTTCCACCACAGCTCTTACCGCGGCCTCAGCGACAGGTGCCACGAGCCCCCAGATGTAGCCTGCTGCAGAATGCGGCAAGGCGACACCTTGCCCAAGAAGAGACTCACTACAGACACGAAACCAGTCTGCCGATTCAGTAGACAAATCGTAGGTTTGCGGATCATCGGGGTTCAAATCGTCCGGAAAGTTCTCTCGCTCGGTCGACGAGAGTTTCGCCATATCCACGATCGTGGAGAGTATGGGATCATCTAGGTTAGAACGAATACGAGTTACAAGTGCATGGTCGAACTGAAGGCGCGGGTGCGGCCTGACATCGGCCCCTATCGTTTGAGGACACGTTGCCCTAAGAGATAGGGCCGCCAGCACATCCGCGCCGTCGGCACCATGTGCGGCGATAGTGGCATGCGTAAATCTCGGATGCGCCAGAGAAAGACTGAGCTCCGCACGTTGCCCCTTAACCGGAACATCGACAGTACACGCTTGATCGTCAGCGCCCACGAGTGAGACGGATACTTTTTCAGCGACAGGCGCAGAAGAAAAAGTAAGTTCCATCAAATTCGCCCCCTGAGAAAGCTTACGGTGTTCGCATGATGCATGGGTCAGGCGAATGCGCTGTGAATCAGTGAAGACAAACTCACCAAAGCGTTCAGCCTGCGGAAATCCCAGATCATTCGCACTAAAGCACATGAACGAAGGGCAATCCCCACACCACTTGACAAAAGCCAGCTGCCCCCTGAGAACATCACCACCGCGAGGAGGATCGAAGCCAATGGCAGCGAAAGGAATACAGAGACTCGTCGTAAAGGATCGCCGGTCACACTGGGCTTCCACTCTAAATGCCCCATCCTGACTTTGCAGCCCGAGGTTACTGAACACGCGACCATCCGGAACAAGAATGAACTGTACCTGCACACCATCTGGACGCAGAAGACGAAACTCAATGTGATCCTGCTCCCAGAAGTGGGGGTTGTCCGGGGCGCGCTCAGGGAAGACGGTGAGATCCGTCTCAGATCCTTCCAATCTACCTCTCAAGTAGATATGGGCATCATCCCAGGCCAAGCACAACTCGGGATGCGAAGCGTATACCTCTTCGCCCTGCATATCGGTGAGTATGCAGACGGGGGATATCGAATCCCATACATCGGGTACTGACGCGTCTATTTTTCCTACCACGTAGCGAGGAGGTCTCCAGCCGTTGCGAATGCTAACGGGCGCAAATTGCGGCCCATTCTGAACTGTTGATAGAGTGGTCATCGACATCTCCTAATGGTTTGCTTTCGCGAATGTGTCATATAGATGCTGGCGATAGCGTGTAAGGTCATGAACAATTGCCATGCGATGGGGGCCGCTCGGGTCAGGAGAAAACGAGGTCCATCCGGACATCTGACCTCCCTCGAATGCAAATCCCCGGGCCAAATCGTGGTCGCTGAATTTGACATCAAGCCGACCTTGCTCATAGGAGCAGAACGAGGGGTCAAGCATGCACGCCGCGGTAAACGGATCATATAATCCACCGGGGCCGCCCAATTTTTCCATCCACGCATCACAGCACCGATGCACAGGAAGGAGAGTGTCACTGGAAAACAAGGCATCCACCTCTGCCTCAGTCAACTGCATGTCGATCCCGGAAACTTCGCTGACAATCATCTGCTGAGGGAGTTCACGGGAGAGAACAACGTGAGCCGCCGCGGGGTCCAACATCGTATTACAATCACACCGTGGGTTCTCAGGATCATTCGGATAAACACCAAACATGCTGACGACCGCTTTCAACAGCGGCATGCACTCCGGATCATGCAATGCCAGCATCGCCACGTTAGTCAAGGGGCCCAAGGTCAAGAGAGTCACCTCTCCAGGATTCGAGCGAATGACTGAACGCATCAACTCAATGGCTGCCGCAGGCTGCGATGGACGCGGCCGTGGCGGGGATGCAAGAATTCGTTGATGATTCACCTGGTGACCTGACCAGTAGCGGTTGCTCAGGATAGGCACATCAGCACCTGAGGCTACGGGAATGTCGGGCTGCCCCAGGTGAGAACAAAGCGTACGTACAACGTCACCACGAATGGCCGCATCTGGCCCCAATGTCGTCACGCCCAGCAACTCACATTCCTGTTGCACCAACAGATAAGCGAGGCACACTGCATCGTCTGAATCTGTCCCTATATCCGTATCCATCAATATCTTCATAATGTCATCTCCCTAAACTACGAGCCTAAAAATCAAGCACAATATCGGACGACCACTCGATGAGTGGTGGCTACTTAAGTACGCGTCACTCTCCGAGTGGCTGGCGCTCCTGAAATCGTTTCCACCTTGAATAATCCGGCGCCGGGACGCCGTCGAGCCCCCCTCTAGACTACAACTAACCATCATCAACCTCACTGTACATACTCAATGCAATCCGCTTCAAGGCTTGGGTCACCTCCAGGTGAGGTCTATCACAGACATCAACCAATCCAAAATTGCCACGCTCACCATCCCCCAGACTGCGTCCCAAAATAGGTTGATCAACGTATTGAAACCAGTGCATGCCCACAACAAAAGGCAAAGCAAAGCAGGCCCGCGAGAACTGCTCCGTCATCTCCGCCCGTGCGGTCTGGTCAGAATGCGGCAGGTGACACGCCAGCAGACGTTCATCAGTGGCCGTGAATGCATACTCACTAATCACCAAGGGTTTGCCACCACACAAACGATTCCAGTTGCCCAGGAATTCACCGACATCCTCTACCGTTTGCTTACGCCACATATACCAATTGATACTGACCACGTCCATGGATGGCCACGCCCCTTCAAGAATGCAAGAACGTGGCGGCAAGGCAAGAAAGCGGCACCCGAGGAACAGATGATTGGGATCCACGGCGCGTAACTCACGCCGTATGACCTGAAAATATTTTTCAGTAAAACGCCGCATAAACGCGTCACAGATCTGCGTGCCTTCATCCGTGAGTCCAGGTGGATTCTCAGCATGCCGAAAGTTGGCCAACTGGTCGAAGCTTCCAAACCGACAGTTCCATGCTGTGTTCAGCTTTGTGATAGACCCATAGCATTCCCTCAATTCCTGAATGAATATACGGCGGCTCTCCCAATGTGCGGGGAAACTAAATGGGGATTGCCAAAGACACCACATCTCTTCGTTCCCCACAAAATAGCCGAGAAGATAAGGATCCTCCCTAAATGCGGAAAGCCCCTCAAACCATCCCTGCGCTCGACCTTCGAAATCCGGATGCAAGACATCAGGGACGGTCCGCAACGGGAAGGGTGCAGCATCCTCGCCAGGGAGCAGATCGTCAAAACTGCCAGGGCACAGGCGATCGGCAGGCACGCAGTAAGGCATGTCGGCTTTGGCCGCCAAATCCAGATCGGACCAGCAAGCAAGCGTATTCATGCCCCAACCTTTCAAACGAGCCACAGTCGTCGCCCCCCACCGAGAAAACCAGTCCTTGCCCCATTTACGCATGAGATTGGCAATGTAAAAATTAACAATGCTACTATCAGTATCGCCCCCAAAGGACGACAGAGGGTGAATCTCCGGTAAAAGGTCACAACCAGGAAGCGCGCCCTCCCAGGCCCCGAGAAAAAGGCCCTCTCGGGGAGGGAGCTCTGCATACAACTCCTCTCGACCACTCGTTACATTCCGAAGAACCCCGGCACTGACGCAACAGGCACCAAAACTCCGAAATGGGGCGCCCTCAGGAGTGATAAACCACCAAGCATCACCAACCTTCTCTACATGAAAATATCCAGTGGGCTCATCCGTCCCCCCCCGTGAGCAGCCTCCGAATGAATCTTGATCGGATACGGGCTCTGGAAGTGTGAGCTCCGCATCCGCCTTCAGCTCTGCATCCGACGAGACCTTGCCACGCCAACAGCCGCCGACCCGCTGACCAAAACGATCGACTCGGGGCGCAAAGAATTCGCCACCGCTCTGCTCCTCAAGACCCATATCAGTAATCGTAAATTGACCGGATGCCGCCGCTTGCCATTCCAACAATAAAAAATCAGCGCACCCCTCATTCTGGCAAAGGCGAAATTCGGTGGTGTCAATTTCAAGGGTGACCTTGCCAGACTCCACAGCATGATCGCACCACAGTTCCGTATGGCTCGCCAACCATCCGCTCCCCTGCAGTCGGGAGCGAATTGTGACAGGAATTTCCGTATCAACCGTCCCCCCCAGAGTCATGCAAAGATGGCGAGGTCCTGCCAACTGCACATCGCCATCAGCATTAGGCACGATGCGTACAGAGCAAGCCTCACCTGCTTGCCAGCGCATACGGATTGACGTCCCCAGATGCAGGACTTCCACACCACGCAACGGAATCGCATACAAGAATTCAAGCGGTAAATTCGTTACTGTTGTATGTGTCATCAAACGGTCCTTGCCATTATCACATTTGCGTTTACCAGAATACGCTCACCACCGTCAAAACACGCAGTTCTTATTTTGGCATCTTTCCGAAACAGACGACACGGAGGTCGTCCCTCCAGGTGTCGAAAACTAAGGCGTTTCTTGGATAATGGAGGGTCGGGCTCCGTCCCGACCGCTGTTCGGATGCCAAAATGAGAACTGCTGGGTCACAACACGCAAACGCCGCACGCGCCATTCCCTTCCACACAGGGACTACCTGATGCACATCACACCCCCCTGCGGAGGGGGCGGAACAGGCATCTCGTAACACCCCATATCATAGGAATCAACTTGCGGCCTGATTGATGCGTCCAAATCCAAAGGAATCCCAATATCCAGACAGGCGTCGCGGCACGGGCTATTGGCATCTAGGTGATAATTTTCTGCGGCGACGAACTCTGGATCTACGGAAATATCATGTAAGCCCGCGACTGCCTGATCATAATAGTTGGTGCTGTGACCGTAGACATCGTTGTAGTCAATCGTGGGCGTTAGATCTTCTGTCACAACGCCAACAGCACCATTGTTGGCCACAATGGAATTAGACAGGACCAGTGAGGCCTCATACCCCCCCGTACCACTCGAGTTGCAGTGGGATTTAACGCCACCACCGATGTTGTCAGCAATTGTGACGTATCGGCATTCAACGATCGCGTCGCTATAATTCGCTACAGCCGCCACTGCATACCGCCATTCATGAACAACGCTCCACCTTTGTACGCGCTTTGTGTCACGCTCGAGTTGCGAAACAGGAATCCTTCAAAATCAATATTCACACCGTATTGGGAGAAACAGAAAGCGCGCGAGTTGGCGTTCGTCAGATCCACAACGGTCATGGACACTTCATCACCATTGGTCGAAGTTGGATACGTGCGCGACGCCTCCGTCCAGTCAAAGCTACTCACTCCGTCCCAACCGGCATATCCCCCTTGCCATACACCTGCCTTGTTACTGACCCCAATATCGTAGCCGTTCATCCCGAAATTCTCATAGCCGCCTTCCGAAACAGACTTGTAGACCCCACCAGCGACCAGTACGCTCCCTCCGTTTGCTACAAATGGAACCACCGCAGCACTCAGGGTTGTGTAAGGCTCCGTTTCAGTCCCATTGGTTGCACCGGTCCAATCCAAATCAACGTAGTAGTCGGCTGCCGCCTTGAGAGGTCCGACCAGCGCAACCAGCAAGAAAAGACACATCCATCCCATCAGTCTTGTCATCTTACGCTCTCCTTCTTTCCATTTTCCTTCCGCCCCCCCATGCTGCGCATTCGCTCTGCAATCACATCATCCATGAGAGCTTCGACCTTCTGGTCACCCGCTCTGGATCCCGTGTGTTTACTGCCGTTAACACCTGGGCAGAACCACTTCTTATCAGCGGGTATTCCAACCAGATTCAAGAAGACACTCAATCCACCCGCACTGTGCACGGTAAGGTCACCGACGTTTAAATAAATCAAAGTCGGGCAAGAAACCCAAGGGGCCATATTGGCGGGATCGTAGTAACTCAAGGTGGTGCGTAAATCGTCCAATGTCTGCCCGGCGGGAATCTGCGCAATGGTAGGTCCGAACGTTTGATACGAAAAGGACTGCAGCGCGTTAGGGCACATACAGTTCGAGGGACATTCAGAGAGGCACAACGTCACCCGCCTGTCCAATGCGGCCGTCACCAATGCCAACGCCCCCCCCTGGCTTCCCCCTTTTGCGATAACACGGCTCATATCGGCCAATTCAGGACGCGTGTCCAAATAGTCTAATGCACGGACCATAGCGCAATACCAACGCCTCGCCACATAACGGTCCCGGTTATCTACCGGACCCCACCAGGGCGGATTGAAAGGAATGTCATCGGCATCGGGATGGTGCCCCCGGATCAATGGCACGATTGTCACGAAGCGTGGGTCAGCAGTCACTTCGGAACCGTAGACCCCGTCGGCGCGATGATTAACGCCAAATCCTTTTATACCCGGATGGGCGCAGACGATCACAGGAAGAGGCCCTGGTGTGTGCTTGGGAATGTACAGACAGGCATGCATCCGCTTGCCCTGCCACGCCGTAAATGACACGTGTTCGAGGACCCATTCCGGATCATCTTTAAAGAGAGTTTCTTCAACCTTGGACTCGAGAGGAATTGCGGCGAGTTCAGATAAGGTTCCCTCCCAAAACGCCTTCAGATCTGCAGGGGGATTGTAGCGTCCTGAAAAGTCGGGCCAATCATACAGGACTCGCAGGCGTTCCGTCGTAATAACGACATTCGCCTCATCGACCAGATAGACATTAACGTCGCTCACGCCCGGCAGGCTGAATTCAGGGCGTAACAGGGCACGATACAGAGACATGCCATTCAAATTCTCCAGAAGCTCGGGAACGACTTCAGCCCGAAAGTCCAGCGTCCCAAGAGCATGGCGCACTTCGACAATCACCTTACCGCAGAAGGGGCTGCCCCCCATCCAACCAAATGACACTCGGTAGTCAAGGGGTTCGTCCTTCTCGTACAGGGCCCACGGGCCATGTAACCTTGGCTCATATCCGGGATCACCGTGGCCCATTCTCGGACTGCTTACATGAAACTCGGGAAGCACAGTCAAGGCATCGCTGGCACAGTTGACGTCATAACGACATGCAATGGTGTTGGCTGCCATGCCTTTGCAAGGGATCACCGCAGCAAGTCGAGGGACTCCATCTGGAGCCATGATCATACCGGCAGAAAGGCCGGAGGGCATGGTCATGCGCAAGACCATTCCGCTGGTATGCACAACGGCCACTTCCTCACCGGTTTCCAGCTGGTCAAACGGCGACGTGGAATCCACCATCCGGTCCGAGATCGAAATCGCTGATCCCGGCTGCGTGAAACGAAGCGCTCGCACGCCGTCGTGGAAAAATATCACCAGATCATGATCGGCAGGATCGTTGAACCCCGCGTAAAGTTCAAACTCAGGAAGCGTCCATCCCGTGATGCAGCTCAGTCGAAACATCCCATCGGCAACTGTCCCCTGGCGACCCATGTCGGATCCAAGGGCAATATTATCAAGACTGTGAAAGCCGAGGACAAAGGACCCATCCGGCCGACGAAAGGTCATACTGACAGCCCCTTCTCCCGCATGCAGAAACTCATGCCCCCGGACTTGCAGGGATGTTATTCCAGAGGGGAGACTCGAATCGACAGTCAATTCGTCACAGGAAAACGACAAGCGGCGACCTTCTACCATCCAGTAATTTTCAAACATACGAGTTTCCGGCGACATCAACAACCCCTCCCCAAAAGCATCCACGGCAAATTAGAAGCTGTAAGCACCCTCTTCGGGGAGATCAAAAGCCATCCCATTCTCTTCCTGGGTCCCTGAAACCGTGACACCAGAAATTACATGACACAGCTGTTTCCCCGATGAATCGGATAACAGAATACGCTTCTGCTGCCCAGGACTGACGACCACAAACTCATCCAGACGGCTGATACCATCTGCCACCCCTCTCGCCTGCCGCACGCCACGCTCACGCACCGTCTTGCAAACCCATTGATTCATGGGATCACGTGCGATTGCCTTGTAGTCCGCCATTGACCGCCCCACATCATTCATTGGGTTCAGCATAACAAAACCGGATGCCAGATCGTGTGGCCAGGCTGAACGCCACATGAGTCGCTTGGGCCCGAGGTGGGCGAGACGTTGCATGAACTCATTTCCAGAATGCTCACCATGTGAGCGGGCATCAACAGAAAAGAAGTTCATCGGCATATCGAGCGAGAGCCCTTCCACCCACATAAAGAAATCGGGACTCAGGCTCTGACCGTAGCGAAGAATCCGTTCGTAGAATTGCCCTGCTCGGGCATTGGTTTCCCCCGGAAAACGAAGATAGGATTTGTTTCCAAAGTCCGGCGGAACGGATTGAAAGCCAGAATCCCAGAATAGCCCGTCTATTCCCAGGACGTGAACGTAATACTGAATCCAACGACAGATGTAGGCCTGAAAATCAGGATCCGCTGGATTCACAATATCGAGGTTGACACCAGAGTCAGGAGTATTCCTCAGGCGAATGGGCCGACCATCCACACCACGTATCGACCAGTCAGGATTAAAATCCATGGTATCAGGCCGATGACCATGCCGACTGATCCACGCATAGCTGTGTGCACCGCATTCCCGAATTGCCGACACGAGGTGCCGCATCCCTACATTCCCGCCGAGCACTGGACTCGGTGCAGGTGAACCGACATCAATATCGTTTCCGGACAGCGGAACGTCATGCGCCATCAGCCCAAACCCGTTTACACCACAATCCCCCGACAACAGTTTCACCACATCTGCGGCACGCTCATAGTTCACATCTTTTGTCCAAGCGGGATGCAACCAAAACCAAGTCGTGTTCCAAGCCCATTCTGGCGGCTCCTCATAGAGGTCAAACTGCGAAGCAAGAAGACGATCCGCTTCAACCATGCCCTGCCCCCAAAAGATGGACACAGCAGGAGTAAAGATCTCTTCCTGTAGGGGAAAGTCCATGTGGTATCCGAATCGGTAAGCTTGCCGATGGGTATCAAACAAGATACGCCCCGTCGTCGTCGGTCGCCGGACCAGGACCCAAACCCACTGTTCGGTTTCGGGGTGATAGTAGAGAGCCCCATTTGCCGATAGCTGCCCAGGAAACTCCGTGCGGAAACTCGTTTGAAGCCAAGGGACCACGTCTGCGACGAGACCGTCTTCCAAGCTAACGTGTTCACGAGGACCAGTACCGCCGATTGCAATACTACGCATGCGTGTTTTCGGGCCAAACCAATTCGTAGGGGCATTCAGAACGGTTAGACTATCCAGCTGCAGGGGCGCTTCAATCGGGGGTTGCCAATTGTAGTCAAGCTGCGCTTCTTCAACACGATTGGGCACGCGTGTGACCTCATAGCGAAGATGAAAAGAATTTCGAATTCCGGCGCGTAGCCCCACACCGCCTCGTGACAGCATACGGCGTACCCGCATTGTCACACCGGCGCCATAAGCGGTTCGCGCATGCGCCTCCATGATCGTGAGATGCTCACCTTTTGCTTCTTGCACCTCAATCAGCGACGTGTTCAATGGCACATCATTAAGGCAAAGCTCAGCTCCAGATTCAGATTCAAAACACGGCAGATCCAGATCCTGATCATGCACCACAAGAAGCTGTCCGGTGGTAGGATCCACCTTGACCCCTAAAGAGCAATCCCTTTTCATATGCCTCCCCTATTCACAGACCACCAAGAAAGAACCTATTGAGTAACTTAATCAGCATGCGATTTACTCCCCTTTCCAGTCAACCCAAAAATCCGAGTAAATGGGAACAATATCAGCAACGGCGTCACCACGACCATGTTGCCTAAAACTGAAGTTAGGCGTAGAGTTTCCACTCATGACACTACTGAGGATTTCAAATCTCCGTTTCAAGGACCCTGCAACCTTTTTCTGAAGGGAAACCCGTAATCATGCATATTCGACTGAAGAGAGGATTCGTAACACTCGCCATCCTGTTGCTCCCCGTATTTGCATCGGGGCGCGGGATCAATCTGGCTTCGATGAACGGATGGCATGTGGTCGTGGCAACAAATGCCATCCCCAGTGAACGCTATGCAGCGACTGAGTTCACAAATTTCGTTCAACAGGCCACGGGAGTAACGCTTCCCGTGGTAGAAAAACCGAGACGCTGGGGCAAACATGTTTTCATCGGGATTAGCGACACCATGCCAGAAGCCGAAAGCCTTTTTGATAGGGCAACTTTCGGAGACGAGGATTTTCGGATTGTCATCTCAAAACGATACATCTGCATAGCAGGGGGTCGCCCACGCGGAACATTATACGGGGTCTATTCATTTCTCGAGGCAGAACTCGGCATACGTTTTCTTACGGCGAACCACACCTATGTGCCGGAACTCGAAGAAGCAAAGATCGTCCTGCCAAGCGTGAGACTCTACCGACCCCCGTTCGAGTTCCGTTGTTCCTACTACGGCGAAAATCGTAACACAGCCTTTGCGGTGAGGCTGCGGAACAACGCAAATATTCAAAACCTTGATCGGTACGGAGGTACCACACGCTACCGATTGCTCAACCACAGCGTTCAGAGTCTGCTTCCCACGCGCCGGTACGGAAAAGAACACCCGGAATACTACGCGCTGAGGGGTGGAGAAAGGCGGTGGGATGTCGGGGGCCGAGATTGGGCTTGGGAGGGAACCGAGCCCTGTTTCTCCAATCCAGAAGTTATACGAATCCTCGGAGAGAACACCCTCACACAAATCGAGAAGGACAGAAAGCGTTTACCGGGAGTGATGAACATCTCGGTGAGTCAGAATGACAATCTTTTATTTTGTGAGTGTACCCATTGCCTTGCCATTGATGATGCTGAAGGCAGTCATATGGGCTCCGTTCTGAAGGCCGTGAACGCGGTGGCAGATGTCGTGGCAACCCAGCATCCTGGCATGATGGTAGGAACGCTCGCCTACAGGTACTCGCGGTCCCCTCCTGAAATCACCGTGCCACGCCCAAACGTGCAAATCCAGCTCTGCAGTTTTGAATCCTCACAGTTCCAAGCCATAGACGATCCCACCTGCCGCAAGAACAAGTCGTTCTGCAATGATCTGGAAGGCTGGGCGGATATGTGCAGCAACATTTACGTCTGGCACTACAACGTCTGTTTCCGCAACTACCTGCTCCCCTGTGCAAACTTACGCAAACTTGACCGAGACATCCGTTACTTTGCGGCCAACAATGTATGCGGCGTGCTGATGCAGGGGGCATGGAACGGTTTTGGTAGCGAACTCTCCGACCTGCGGCACTATCTGATAAGTCATCTCCTGTGGGACCCAAGCAGGGATGGCGAACAGCTTATCGATGAGTTCGTCACCCTCCACTACGGCAAGGCCGCCCCGGCTATTATGGAATGGATCGACTACATACATGACAGGGCAGAACAAAGCGGACTTGAGCCACAATGCAGTCAGCAGCCGTCCTCCTATGGCCTTGATGAGGACTTCGCGCGCGTCGGATTGGCCCTCTTTGACAAAGCAGAGAGCCGCGCGGAGAGTGACGGGGTACGCGCGCGGGTAGAAAAGGCCTCGCTCACCGTCTATCGCTGCGCGATTCAGCCCGTGTGGGATCGCATTCAAAACGCCGTGCAGGAAAAAGACGGTCCTCCAAAAACGGTGGAGCCACTGAATACAAAATTGGGTGCCACATATGGTCCGATACTCTGCCGGTTCATTCAACGATGTGACACGTACGGAATTGATGCAGTCTCAGAAGGTCTTAGTTACCGCGATTGGCGGAAGGCTGCCGTCAGCGTGTTGGGAAGAGAGCCCTGACCACCATGGAGCATGGAATTCAAACCCAAGCTCGGAAAGGTCCAGACTCAGACAGGTTCTGACGCCCTGGATCAGAACGCGATGATCCGCGCCGTTCATCCCATGGTGGGTGATGCCTACGGGGTCAGGAGTATGTCGAGCAGATCGTCAACCCGGCACGTTGCCAACGCAATCGCCGTGTCGCAGCACCCGTAATAGAGAAACAGTTCGTTGCCACGAATGACGTTTGCGCAGGGAAAGATAACGTTCGGGATGACCAACCCCACGCGCTCGTAATACGCCGTTGGGCGGAGCACGGGCTCCCGCGTGCGGCCCAGTACCTGCGTGGGATCATGCAGATCCAGCAGCAGAAAACCAGTGCAGTAACAGCCAGCCTGATCCACGCCATGGTAGCTTACCAACCATCCAGCCTCCGTACGCAAAGGCGGCGCAGACCCGCCAATCTTTTGGCCTTCCCAGCCCCACTGCGGGCCGACGACCAGCTTGGGCTCCGTCCAGCTCGTCAGGTCTGCGGAGGTGCTGAGCCACATGCCCGGTCCCTTCGTGCCATATTGAGGTCCAACATAAGCCATGGGGCGACGGAGCATGGCATATCGCCCATCGATCTTCTCCGGGAAGGGAATATTGTCGCGATCATCCAACCCCTCCGGCCCGATCCAGCCAATCGTCGTCCAGTTGATCAGGTCATCCGAAACGGCAATACCGGACCTCGCATGCACGATCTTCGCGAGTTCATCCTCAGACAGCAGATCGCATTCGAGATTTGGATGCGCATAGCTGGGACCACCAATCCCGTTCGGGTAGCAATGCGGGGCATCGCGGTCCGCCACGAACACCAGTAGCCAACGATCGTCCAGACGGACCAATCGGGGATCCTGTACGCTGCCGTTGGGAAATCCCAGCATGTCACCCGTAAATACTGGTCGATCAACCACATGCTCAAAATGCACACCATCGTCGCTCCGGAGCAGGCCAAGACAGCTCCGAAGAGGCGTCAACCCCGCGCAGGCACGCTCCAGCATAAAGAACGTGCCGCTTGCGTCGACGGCAACCGCCGGATTGAATGTGACACAACGTCGCCAGTCATACAGACCGGGCAACACAATCGGATTCAGAGGATGCCGTTCAAACAAAGCCATATTTCACTCCTTTAGTACCTTTGATGCAGCACAGCCCCACAACACCGAGGCAACCCCCACACACGGCGCGCGGTGAAAGCAAAAACGGCTTCGTCTTTTCATGTCAGTCATCTCCCTGTTTACGATCAGAACTCACCCTCTTTTGCTGCACATAACGGCTTTTCTGTTTCATAACTCCTACTCAAGGCTGATCAACGGTCAGACCATTCGCCACGGCCCCGTTTCGGTCAACGTGAACTCAACACCCTCCGACACGCGCTGTCCCTCCACGCGCGAACCGCTCAGTTCGTGAACCAGCGCGGTGCCCTTAAGCCATGCATCGGGAACCCGTACCACACCCAGCAGTTGGCTGTCTGGTGAGACCACAATGAACTCATCAAGGACAGCGATCCCATCTGCAATACCATGAGCCTGACGACAACCGCGTTCTTTAACGATTTTGCACAACCAGCGATTGGCTGGATCTGCAGCGACTTTCTCATAGAAATCTGAATCCAGAGATTTTCCAATGTCATTAACAGGATTGATGAAGGGGAACGCTCCCGCCACATCATGACTCCAGGCCGAACGCCAGACCAAACGGCGAGGTCCCGCATGGGCGATCCGATGCATAAGCGCATGACCCGAGTGCTCACCATGGCAACGATCGTCGACCGCGAAGGCGTTCATGACACACTCAGTGGAGATTCCCTCCCCCCACATGAAAAAGTCCGGATTGAGCTGTTTACCCAAGTGATAGATCTCTCGATAGAGATCCGGCCCACCTGCTGCGGCCTCACCAGGGCAATTCAGCCAAGCCTTGGAGGCATCCGAAAAATTGGGAACCATCGGCTGAAAAGCACTATCCCAGAAGATGCCATCGATACCGATATGGCCGATGTTGTACTCGACCCACTTCTTTAGGTAATCACGGAACCCAGGGGCATGAGAGTCGCACATCCGAAATACTTCATGGCCCACCGGTCGGGAATCAATCCCTCGCAAAGCCCATTCATCACGCCAGTCGGAAGGCCCCCCGCGACCGAGTTTTCCATAGCGCGCCATCCATACATACGTATGGCAGCCCTTCTCACGAATGTACGCGACCAGTTTCTTAAACTCACTTTCGCCGCCCAGAATAGACGACGGCATCGGAGAGTCACATTCACAGTCCAGACTGCCTGGAGCCCGATCATGGGAAAGGATTCCAAACCCATTCACCCCGCACTCGTCCACCAGCAGATCAACAGTTTTCTTCATCCGATCAAAGCTAGCATTCGGTTGCATCAGCGGATGCAACCAGAACCACGTTGTATGGAACCACCACGGGGGCGGTTCTTCATAGAGATCAAAGAGACTCGCCAGCACCGCATCCGCTTCATCAAGTCCTTGCCCGTAATAGATTGAGATATCTGGAAATGCGATACGGTCATGCACCTCCATATTCTGAAAGGGATAGAAATTGAACGCCTGTCCCTGCGACGAGAAACGGATATCCCCACCAATGGAAGGATGACGAACGACGATCCAGACCCAACGTTCATCTTCGGGATGATAGTAAAGAGCACCAGGCACCGTACTTTGTCCCGGAAATGATGTGCGAAAACGGGTCTGCAACCACGGCAGGACCTCATCAAACGGCCCGTCCTCAAGACTTACATGCTCCCGCGGCCCGCCACCGCCAATGGCAACAGCCCGTATATGTGTCTTCGCACCGAAGAACGGAGTCGGAGCGCATAGCGCCGAGAAACTCTTCAGCATCTCGGGGGCTTCAATCGGATGCTCCCAGAGATCATCCAGCGGATCCTCCCAATCGCCCCAGGGTATCCGCCGAAGCGTGTGACGAAAATGAACCGATTTGCCACGGCCCGTGATGGCACCCATCTCACCGGGAACAATCACGCGTTGAAGTTCGTAGCGTGCTCCTGCCAGATAGCAGTCCATACTGCGAACGTCAAATCGGGTCATAGGACAGCCCCAGAAATCCTTAGTCTCTATGGGTGCCATGGGCAAGGGCAGACCGTTTATTTCACATTCATGACCTTCGTCGAATGCAATGATTTCACGGTCAGAATCAAGATCCCGGATAGCACGCAACTGTCCGCTGCTCTCATCAATATCGACTTCAAGATGCTTCGCCTTAAACTTCATACTTTTTCCTATTTCTCTGACTATAACGTTATTCAACTATGATTCGGTGACTCCGTGGACTCTGCATCAATTCCCCTGATGCTGTTGGGACGTGCTCGCGTCCCGAAAGCAATGCTTTCGACGCCACAGCCCAACGAGCAGTCCCACATTCATGGGGACCGCCAATACAATACAACATAGAACAACGGGGGGAAGTATGACCCATAGAACCGCCATAAAAACGAGGGCCCCGACGGCAGTAAAGGCAGCCCGTTTCCACACCTGCCGCGAATCAGATTGCTCCTGGAGCGTGCTTGCTGCAAGCCAGCCCCAGTGGTAGAGCGCCAGAAGCAACGCCACCAAAGCTGGCTGGAGGAATAGCAGACCTCCAACAACCATATCTATATATACTTCAATATGCATCGCACAGAATCTCCGTCGTTATGGGTGCCCAAAATGAATTTGCAGGTACTGAGTAAAAGCGTAGTTCATGATATTGATTCCAAGCTTATACGCCTCATTGGCGGTCGTCTGACTTGCGCCAGAATGATTCGTCTTCCAGGCATCATTGATATCGCCCTGGTGATAGAAAACAACCCAACGCCCATTGTGCTTTATCCCTTGTGCTCGATACCCTGAGTGGTGCCACAGCGGAGGGGCTCCATTAGGCATGAGGAATGGCTGGCGATAGAGCACATCATCGTTGGGAATATCAACCCACGACTTGCCGGGAAAAACACGGCGAGCAAGGGACCGGAAGCTTCTGTCGAAGTTACCGCCACCGTTGTCGACAAACAGCATCCCTCCTTCTTCCAGGCAGTACCATTGCAGCGTCTTGACATCTTTTGAACTCACGGACATGCCTCCTTTGCCGGTGATGAAAACGAAGGGCGGAGCGCGATGTTTCGGAAAGCGGCGAAGCCTGTGAATCGCCTTTGCCTCAGTACGGTCAGCAATCGAAAACCCGGTCAACGTGTTGAACTGCACGAGAAGATTATAGTCAGCCCCCTGCCCCATGTCCTGATCCCAGTCGCCTCCTCCGTATTTGAGGCGAATGAAACGAACACGCCCCGGCATTCCATTGGGCCACCCCCCCTTCTTTCCTCCGCCCTGCCCCAGTTTACCGGTCACTTCAGTTGACTGATACTGGTCCTCTGTGGCCTCATCCATCTCTTCGAGCACATTGCTATCGTCGATTTCGATACGCTCGAAGATAAAGGGGCTATTCATTGAAAGAATGAACTTCTTCTTCGGTTTCTTCACAGGCTTCTTGATTCGGACGACTTCGACCACGGGATTGCCACTTCCTTGAGGAATGGGAACCGCCTCCTCCCACCCACAACCCCGCATCAGGAAAGGAAGCAAGATGAGAAACAAATGTGCGTAAAACGCCCAGTACCACGACGTCCGGAACTTGGGATCTTTTCCGTGGCTGCGGACATTCTCACAAATTCGGTCCCCTAGAGGGGAACGGTCAGCATCAGGAGCACGGTAGATGTTTTGAACGCGACGGAGCACCAGACAGAAAAGAAAAACAGCCGGGATGACAGCCAGCAACAACCACCACGCCCCCCCCAGGGTCCACAGTTCATTTCGCTCAAAGCGATTGAAGATTTTCTGACTCCCCTCGTACATAGCTGCGGGGCCACCAAGAATGAAGTGGAACAGGTAGAGCCAAAGCACCATGAAGGCGGCCCCACTGATCTTGAAGAAGAGCAGCACGATGCGGCGATTCACCAAGACCAATGGTAAGCACAGCGCACAGAGAAAAAATACTGCCAGCGCCATCCATTCGAATCCCGCAAAGCTGGCATAGATCGGTGTCGTTTCAAGCAATTGAAGGGCGACGGGACGAAGCGCAGCCTGCTCCAGCAGCCACGCCTTTCCGAACAGTCCAAGCAGCAGAGATAAACAGGCCATACTGGCCAGCAGGGCAGCCAGATGGATAGGCCAGGACAGTCGCCCCAATAGACGCAATCCGTGATGGATCAGGTATCGAATGCCCATTCCTACCCAAACGTGAATCTCCCTTAGCAACCAGCAGATTCGGGGCTTAAGCCACCGGGCAGATTGATCCACACGGTGTTGAAATGCCGAGAGCGGCACGTCAAGAGGCCTGAAGACAGCCAACACACGCCTGGCAATAGATTGCAGCAGACGGCGAGAACGGCCGGGGGGAACAGTATATGGTGGCCTACCTCTCATGTGGGGTATGCCTCTTTACGCCGCGCCACATGCCTCATTCTTCCAGCCCTAAATCAGCATCGAGGTCCTGAACAGGGGCATCAGGTCTGTCACGGCTTACTGCCTCGACTTTCTTCTGATACTCAGACCGAGTGTCCGTATCCGCAGTGGAAGTTGCAGCATCAGCGGAAGCGCCTTGTTCTGACTTTAAGGCTGCAGAGGCCCGCTTCTCGGAAGCGGCTGACGCCAGTCGGTCTGCGTCCTTCTTCTGGCGTTCAGCCGACAGCATTTCCTTACGGGCTTCGTCAGCAATTTGTTTCTTTGCAACCCTGATCTCATAGGGAAGCATGAACCCATATTTGACCCAATCCGCATAGAGGCCAAAACTGGTAAGGCCAACGACCAGAAGGTGAATGGTGATCGAAATGACCATCCCTTTAGTGATAATGGACTGGTTTATCTCAGCCATGAGATCTTCCGGTAATTTCGTTTTCAGATCTTCAAAAACCTTCAATTTATCATTCATCATGGGTTCCTTCATTCGGCTTCCGGCTGCCCCACCAACACAATTTTTGCATTGGCGCGGCTGAGGGCCAGGAAGACCCCTATGTATTCTTCCTTCGTCAGATTCTTATCAATTTTGAGCTGAACCCGTTTGTCATCAGCATCCTTAGTCAAGGCGTTCACGCCTCCTTCCAGCATCTCGAGGTCACAGACCTCGCCCTGCAGGCGCAGAACACAGTCTCGATCAACCGTTACAGAAACTTGAGTCTTCTTGACCTCTTGAATGTCAGCGCTGGTCGGCTCCTCCAATTCGATGGATCGGTTCTTCATAAAATTGGACGTCAGCATGAAGAAGATGATAAGCAGAAATGCGATATCCCCCATTGAAGCGATTGGGATCACGGGGGGCTTCCGTTTACGACGCCGAATCATGCTGCCCCTTCTCCTCTCCAGACCCCTTAACATCCTCTTCAACCAGCGCCAAGATGCCACCTGCGTTACTAATGGTGCTCACGACCTGAAAATAGAGGTCGTACACAACATCCTTGGTACTGTCCAAAATGACCATACGCTCTTTGCTATCAAGCTTGTTCTTCAGGTCTGCTTCAAGCAATCGCGTACGCAATTCAAGTAGCGACACCACTGGGGCGTTATCCGCTTCTCCATAGTGAATCCGGGCGCCATTAATATAAATCGTCAGCGTGTTCTCTTTCTGCTTCTCCTTCGACTGTTCCCCTGTAGGAAGATCAAGTTGCTGCCCGGATATGCGAATAATGCTGGTGGTAAGAATGAAGAAGATGATGAGTAGAAAGGCGATGTCGGAGAAAGCCCCCACATCGATCTCTGTCGTCAACTGAAGTCGTCGCTTGCTCTTCACGCCTGATCCTGTCGCAGGCTGATGAAGTCAACCATGTCGATGATGAACTCATCAATTTCCAGAATGTACTTATCCACTCGCTTGCCAAAAAGATTAGCTGCGGCTACAGCAGGCATCGCCACAAGCAAGCCTGCCGCCGTTGTGATAAGCGCCTCGGAAATGCCCCCCGCCACCGCACCCGCGTCGAGCCCGGCAGCTTGAGCCATTGTATCAAAGGATTTGATCATACCCGTGACGGTACCGGTCATCCCCAGAAGGGGCGAAAAACTTCCGATAAGCGTCAACAGGTTGAGACGTTTCTCAAGCCCCTCAAGAACCTGCGGGGCATAGTCCTCCATCGTTTTGGAAACGGCCACTTCGATCTCATTGGAGGGACGCCCGAGCACCAACAGTTTTCGGTACTTGATAAGCCCCGCAAGCATCACGGCGGCGACAGGGCCCGAAGAGGCCTCACAGGCACGAATCGCATCATCCACACGATCTTCGTAAAGACAGTCGTTGATTTCCGATCGTAACTTCAGGGTATTGACATCCGCGAGATGAAACGCTCGCAGACGATCAATGATGACTGCCAAGGCCAGAATCGAAAGTAATAAGAGCGGGACCATGATAGGACCGCCATTCAGTAGATGAGTCAACATCGTTCGTTCTCCTTCAGGTTGTGCAACTATTCGGTCCGGGCTTCCCCCGCGTCACCGATCTTTTTTCGTACGATCACAAGGAACTTCTGTGCTTTTTCCGCAGATTTGCTTTCGCTATATTCTTCGACAATCTTCTGAAACCAGGCTTTTGCCAAGGGAAAATTCTGAGCGCGATATGCCGCAATAGCACCCTTGAGAAGAACAGCGTCCAACCAGGACGCATCCTGATAATCCTGCATGACCATCTCTACCATCTGAGTGGCACGCGCATAGTCGTGGTTCAGCAGATAGTAGGTAACCATCTTCTGCAGAGACTCACCGGCAAACGGTGACTGAGGAAAAAGGTCCGCACATTTCTTGTAGGCCAACATGGCTGGCGCCAACTTGGGTTTACCATCCCCTCGCCCGGATTCTTGCTGCAAAGCAGCCTGATCAATGGCCATCTCCTCCAAAGAGACACCAATATTGTACTGTGCCTCGGCCTTAACATCGGCATTCGGAAGCGCCATGACCTGTTGAAATATGGTAATGGCTTCCGTGTACTCATCCTTCAACATACGGGCTTGGCCAATCCGCAAAAAGGCATCGTCAGCCAGAAGGGTGTCAGGAAAAAGGATGGTAAGTTGCCGACACGTATTGATGGCGGCCGCCAACTTATCCTGCAGAAGAAGGAGCTCCCATTTAACTTTGAAAGCCTGTTCAACCAGATCACGGTCAAAGCCAAGTTTGGCGTACGTCGTCATAACCTGTTCGATACGGTCAAGCCCTTCGTCAGCCTTCTCAGAGGCTTTCTTCACCAAGCCGACCTCTTTAAATATCGTCCCCCATTCGAGAAAGATCTCACCCTCGATCAAGAGCTTGCGGGCTTTCAGCGTTGGATCATTCACATCATAGACGGGACTCTTCACATCAGCGACCCGCCCGATCACGACAGGCGCATGGGTGACAACGTCGCGTTCCTCTTCCCCATTGATATGGCGCTCATCTCCATACGTCATCGTGATACGGTCTAGATTCAGCACGGGGAGAATCAGCTGTCCTGCTGCAGAGGAGACTGACGAAGCAGGCCCGTCATCACGCTCTGAAGTCTGCTGGGGGAGAAACGTCGATTGAAAGAGCCCCGTATGCGGACCGGTTTCCGTCAGCACAAGCGTTATACGACTACGCTCAACCCACTCAACTTCATCATGTTCAAGATCAATGCCATGTCGCTCGGGATCAATTTCGCGATCTTCTTCCTTCTCCTGATAACTCGCGACCACCTGAACGGAGATACGATCGAGGGCTGCGGACGTATCCAAGTCCAAATCCTTGAGCTGAACATACGTCGGCTGATCGGTCGGCACGACGGATGTCACCTCCTTGTAGGCGCCGTCCATGAAATTGAGAGTACCGGTGGAAACAATCTTGAGCTTCGCCAGAACGACTTGATTGCGTTTGTCTTCAGCCGTATTCTCATCGGTGTAGGTAACGGTAACGTTATCCCCCCCGCGAACATCAAGGACGCCGTCCATCACAACGCCCTTGCCCGGCTGAGAAGGTATGGACCCGACATACGTCTCACCACTACGGCCTAGCAAGGTGAGGTCAATAGTCTCACGATCACCACTCTGGGCACTGACCTCCACCATGAGGGCCTTCTGGTTGTTCAAAAGCACAACCAAATCCTTGTCTTCAACTTTGATAAAGAGGCGCTGACCGGCCTCAACATACCTGATGTCATCATCATTTTCCGGCACGCGCGTACCGACCATGCGCAAAGCCTCCACCGCCTTGGTCCAACGTTTCTGCCTGAAATGGCAGAGACCGATGTAATAAAAGGCCTCGTTGGCATAAACACTCTCTGGAAACTCGTTGGTCACACGACGCAGCGACATAAAAGCATTGCTGAAGTCATTCATGGAGTAATAACAGATTCCGATCCGATAATGGGCTTCGGCCTGCTCTTTCAGATCTTCTGAACGGAACACAGGTTTGATGCTCTTGATAGCCTTCTCAAAAGCCCCTGTATTGCTCAGATGCTGCCCGAGAAGCAGGTGGGCGCGGTAACGGGCTTTGGCCTCGGGGTACATACGAGGAACCTGGGCGATCATTTTCATCCCGCGTTCCTCGTGCCCCATCTGTAGCAATTCCTCAGCCGCATCAATCATGCGGCTAGCTTTCCGCTCAATGGCAGCAGGAGCGGTCTTGGGTTCAGCGGCCGGAGCAACCCAGGCGGCCATCGGCATCACAAGTCCAAGGGCAAGCAGGGCAGAGTAGCGCCATTTCAATTCAACAATATGTGTGCGCATGAGATCCTTCCTCAATCTTCTTCTACAACGCCACCACCGGTGGCAATGCCAAATGCTTCTAGACGTTGATGGGCTCGGGATGCCTCGGAAGCCCGAGGCCATTGTTTCAGTATTTGACGATAGAGAGATACGGCCTTCTTGCTCTCGCCATCCGCTCTATAGTATTCAGCCTCCGTGTAAACTGCGCGTGGTGCATAGGGAGGAAACATACCGGCAATTTCAACAAGTGTTGCGTGGGCTTGTTTCGATTTTCCCCATTTACGATAGCACTCTTGGATGCTCCAAAGCGTACCGGGAGGCGCCGACAGTTCCTGGTAGAGTTTGATGGCCGCTTCGTATCGACCAAGCTCAAGTCGATAAATATCAGCTCGGGCCTGTTTCGCCCGCTGGGTCCACTTCTCATCAGCCATCGTCTCCAGAATTTCAAGCGTCGCGGCGGCCTCTTTCCATTTCCCTTCGTATCGCCCCGTGAGCTCGTGATCTTTCCACAACGCCACGTGACGATCTTTAATAAGCCCCAACAACGCACGCGCACTCAAGAAATCGCGCGCATCACGCAAACGGTCAGAAAGCCAAAGATACTTGCTCTGGCGAACGTCTTCTTCCCATGCGGCGTGCTTGATGTACTTGACGGCCTCATCAACCAGAACGTCACGCGCCTTCTTATCGGCCCACGTCGAACAGTAAAACTGAAGGATTTGATCATAGTAGGCCCAGAGGCCAGACGACTCGAAGAAAGGGCGCTGGTGACGGAACCAGACGAGAAAAGCCTGAACATCTTCTTCTTTCTCCCGCTTGCTCGCCCTACTATCACTATATTTGCCCCACGTCCCCCTAAACCCGTTGCGAGCCAAATAGCACACATGCCTCGCCAGTTCCGCGCGAGCGGGTGCCGCCAAGCGGCTTTCCGCGTTCGTCAGCCAATCCACAATTGAGTCATATTTCTGTTCACGAATGTAGTAGGAAAGCACGTGGTCACGTGCCTTTTCCGCTTCCTTCGTATTGGTTTTCAAGAAGTCGTCGTAGGTCTGTTTCCAATACTTGATAGCCGAGCCGATTTCCGTGTTGCGCCAATGATTATCGGCAAGCCTTACCAGGGCTCCCGCCGCAAGAACGTGATGACGATAATCCTCGTGTGCAACCATCGTTTTCATGTCCGTGTACCCTTTTCGATCATCGCCATTCTCAAAATGACAGATGCCTCGATAGTAGAGTGCAGGCGCTGCAACCCACACGGTCTCCGGAAAGAAATCCAGGACCTCGGTATAGAGTTTGACTGCGCTATGCCGATTTTGTGCGTACTGCTGACTATACCCCTTCATGAAGGTAATATAGGCAAGAATATCGTCATCCAACTCCGACTCAAACTCGAGTCGAAACTTCTCCCACTGTGGCACAGCACCCTTGTAGTCTTTCGCGCCGTGCAGACGTGCGGCCTTCTGATACTGGCTACGCTGGAATGGACTCAAACGCTTGAAATGATCAGCTGGCAATTCCCATTTCCACGGCGTGGCGGCGGCAGCCATGCGAGGCATGAGCACCCCTGACCCCACTAAGAACAGTGCGACGCAACACCCTGCAAAAATATGTGAACGCAAAGCCATACCCTATTCCTTAATCTCACTAAAAACGCCGTCGGTCAAGTATCCCCGGGCACGCTTGGCCCACGCTGATTCAGGATACTCGAACGTCAATGTTTTGAGAGTGATATAAGCAAGACGGTAGTTCTGAATTTTAAAGGAACTATCTCCAAGCCAATACATCGCCTCAGCTCGTAGACGTTTATCGTCCTTATAATCATCCACCAAGCGCTGAAGAACATCAACCGCTTCATCATAGTGTTCGCGAGACTTGGCAGAAATTCTCTTTCCCGATTTCATGGAAGGCTGCGACACCGCGGCCTTGATATGGGCCTGCGCGGACAAGAAGAGCGCCTTCGCGGCCATGGGGTGGAGCGTATGCTGCTGTGCAAAATTGCCAAAAATCCGCGCGGCCACACCATACGATTCGATGCGCAGATAGTAACCGCCGAGCCGCAGGACCGCTTCGCTCACCAGAGGATGATCGGGGTAAGTATAGGTCAGGCGGACGTACTCCTCACAAGCAGGATCCATATTGCCAAGACGTTCGAGGCATAGCGCCTTCTTGTAGACCGAACGCGCGGCCTGATCACACTCTGGCCACGTGCTCGCAATATTCGCATACTTTACAATGGCTTTCTCATACAGTGCTTTCTGCTTGGCTTCGTCTTCCTCATCACTAGCCAATTCCTGAGCTAAATTAGCCAAAAGGAAGGCGCCCTGCGCCTTCAGTTTTGTGTTGGGATAATCACGTAGCGCTTCCTGGAGGATCAACTCACCTTCGGAAATTCTCAGCTTGGCTTCATTCCCCTTCTCAAGCTTGCGCAATCCCTTAGCCATTTCGAAAAGCGCTTCAGCCCAAAGAAATCGCACTTTTACAGCCATCTCGGGGTCAGAAAAGTGCTTGGTAAATCCGGAAACAGAGCCATTGTCACCAAGATGAATTTGAGCCAGAACCTTGACCGCTTTGGTTTCACCGGCAATCAAGGTAAGGGTATCGGTGTAGGTGAACGTGATTGCCTCACCGAACTTGACATGAAACAGGCTATCCAGGGGATCGACAGGAACCGTCGGAGGGAGTGAGACTGCCTCTTCCGCTGACGAAACCTCCGTGACGGCAGGTGCGGAAGTCCTCAAAAAGGTGGGGGTAATCTTACCCGTAAACACACCCGAGTGCGGCAAAGTTTCAGTCAATATAACCGTCGTTGAATCCTCCGTCTTAGCCGCCTTGGCCACCACCTTGACACAGTCCAGGTCATCCGAAATATCCTGATCAGGATCATTCAATTGCAAATAGAAGGATTGCCCCATGTGAATCGTCGCTACTTCTGCAGCATAAGTCTGATCCATCAGAGTCAGTCGCCCCTCCGAAACAAGGCGCACGGATGCTTCCGTGTCTGTGTCCTTACTTTCATCCTTGAAACGAATGGTGACACTATCGGACCCCGTCACAACCAAGGTAGGGCGAGCAACAGACGTAGAATCTGATGCGGCTGTTGAGTCCACAAAGCCATCATCGTGCCCCCTTCCATTCCGGGATGTATCGATCGGATCTCCAGGCGCGCCGATCTGCAAACGAATGCAGCCGGAGAAGAGTCCGTCCTGCATAATGGAGTCATCAGATCGTCGATAGTTTGTGATGAGCTGGACGGGGGTACCGTCGATAGAACGCCCGATTGAACTGAGACGCAAATCGAGTTCAAGCCAATTGACCTCACGTTCCTCCGCTTGAGCCGCCGCACGTTCCCGCCCGGTAACGGCATAGGCCTTGATCGTGCTGCCGGCATGCAACGCCTGAGACGGATAGATCACCTCAAACAGAAGGGGTGCATTGATGCTGACGCGCGCCTGCTCTCCGTCAGGAACGACAGATTCTATGGACGTTTCACTCTCCGCGGTGGCGGCTTCAACATAGTCCGGGTGCCGGGCGATGATCTCACTGCGAAGGATTTTAAAACCCTCAACTTCCTTGCCCTTACGTTTCATCCGTTCCAGTTTTTCTTTTGCCGCTCTGCTCGTATCCTCAACCCTACAGGTGGATGTACGATAGATGCTAACATCCGGACTACCACTGCCCGCCTCCATCACTGAATAGGTTCGATCGAAAGGAACTCCAGGATCACTATTCTCCATGTCTTTGTAGCTAAAAGTAATGATCTCGCCCGGCCCCGCTTTGATGGTGTCTCTGGTAGAATCGGTCTGCAGCCCTGTCTTCAGAATCGCCTGAAAGACTCCTGAATGAACGTTCGTGCCATTTCGGCTTCGGCCCTCTTTTTCAAGCGCCTGCAAAGAAAGCTGCTCACCGGAAGCGGTGGTTACCGTAACCGGAATGGTGTCCGCCTGCGGCGTCAGGTCGAGGTCATTATCCTTCACCGTAATGGCGAACTGATCCCCAAGCCGGTAGCGCATGGCCTTGAAGTACGTTGATCTCATATTGCCAGCGCCTAGGTCTCGGATCACTTCTTCGCTTGCCGCTATGGTCCCATCCGCATAAGTAGCGTTAAGATTCGCCGAAAGCAGTGCGACATCCCCTCGACGTGTGTACACATCTTCGTAAGTCACTTCAATCCTGTCACCCGGTGCAATTTCCAGCGTCCGGTTGGCCATCGCTGTACTGAAATCAACTTTTACGGGAATAATCGTTGAACCTTGATCGTCGATGAGGGTAATTGCTTCTGCTTCTACCCCATTCCCCCCGAAGTCCTCAAAGACCCAGCGCAACTTGCGGATACGCCGATCCCCCTTGAAGTCAGCCGTGAACCCTTCCGCCGCACGCGTAATCGTGGCAATGGGTTTGAGATACTCCGCCAGCTCCAGTTGCTCCTGGGGATCAAACCAGGCTGCAGGCAAAGGTGAATAGCTGCCATCATCCTGCCCCACTCCAACCATGACCTGAGAGGCTATAGCCTCGTCACACACCAGCAATTCATAGAGATGAACCCCCTCTCCGAGGCTCACCGTACCCTCGGTCGAGGAAGCATTTTGGCTGTAGCGCCCCCCCAGGATGCGCCGACCGTCGATGAAGAGATAAGTCATTTGCCCATTGTGATGGCTGGTCGTCTGAAGCAGTTTCAGATCAAGAACTTGCGGAGACTCGAGATAGAAAGCCCCCATCAACTGGGAGACCACCCAGCCTCGTTTTCCATTCCACTTTGTGAGTTCACGGCTGTATGCCGAGTCGCTCTGGTGCACACCCACCCAGGAGGTATTGCGTCTACGTTCCCTCGTGATGAGATTACGCATACCCTGTATGCTGCCCGCGTTCCCATATACATCGAACCGCCTCACACCGCCCTTTGCTCGATTCTTCTGAGCCGGTAGCGCTCCGAGAGGAATGTACTCATCACCGCTCAGAAGACCATCCAACCGAATACTCGAAATACGCTCGGCGTTGGGCATCTTCAAGACGGCCTTCCTGAAGAGATAGGAGCTCTGGGTATCGACTTCCACCCATTTCCCTTTCTTTCCATCGGCGCGACTCACCCAACGTCCCGGTTGGGTACTGTTGATCAGGACACTGGGAGATTTCCCCTCTTCACTGTCAGAGGCTGTGGCGCGCGGCGCCGGCACCCCCGTATCGACCTTTCCTCGAAACAGGCCCGTATGTTCGCCCGTTTCTGTAAGGACTACAGCGTCTACGACATCACCGCTGCTGGTCTTTATAGAAACCGTTACCGTATCCCGCTGAGCACTCACGTTTTGGTCGAAATCACGAACCTGCAAATAGACCGGACTTCCCGGGCGAACCGTGCTCCCCCGACTCATACCCGTACGGCGAGACTGATTCTCTGAACCCACGAGAGCCTTCTGCAACACGCGCGCTGAGACCTCTTCCTCTGTCAGAATCTCGCCCGCACTGGCAGCAAGGCGTCCATCATCCACAACCAGAAGTCGATGCGCCGGATAGTCAGGCAAGGAGCGACGCTTTTTGAATTCTGGATCAATTTCATACGTCACCGTTTCACCACCTAGCACCTCAAGATGCATATTGCCCACAGCAGCAGTACCCATACGAGTCGGCAGAAAGGCCTTGAAGAGAGTGGGGTCACTGCCGCTCTGAAGCAAACTCACCCGCTCCACATCTTTTCCTTTCAATGTCCGAACGATAACAGGAATGACCTGCCCCCCTCCGCTGGCAGCGCGCTGCCTGTCTTTAAGACGAAGCGGCAACTGGCGACCGGGAACGAGTTTCTCCCGTTCACCTTCAACACCAACCGCGATATCTGGATCATCCAATCCTCGCTTCGTAATCACTTTCAGTCGTCCCAGCAGGAGTCGCCCCTCACTGTGATCAAATTTAAGGTCGAAACAGGTCTCCAATGATGACCACGCCTCTTTATATTCCTGCTGCTCGAAAGCCAACAAGGCGGCGTAGTAATGCCCCTGCGCCTGGACATCGGGATCGCCATGCGTCTGCAGGCGTTCGATCAGCGGATCTGCCTCCGTGTAATTGTTGGTGTGAATAAGCAGTTCGACCAACCGAAATCCAGCCATGCGCCCCGCAACCGTGCGTGCGTAGCGCTTACTATTCCTGATGCCCTCATATTCAATCTTTGCCATGGGATAGTCTTTTCTATCCCGATAGATATCCCCTTTCGTGAGAATAAAAAGGGCAGCATCCTCCGGACGCATCGCGAATTCTTTCAGAAGAACATGACGACACAACTCCAACGACTGGGAGAGGAGCCCCTGCTGGCGCATCTTCTCAGCGCACCAGACCACATACCGTTTGTCCAGTTTCAGATGAATTTCTAGCAGTAACTTGAGCTTGGGTTCGGTCAACTGCCAGGCCTTCTGCATGTTTTTCTGGGCCAAAAGATCAGACGCGACGTAGAGGTCATAGCTGGGATCATCGGGACCAACCGGATACATACCCACAATTCCCCGGCTGGCCTGAGCTAAGGCGGCCGATAGACTATTTTTCACATCGGCAGGCATATTAGAGTGCAATTGAAGCGTTCGAATAAACCCGACCAGAATTTGGGGGGACAGATCAGAACCCAGCGCCTTCTGTAGCGGATCAATGAGGGAGCCCTTCATGTAGTTCCAATTGCTGTCACGCCATATCGTTCTTGCCATCACCTGACTCAAGGATGCTACCGTTGCCACGTCGTTGGCTTTGATCGCACGGCGCAGTAGATAGAGCGTGGCCCGAAGTTGGCTGTGAATCGAGTCCGAGAATACAACACCATTCGACAGCAGTTCTGTCATACGAGCACAAAGGGCATCTACAGCCGGAGCCACATCAGCCGGATAGGTCTCTCCGGATAGGCCCTCAATCATGTAGGCCGACAAACCAACGCCGCCTAATACATCAACAGCAACGGCATCCAAGGCTGTTTTGTACTCATTAATTGCAATATAAAGACGGTGACCCGCGGCGGGCGGAGCTCCAGCCGCCTCAGACGGAAAGAAGCCCCAGCAACGCGTCAGCAAATCAAGACACTCACGTGCCGTACGTGTTTGAGATGCCGCAAGCACCCCAGATGCAATATTCGGTCGCCCCGCATACCGAAGCATCTCAATCACCGGATACTGACGGTAAATGCCCTCTCGGTTGTCGACAACATAATGCTTCCATAGCAAGTCACTGAGCGCCTGCGGAACCACGATGTTCTTTGCTCTCGCATCGCCATTCAACCTTCTGATTACTGCATCTTGATAGGCTCTGGGCCACGTCCCATAGGCCCACTGGCGGTGCAGCTTTAGCAGCTCGTTTGGGTAGGCCGAATAGGGTAAGCCGCTAATATGCTCCAGTCCCCGTTCTGCCGATACATACGTGTAATAGTTTCCTAGGGGAGATGCCTTACTATCAGCAGGAACCTTAATCCAGCCACGCTCGAAAAAATGGTTCCATGTGGTTTCGTCTCCCTTCCATCCCTTATCAATGAGGCTAAGGTAGCGAGGCAGCATCGCCGTCACGCCATCCCAGAGCCTGTGACGACTCAAGGCTCCCATCAGAGTTTTCCAATTGTCGGTGCGGCCCATAAGGGGAGTCCATAGAACCGCAAATTCCTCAACAGACGTTTTGTGGTCGAAAACATGCGAGTAGTGCTTGTGAAATAGATGATGTAACGCAAGGTCTGCGGGGGTCTGAATAGGGCCGAGCGGGGCTCCTTTGTACTGATCAAGACACGCTTTCACCGTCTTATAGACTCGCGGATCAGGATCGCGGCGATTCTCCTTGATACCAGCCAGTAGCACCGCGGCACGCGCCACGGGATCGGTCCCGACCCGATTGCTCGCCACGGCCTTCACATAAACCTGCGCGGCGACAGCTTTCATCGCCTCCTCATCCTTCTGCATCTCCCCCGCCAACCACGTATGAGTCGGTGAGACACCAGAATGCACAAGCGCTGCAGCCAACACCCGCATGCGCTCAACGATCGTTCCGAGGCCAGACTGCACAAAATAGGTCCATACTCGTTTGCCATCAAAGTCACCAGGGTGACTCATCAGATAGTTCCGCGTTGCAGCAAAGAGTCCAGCCTTGTCTTTGTTCTTGGCATAGAAAGAGAGAAACTCGCCCTGAAGGGTAAACTCATAGCCCTTATCCGTTCCGGCAACCTGACGAATCACCTCTCCCACGTTCTTCGCGTCCGTCCATTCCAACAGCTTTTGCACACCACCACTGGTGGCCTCAAGAGAATGGATGTGTGCTTTCATGAAGGCCACACGTGCCTCCTTGCTACTCAAGTAGCGCTCCACAATCATACGTGCGAGATATCCGAGACTACGCGGAGAATCGGGATAGCGTGCTGCTACCTCAGCGAAATGCTGCACCATGGCGGCTTCAGAAACGACAACCTGCCCCGCATTGCGGAAGAACTCAGGCTTCTCCGCCATCCAACGCAAATACTCACGATGGCGGTATGGAGAGGCCTTCGCATAGAGGGGCATAAGCTCATAAGCTCCGCGTGCCAGAGCCACCCGCCGCTCCAACGAAAGCTTGGAGAGCTCACGATCGCTGGAAATGATCGACAGCTTACTCGTCGCACCGGTGCGCTTGATGACCGCATAGAGCTGGGTTAGATACGCCTCCCCCTTCAGACCCGACCACCCCAGAATTTCGAGGGCAGCCTTAGCTTCGAGAGTTTGGGCCTGCAACATAACCGGCAGTCCATCTTTGGCGCTGACAAGCCGACCGGTAATCAAAGAACGAAGCTCCGTAGTAAGAGTATCAGTCTGAGTCTCTTTTTTGAACGTTTGGAACATGGGGGAAATAAGCTCCAGAGCCAACTCACCTTCCATCGTGCTCTTTGCCCTGCGGATCTGGCTCCACCCAAGCGACCAGCTTGATGATGAATCTCCATATAAGGCAATCAGTTTGCGGTAGGCCTCAGGTGAAGCCCGCCGTGGCAGCAGAACAAGAAAAGCACGCATCAATCTTTCACTTTTCTGATTCTGTGTTCTTATGAATAGCGCATAGCGATCCAAGGCCATACTTGGGTCACCCGACAATTCCGCCAGTTCTGCCGCTTGATAGAGCAGGTCCGGATCGGCGGGGGCACGAGAAAGGAGAACCGAAATTCTGCGATTTGCCGTAATGAACTCCCCACGAAACTCGGCACTCTTCACCCCCAGGCGCATGACACGATCTGAAGGCTTCTTAGCGCTCAATTCCACCGCAAGGATCTTTTCCGCTTCCACATATTTTCCGGCAATCAAGAAGCCGTCCACCCTATCCAGAGAATCCGCAAGGGCAGACACTGAGCACAGAAAATATCCAAGGACGCACAGTCCAGCCGATAGCCTAGTCTTCATCGGTTTCTCCTCAGCCAATGGCTGTTTGTCATCTTTTCAGGTTGAGCGAGTATGCCCATCTTTGCCAAATACCGTCACACGAAATGCATCGCAACGAAGTTAGTGAGTAACTTAACACACGCACTCACTGAATCAAAGGGGTAATCTGTTTTAGGGGCTCTTCGCGGAAGTGTGTAATTGCAGAACTCACTAAATCCGGGAGGTCACATTGTTTTGTGTCGCAGGTACAATTCCCTCTTTTGGGCCGGGTTCGATGTTTGCGCATGTGGCCACACAAGTACAGCGGGGGCTGCGCACCCGCTGCAGGGCGTGCGCAGCCAGCCCTGTACTTCTCGCAAAGCGTGCACAACTCGATTGCGCTTTCTCGGTTAATCGCCCCGCACAATCCTTCTATCGTCGGCCTCTATCAGGGGAGCGGCCATGCGGCTACACATTTCCGTGAAGAACCGAAAAATGAAGGAATTGTATCTGCGACTCGATTTTCGTCACCGAGGGCTTTTAGTGAGGTCTGAATTAAGGCTCTCTTTCGGTGCACACGAAGAACCTATTTCTTGAGCAAAATAACGCGGAAATCGCGAGCTCGGGTGGGGACCACCAATCGACTCCCCGTTAGAGAGGGTGGGTCAGACCCCAAGATACGACTTCCATCCGATTTTTCACCTTCGTCATCTTCCTCGAGCGTGAGTTCCATATCATCGCCATCCGCATCAAATAGCGACTCGACCCTATCAGACAGGTTCATCTTTTCAGCCTGCTCAATCAGTTTCCTCAGGAGATAGGGATCGTCTCCTTTTGGAGGGAGATAGGCCGAATCCATGGCTTTGACTGTCGTGCCCCCAGCTAATCCGAGGGCCTTGAGATTGAGATCCACGGCAATGTCACGATTCTCACGCATACGGTTGGAAATGATGAGTATGACGCTATCAGGCAAATTATAGAGGGAGGTAAGAGTCTTCGTGCCCATGTCTTCTGTCGTCAGATAGGCACTACTTTTCCACCATGGCACAAATGGGACAGCGGAATCCCCCACCCCACAGGCCAATACGTCTTTCCAATAGCCCGCAAATACGCTACCGCCCTGATCCACAAAACTGACCGGATTTTCAAGATGCGCAAGCATGGACTGCGCACTGCGCGCCATCCGCCAACTCCAGGCGGGATGCGGGTTGTCTCCCTTAGCCAGCGGGCCAAACTCCCAGATGCTGGCCATATAGAAGCGGGATATGCCCCAGAGCTTTTGGTTCTGTAGAATCTCGAATCGTGTCAACGGATACCCATCGATGAAATCCCGACTAGAGCGAATTGTGAGTGTAGGGCGCCCCTCGCCATCCAGAGCCGAGTCCGCAAAGACCATACCCGCATACATCCAATGCCCTGTGTGATGCGCCAGAAGCATGGGCCGTTTGCCGTGCTGAATAAACAAATTGCGCCAGCGCTTCATCAAATCACGATGGTCCCACAACCGCATCCCCGGCTGAATGGAACCATCGGGCATACGAAGCGCCTGGCCGTAGTCGACCGCATTCTGACCGCTACACGGAACCGCATAGCTATCGTCCAGGTAGATGGCATCGTAGATGCCACGCCGGATGTATTCGTTCATATTATAGGTGGTATAATCCACCATGCTTTTCGTGAGGGACACACGTGATCCCGTACCATTGCGCCAGCCCCACTGGTCATAGGCTCCAGTATTGCAGCTAAAGTATCCCATAGAGAAATAGCCCGTCACATAGCCGGCCCAGGTCTGATGCATGGACTCCCGACAGCTTTCGGCGTGCTCCCATCCCTTATCGGGAAAGACGTGCATGCCATTGACTCGCGGCGACTTCGGCCAGGGGTAGAACGTTGCACCGTAAATATTCTTCGCCCGGGGGTCATCCGGGGCAGCAGCGCGGTTCCAGTAACGTTGATTCTTAGGAACCGGGCGGGCCGGATGCGGCAGTGTACCGAAAACAATGGGGCGCTCGTCCTCATAGTCTGCCGTTTCTGCCACAAGGTTGAGGACGATGACATGCGCCACATCCGTCAGACGAAACTGTTGAGCATCAACAGATTTTGATTGAGACCAGCCAGCCGCATTGTCAGCAAACCAGTAAATACCACGGTCACGACTCGTCACATCCATTTGAGTCCAAAACGCGTACGCTTTGAAGTCCTCGGCGGTGGGGACAGGTTTTCGTTTATACTTGGCATGCTTAATAGCGGAGGGCAATGCCTGCAGTTTCGGGCTATACACCGCCGGATCTGTACGAGTGACTTTAACGCCAGTATGCGTATTGCAGGGTTGGAAGAGACGGTGTGAGGCATGCTCTTTCTTTACCGGTATCTCAAGGCTCAAAGGCGCAATGCTTTTCTGTTTGGGTTGCACATCCAGCTCGTAACGAATCAACCCGTCGTACTCGGCTCGACAGCGAAGGATGACATCACAGGTAATCCCCTCCATTCGGGATGACCACTCGATGTCTACATTGTGAGAGGTGCCAATCTTAAGATCAACGCCCTTCATGGGGGTGCCGCCTTCCAATAGTCGCATGGGGGCTGCCAAAAGGGCTTCACCCGTATTGCGAATCTGCGTTGGCAATCCACTGGCACCCAACGTGTAACGCGTCATAAGCGTCTGGATCTCTCGCCCCTCCACTTTAATAGGAGTCCAGGGCTCAGGGGCTTCAGTCAGAATCCCAAGGGTGTTGCCACGCCATACTTCCCTGGCAAAGTGCCAATCATCTGTCCCCTCCAGAACGACCCGACCGCCCACGTCGACGGCCCTGACTCTGAACTCGTAATCACCGTGTGGAACGAAGTCCTCAGCGCCCATGTCGAAAACGGCTTTTTCGTCGATCACTGACGCCGTAACCGGGCCGCGCACCGGCGTAGATCCACCCTTGGCATAAAGCGAAACGGTTGCATTCACAGCAACCGTCTCTGGCGGCAGCAACGGTTCAAGAGTATAGGTGAGTTGTCCCAAATCGTATTTGTATTTCCAGTCACGCTCGTACAGGCGAATAGGATCAAGAACCTGTTGAGCACGCCGATAGGCTTGAGAGACTTCGTGCTGCGTGAGGGCATAGTCGTACGCCACAACTTCATCCACGATGACGATAGGCTCACGCCCGTCCGCCCCCAACGCGCGTTCTCCGATACCCAGTTCGATGCGGGTTAGCGTCAACTTTTTAGGATCAAGATTGCGTTTGCGCAGCTGTGGCGCGATCGCGTACGACTGCGGTCTAACCCAACGGTGTTCATGATTGCGATACAGGAGAAAGGCGTCCGGAGCCTGTGCATCCCACACCAAGCACAGATGATTCCAGACCCCCGGATGGAACCATGGACCGCCACGATCCGCATTGTGGGTGCGAGGAATTGGAAGGGAGAAGTAGAGCCGTTCACCCGTTAGGTCATCCGGGTCTACGATATAGAAACGTAGAATGGTGGTGGTCACTGTCGGCTTCTTGGGCGTCGAGACATCCGCGTTGTCCCAATTGACAGGCCGGATCCAGAACTCAAGCGACCCCGCACCCAGACTGAGTCCATTCGTCGGAATGTCTATGATGGCGATCTGCGGATTGACGACGAATCCCCTACCCCGTATGCCGTCCGTGAGGAGTTTCCCGGGTTCCAAGACCCTGCGGTTCAGCTTGAGTTCTTTGACACCACCAACGTGCTGATCAAAGGCAAGCCCTTTTTCGAACGAGGCGTAAAACACCGTGCCATCCTGCAAAAAATACGGTTGGTCAAATTGGGGCTCACGTTTGCCTACAGAGTCAATCCAGTCGGGTACCACGCGCGTGTTGAAAAAGCGGGACGGCGTAGCGAAGTTGAGCTGTCCACGGCTGAGACGAAGTTCATCCATGCACCCCACGAAGGGTTCATCACCTTTGCGTCTGTTGCCGATGACGAAGGCCTTATCCTTTCCATAGCCATTGAACCAATAGTACCAGTTGTTAGGCGTGCTCTGATACTCGGCAACCACCTCGCCGTTCATCCAGATCCATCCGATATGGCTGTCAACCTGAGCAACGTGGGCTAGGCCTACGGCCACATGAGTCCACACGTTGAGCGGCAAGCGAGCATCACTCGCAAAGATGCCGGGGGTCGCCAGTATTTGGGCAAGCTCCTCTGGTGTCTGGCGTTTCGGATCGGGTAGACCATGTGGCTTGCGGCGTTTGAATTCCAACCGTCCATCCGCCCTAAGCAGGAGACGCCCCTCGTCACCACCAACAGAGAAGATGCAGGCAGGCTTCACGGGATAGGCAGACACCTTAATCCAGCAGTCGACCATACCGATGCCACCCCAACCACTCGTCTCGTTGTCATCAAGGATCTTCACCCCTGGACCACGGCCATCTAACTGAACTCCCGCTCCAAACCGCCCATCAGGAATGACCTTGATCCCCGCACCAAGTTTGATTGTTCGACGAGCGTCGCTGTAGTCGAAAACGGTATCAGAGGGTATCTCAGGCTCATCAACTGGCGGGAGGGGAGGTGCTTTCTTCTTTCCTAAAGGAGAGAGTAACTGGATTTTCTCTCCTCCTCCCATGTTGAGAAGATCGCCTAATCCATTGTCGCCAGTCTCATTATCCAAAACAGCCTGCATCTCAGCATCTTCAGCAACCTCCAGTTCCTCAGCCTTGCGCTGGACCAAGCCCTCAGCCACCAAGTCGAGACCGGCCTCCAACTGAGGGCGACCAAAATGGAGGAGCAACATCGTACGCGCGTCGTTCGGGGCCTCTTCCCAAAGGTTTGATCCGTAGCGATAACGGCCGATATCCTCACTGGCACCGATAAGCACGGATGTACCGGCAAAAACAAAAGAAGCGAATAGCCACACAAGAAATGTGCGTCGATTGCGTCTACCCCGTCTGACATCTGCACTAACAAGCTTCATACACTCAACCCTTCATATTAGAATAGACTCTTCTGACGCTGGTACATGGGAAGATATTGTTTTTCCATGGATAAAATCAGCACGGCCATCGCAGTGGGATAAGCGTGACCGGTCAACAAGCTCTGAGACGTGTTGTCCGGTGGAAAAGGCCAATGCCCATCACCAGTCTGGTGTTCTATCAGCACATTCTGTATCCCGGCGGAGTAGTCAGCCCATGCCTGCCCTCCCACCTGAAACATGCCCTGCGTCATATAGAAAAGCGTAAAATAGAAATAGCCGCTGTACTGTGTACCGCCCCATGAAGGCGATGAGGTCTGCAAATAGGCAAGCGCCTTGCGTGTCCTTTCATCTTGCTCTCGCTCAAGCAGGCTCTTGATGAAGAGAGCCACACCCGTCACCGCCATCTCCGGTTTTCGATTCACTCCGGGACGATACATGAAGCCAGAGTCACTCACGTCTTTCTCACCCTCATGGTCGACGAAGGCACGGTTCACATAGCTCAACCCCGCATAAATTACCGAGGGATCGACGGCATAACCGCACTGCTGTGCGGCGTGCAACGTCAGAAGCTGCCAACACGTCACGGACACATCACTCTCAGAGGTGTAGGGCGTGTAGCGCCATCCACCAGATGCCACAGGGGAACGGCGAACCGCTTGTGCATCAACAATCACCTTGAGGCTGGCACGACACCAGTCAGCCAGTTCACGTTCCTGGTCAGGATCAGGAGAGGTTCCAAGGTACGACAGACCGAAAAGCGTACAAATCGCATGGATATACATGCCTGATCGGTCCCCCTGCCCCAGATAACCATCGGGACTCATCGTTTCTCTGACGTAGGCCATGGCACGCTCGACAGCATGCCCATAGGGCCCTTCACCGGGGAGATGGCCGTTCGCCAAAAACGCGAGGCCAGATAAACTGGCAACGGCAGCCCTGTATTGAGGCCGCCCACACGTCCATGAACCCAATTCCGTGCCCTCATTAATCTGCTGGCCAGCAAGCCAGCGCAGACCATCCCGTACCGCCGCATCTGCATCACGACGGGATTCGGCGTGGGCAAAAAGGATACCGCCAAGGAGCACGAAACTTAACATGACGAATCGTCTAAGACTATAATTCATGATTTCATTTCCTCGACCCACTATTTAGTACCGTAAAAAATCTCTCATCACATCGATCCATTCCAATGTACTTTCACGATAGTACATCAGATTTCCCTCACGCCGCGCCTCTTTCCGTGCTTCGAGAAGCTGGTCGAGAAGCCACCGGGTCAAGGGATCTTCCGATTCCGTGGCCGTGACCTCCGGGGGACGGGTGACGACCGGCCCCGTCAAGGGCGACCGAACCAGACGGTACTCAAACATACTCCACGACCTTGCAGACAGGAGCCGATCAGCGTCCACTTTCTTCAACGAGGAAAGAACACCCAGAGTCGTTGTCCGGCGGGCAAAGTCGGACTGCGTCTCTATCCGATGTCGCGAATGATTAGCACTATTACGCTGAGCTTGGGACCATATGTTGTCCGGTCCACCATTGAAGTGCATATCGCGCTCCTGACGGGCTGTTGAGAGGGAGTCCAGCATCCTGATGACTTGCTGAGCGTGTTTCACCGTCTCCCCTATTTCGAATTGCCGTTGCCTGACCTCCACATCGTCTGCGGAGGATTCTATACGCAGGCCTTCTGCCCGGTTCGCGACCTCAGTCACCCCACCAGCAAGCTTATCACTTGCTTCGTTATCCTTAATAATAGAGAGAGCGTCTTGGAATATCCTGAGAGCATCAAGCACGATCGCCAGATCTGCGTGGTAGTCGGAAAGCTCTGGTGTCTCTCTGCTCAGTTCGACACGGCACCGCTCAAGGGCCTCTTTCGCCGTCACCAGAGAGGCTCGCTGGCTGGTGATATAGTCAGTCAACGCCTCGGGAAAAGCGTTCATGAAGCGTATAGCAACAGCTCCAGGCTGCTTGACCGTAGACGCCTCGATCGCCATAGCGGTCATCTTTTGCGTTTCACCAAAACGTCGGAGAAGGGGATATTTATCCAACGTCTTTTGCTCCGTAATCGTACCTGACACCAGTTCATCACGAAGCCCCATCAGGTTCTTTTGTAGGGACGCATATTCACGACCCAGAACCGCCAGATAACGCCCCGCCGTGGTAAGGTCTGCTGCAGACAGCTCCGTTTTCATTGCCAGAGCTTCAAGTTCACTGACCGACTCAACCGTTCTTGACCGAAAACGTCCCATGCTCTGACGCGTCCTAAGAAACAGTACATCGAGTGTATCGCCCTGCCCCTCATCGGGCAGATATGCCAGTTTGAGACGAAGGAGCAGGATTAAATCATCCACTCTTGCCACACGTTCGAGGGATCCCTGAAGCAAATCGCGGATGAATGCCACCGGCTGCCCCTCCCCCTGTGTGAACGCATCCTGAATTCGCCCAAATCCAGGATCATCGTCTCGCAGAGTTGCGGTGAGATTAAGAAAACAGTTTGTTGTGGCTACGATCCCAGGAACAGCACGCAGGGCAGCAGTAAGCATCGCTTCACTAGAGAGCCAGTGCTCCAAACTTAAATCCTCGGAACATACATCCGACAGCGCGGCAGGCAGATCCGTCGCATTCGAATCCTTGACGGGAAACTCAATCTGGTAACGGGTATTTGTTGAGATCTCAAAACGCTGTGAAGCCTCCATGCCAATCAGGCGGGAGGCCAGCAACTTCTCAGATGTCGACACTCTCTCCATCGCCAATAGATCCGCGAGTTCCCATGAAAACGACAGTACATCTGCACGTTTTTGCAACTCCGCTAGCGCTGACGACAGTGGCGTCACCCCCTCCTGAAACACCTTCCGATCGCGCAGACAGGTCAACAGATTTAAATCCCGAATATAAGACCCCAGTGGTGCGAATGTGTTGTACCCCATCGCCCGCATATCAGCCCTGACCCATTGAACGGCGTTCCCATGCCATGCTTTTGATGTGTCTGGTTTACCGGAGTCTGCTGCCATCCTTGCCAACACACCGGCGAAAGCGTTCTGCAGTCGCCCACGGACATTATTCTCTATCGTAGACAATTCCGGAAGAACAGGAACCAAGACCTCCATTAGACCATCAATGCCTGCTCGAATATCAGTCATCGAGAGGGCCCTCTGTTCAAGAGTCTTACCCTCTCCTGATATGAGATACGCAGATGACACCAGGGCATCCTGACGTTGAAGCACGATGGAATCATCCAATCGAGGCACCGCTTTCGCGAGCGCAAGCAGATTTGCACCCACATCCTCAACCGTCTCCATATACAGAGAGGTTCTGCGTTTCAAAACGACTTCATCGGATTCCTTACCAACGCGCATCCTCGACATGAGCCGCTCAATATGCGGTGATGAAATCTCAGACGCAGGAGCATCATCAAGCAGGGCCTCACGACAGACATTCCCTAAGAGCTTCTGCACTTCTTTTGTGTTCAGTCCTTTCGGAAATACATCTGCGAGATCCCGACTCCAGAGCGCTGTCCACACCACGGTGCCAACACGAATCGCGATTTTGGCATCCAACGCCTGAATCTCTTCATGAACAATACTGATATCCTCACGTACCTCGCGCATCTCCTTTGATTCGCTGGCTCCAGTTTTTCCCATACCGCCCCCCATGCCAACAGGGATCGTCTTGCGTAGGGCCTCCAGTTCCGCACGGAGTTCGGTGAGCTCCGTCTCAAGCGTTTCACGCTGTTTGCGGATGCCCACCACCTCACCATCAGTTCGTGTCGTGGCAACAACCTCCGCAAAGAACGCATTAAGACGTGCCACGCGCGCTTTCACCATCGCCTCACGGCGAGACATGGCGGCCTCCAGTTTCACCTCTATCCAGTCGAGCTCGTACTTCAGGCCATAGAGCTGCCATGCCACCGTTTTTGACCGCCGATACAAGGTCAGCGATAGCACCAGCTCCTCGGCAACCTGTCGCAACTGGTTCTGACACTCCCCCTTCTCGCGCAGTGACACCGCATCGCGCACCAACCCGTACACCATTCGCACATCTTCCTTGTGACGCGACAAATCAGTGAAGTGGTGCTCCTGTTCCAGCAAAGCCAGTATCGACCTGTATGACGGCGGGGTTGCCAGTGGGATCCCGCTTGCGTCTGCCACCCTCAGTATCTCTGTATAAATCTCCGGAGGAATATCCATGGGGTCTTCTGGAGTCACACCGCTGTTGTCTGCCAGCCGCAACAAAGCCATGCCGACAAAGTCCAGAACATCCAATCTGCGACGTTCGTTTTCCCCTCGGGCAAACGCCACCACGCGAATATCGACAGGACGGGATTCACCGTCGTTACCAGCCGTATCTCTCGCCCTGACCAAAACAAGCAGGTTGTCACCGGGCACGGCGCCCGTTTTGTCCAGATCCAGCATCGTTGACAGTTGGACCTTGCGTTCGCCTTTGGCCGTCAAATCCAGTTCCCACTCGCGCGGTGCGGCGTCAGCATCCAGCTCCGGGTTCAAATAGTACTGCACAAATACGTTGTCTACTCCCAAGTCATCCTCTACAGAGAGTTGCATCGGCACAAACTCACCCGGCACGCACGAGACGTCGGATGCAGGATAGTTCAGTCGTACAGCGGGTTTCTGATCTTCGCGGACTCGCAGCGCCACTCGCACACGTTCAACATTCTCAAATCCACGGTCATTGGCCACTCGAATATCCAGTTCTGTATCAGCGCTACAGGTGAACACGTACATCCCTTCGCGTGTGTTCTCATCCCAACTGAGCCCGGTCGCCTCCATCCCATTAACCCGGATGATTCGAGAGGGAACCCTCTGGTCAACTCGGAAAACGGTTGACACCGTACTGCCCTCATACACACGCAGTGCTGCGGTCATATTCGTGACCGTTGTCACAGGAAGACGCGTATATTCGGGGGGCGTTACCGTTACCTTCACCTCCATCACAACCGGTTGCGGAACGACTTCGAGCAGATGGCGAGCAGTCTGTGCATCGGCACAACGCATGGTGAAACCAAAACTGTTTTGTATATCTGTTCTCGAGAAGACAAACAGCGTTCGTTGAATGCGGTTCATCATATGCACCGTTTCCACGCCTACTTCGTCCTCGACAATCAAAAAACACTGGCCTGATGGCGCGCCCAGAAGATTGAACAGCCACTTCAGCATGTACGGAATTTCGCCCTCAATCCGAGCTTGCATCACAATCTCCCCCCCTCTACCAATCACAGGAGATGCGGGAGAGAGCGAGAGATGCACAAAGCTGGGTTTAGGCAGATTCGTACTGGGCGCCAAAAACCGGTGCATCATCAGAGGCATCTGATAGGCACTCGGAATCAGAAGCAGTGCATACAGGCCAAGCATACAAAAGGCCACAGCACACATCACCCGAAACCGTCTGTCCACAACAAGGCCACCTGCAGCGAAGGTCGTGCTATGCGCTATGGTTTCTCGTTTAAGCTGCTGAAGAAGATCCTCATGAATCGGTGACGCGTTCTCATGTTCCTCCGACGCCATAAGGTCTGCAAGCGTCACGTAGCGCTCCGCGACTTCCGGGGACAGTTGGCGTTCCAATTCATACGCCAGACGTTTCGCGGTGGTCCTCTTGATCAGCATGATCAGGAACAACACCAACGCGTATACCCCGCCAACACAGTGGACGATCGCACTCAACAAGACTCGCGTGTCCGTTTCAAGGAAAAGAAAACGATCAAGATGCATGACGACGAGAGCCAGCAGCAGGTAGGCGGCACCCGCCGATAGCACCACACGCAGAAATTCGTGTAAACGCCTACTGCGATAGAATTCGCGCAAACGCTTGGCCACCGGCGTGGGAAGTTTGCTTACATCCATGATCGTCATTACACCAACCCCACAGACTTTCTCCAAACCCATTCAATCGTTAACACTAACGCCATCAGCATCATGATGGCCCATGAATCCCAAAGACGGAAGACCCGCTCCGTTTTCTCTACTCGATCTTTTGGCTCTACTTGCGCCAACAGGCGAGCCATATCGACAAAAGATCCCGTTTCACCACCAGTATCCTCTGATAGACGGGAAAGCAGCTCCTCATCTCTAGCAAACCCGTTCAGTTCCTGGTATCGGTCGAGAATATGAAGGGGTCCAACCGACACCTGCTCCTCTCCCGCCATCCGGATGCTAAGCACGCCGGGAGGCAATTCTTTAAAGACGGCACGCCCAAAACCCACCCCATCGGGTTGAACACTCACAGGCGCGGTGCCAACCACCTCATCTCGGAACAGGGCCTCCACGGTTGTACCGGCCTCCAGTCCGAAGGACCAGACCTGCAAAGGCTCACGAGTTGTCAAAACGGGGTCGTCTAGCAATAACTGTCGACGCTTGGGATCTTCGCCGAGTCCATCAGCGTCCAACGCCCACGATACGAGATTCACATAGACCGCCGTGTGAGCATCCAACGCAACAGGATTGAGGCGCAGCCACAAGGTGTCCGTCGCGAGGCAACCACTCTTTCCCTGACCACAGTACTTCATGGCAAGGAGTGGGGCTCCTCCCGGCTCGGCCAATAAGAGCCCCTGCCCCAGACCGGACGGATTCTGCTCGCACACACTGAGTTCACCAACCAGACGGCGAGTGAGGGAATGAAAAGCACCCGCATCCGTCAGACAGAGAGACTGAAGATCGTTTCTGGCTTCGACACTCTCCGCGGTTCCCTTTGCAGCCCCATCCAATGGATAGAGTGCGTCCGCGACTTCAGGTGTCATACCCACCGGCGCGCCCTGCTTCAGAAAAAGAATACTGCGCCCCTTCTCCTCAACGAACGTTCTGAGGCCATCCCATTCCTCAGGGGTCAGCATGCCCGCGGGGACGTCACCAATCACAACGAGATCGTAGGTCTCAAGTGTAGCCAGATCGCGCGGCCATGTCCCCTTCTGTGAACCCCGAAGCAGTTCGGCGCCCTCTTGGGCAAGCACAACAATAGCGTTCAGTTCCACATAGTCCAACCGCCCTAGAATGTTGAGCGCAAAGCGCGTTTCCCAACGCGGCTTCCAGTCCAGAAATAGTACTTTAGCTTTGTGCTCTCGGACCTGCACCACAAAGTCCTGTTCATTATTGCGACGCGGAAACACCTCTCCGTCGACCGACGGGATATCAACCGTATACCTGAACACCCCAACATCATGGGGTGTTATTGATAGCATCAGTTCAACCTCAGACGCGTCCGAACTGGTGCATTCCTGCTCCGTTAGAACAGTCTCGTCTTGCCGTATTCGAACCCGGAAATGGGTGCCTGCAACCAGAGCAGTCTTAACCCGAACCCGAACTCGCACGGGGCTTTTCTGTACGCCATACGGCGGAGCCTCAACCTCAAGTACGGCGGCATCCAAAGGGCCTCGCAAACTCCCTACGCCAGCCGTGCATAGTGGCACCTGTTTCCGAACCGCAACCTGGATAAGGGCGTCAGGGCTAACGCCACACAGATCACGCCCATCTGTGGCCAAAAGCATCGCCGCAACAGGAAAGGGGTTGAGTTCCGAAAGGAGGCTAACACCTTGCTCAAGGAAATCCGTTTCACCGTGCTGCGCGGTGGCCGCCTCAGTCGAAAAATCGCTCAACGCCACAAGCGATCCGTCAATAAGGCGCTTCACCTGGAAACGCTGGGACGGCAACAGCGCTGCCAGTTCATCCTTACTCGCCGTAATGGACTCCGTTAGCAATGCCAACCGAGACGTCCCCCTAATTTCATCTGCAGCGGCAGCCAACGCCGCCCCCCCCGCTTCCGTCGCGACGTCATCTAGGCGCGCTTGCAACATGTGGAGGGCAGTAGCGGCAGTCGCCAGGTCGTCACAGACTGAATCGAATACGTCACCACCAAGGTGCCGATCGCCAATAAACAGCGCATCACTCCGGTGCTTCAGACCGGTAACCCGTGTGGTAAGCGCGGCGAGGTCGGTACTCATATCCATCGAGAGCCCTGCCATGCTGCCACCGAACTCGAAGAAATGGTCAAAATGGGAAAGCAGTAACGACTGAATCGCTTCCGATTTATGCCAGAACGTATCGCGTTGCCTATCGCCATCGCGCGACAGTGACTGAAAGCGACGCAACGTCCCGGCAATTTCTTGCACATCCATCGCAAGATCATAAAAGGGTTGCGGAGCCCCTGCGATCGCACCTCGAAGGCGTCTGCGCAAATTGACTGCATCGTGCTCGTCCATCCGGTTATCGCAGACAGACATGCTCTCGGAATCATCCAGAAGAATCAGTATTCTACCCGGGTAGGTAAGAATCTTCTTCAGAACAACGCTGGGGCGAAATGCAAGAAAAACCACCCCGGCAAGAAATGCACACCGTAGTAGAGGCAAGAAAACTGCATGCCAACCTGCCAAGACTCTCTGTTCTTTTCGATAGAGAAACCAGCCAACCGCAACGATCAGCGGCAGAGCCAGCAAAAGCCACCACGGGGAAACCGAGGAGGCATACTGAAGGGCCCATTGTGATGTATAGTTTGGCTTCACACAAATTTCCTTTGCATCAACATCTCACCCACAGCAAGAATGAGCAGTATGGCAATCACGCTGGCATAGACATCACGTCCACGCTGCGAACCCGCCAGCACAGAATCGAGTGCCTCCCATGACGCCACTTCCTCAAGATCAAACCGTTCCTTGATCCGTGTCATAGCAGCAGCATCGACGCCTCTAAGATCACTGTCCATACGCACGCCCTGAACACCATACCAGACTCTCTCATGGCTTGAGGCCCCAACCACGATCAAGGATCCCAGACCACTGTGGCCAGCCCCCCCCGGCAAGGTGGCAACGCGACCTGAAGCCGTCGTGCCGACAAGAAGCGATCGCGGCGTTTGTCCGTCCTGACTGAACTGCACACCCGCGGGATCGTCAGGCCCCTCGACGCGAAGATGAATGGCCTCAGAGCGATCAACTGTCAGATTGTATGATGCGGAAGACCGGCCAGCCATAAAGAGTCGTGTCAGCAAGGCATAGCCTGTTTCTCTAACAATGAGACTGTTATTACGGCAGTTAATTCCAGCGGCCAACATCAAGACAGCACCCGGGTGATGCCGCTGCGCCACGGCGAAAGGATTGCCATTTGAGAGCTCCGCTAAAACTGCCGAACGGTCATCCGAAACCGTCAGATCAAACCACGAGTAAAATTTGACCGTGCCAATATCACCGTCTTGGCCGGTCTCAAACTGTTTAAGCGAAGGCGCGTTGAATCCGGTTTTGGAAATACTCTGAAAAATGTCACCCCCCAGCGGCCCCGCATGTAACTGGGCCAGCCCTGCAGGCAAAAGTCGTGATGCGCCAAACTGTTCGTTCCAGAGTTGCACGTTGACCGTGTCATCGGGAGCCAGAAGCAGACATCCACCACCCTGCACAAACTCTGAGAGAGTCTTCACAAGAACGGGGGAGACGGACGTCCCCCCGTCCACAACGACAATGTCCACCTCCTGCATTTTGGCCAGAGAACATTTCTCTCCCGAACATGCCGACACATGGATACGGCGTTCGTTGCCTAATGCCTCGGACGAGGACCCTGACGGCACCACGGTTTCTGCCAGCAAGTTGATAAACCCATACGAAGAATCAAATTTGGCGTTCTTGGCTTCATCCTTAAGCACCAGCACCGAAATGCTTTCCCGGACCTCCAGCCCTGCAGACAACTGATTATCGAAGACAAGCACATCATCCGCCAGTCGTGCGGTGACATAGTGCGAACCGACGGCATCCAACATGACATCTACATGTGCCCACGCATCCTGACCGGGCAGCATCGAGAGCCTTTGCTTGGCGACGTGTCTCCCATCGACCAGAATGTCGATCTCTGCGTCCTCAACCACAGTCTCTGCAAAGTTCCTGACTCGCACGAACACCCGACAGGGATGACCAACGAGCACCCGCTGTTGACTGACCTGAACACCCGTGACCGCAAGATTCCTGCGATCTTTCGTAGACACATTCACCCAGAATAGGCGAACCCCAGAATCGGGATTGATCTTCTCAACACCTTCCCACGTCCCCGCTTGATCGTCAGAAACAAGGTAGATCTCGGTCGATCTTCCGGCAGAACGGGCCAAAACCTCTTCCATGGCGACGGCCATTGAAATACGGGTTTCTTCGGGTGAGAGTTTATCCAAAACACGATGGCTAGCCTCTGCAGTCGTTACGAGTTCATCACTCACAACCCACTCGACGTCACGCCCGACCCTACACAACGACCATTTTTCACCTCGCCCCCACGTCGCGGTAAGTCGCTTGACGATATCCATGCCCCGACGCCAGGCGCTCTCATCACCTTCACCAGCCAACATACTGTAGGAACCATCAATAAGAATAACGCGGTGCACCCCTGTTCCACTTAGGGACGTGTTGTGTGACTGAAGGAGAGGACGGGCAAAAGCACAAACAAGAGCCAACAGAGCCAATACGCGCAATGCCAACAGAAGGAATTGATCAAGAAACAGTTTCTTCTTCAGCCTTGCGAGTGCGCGTTCCAGAACATAGTTGGCCCCCCACGGAACTTTAAGCGACCGAAACCGCATCAGGTAGTAAATGATGATCGGGATCAGACCAAGAGCCAACGCAAAGAGAAGTGTAGGATGGGCGAACGTCATTAGGTCTTTCCCTCTATCCCCATGCGAACGCAAAGGTATTCAGACAACACCGTCTCGATACGGTCACCGCTATTTAATGTGACAAAATGCATATTCTGTTTTCGACACCACGTCCGCCATTCCTCAAGCAGTGCCTGGTATTCCTCCAGGTAGATCTTTCGCAAAGGAACAGGATCAAGGCGATGGCGCTGCGCCGGATTCTCCAGATCTTGGAACTGTACCCACCGGTTAAACGGAAAGGTTTCCTCCAATGTATCGCGAACCTGAAACACCAACACTTCGTGGCCCTGCGCTTGAAGCCTCGCCATCTGCTGTTGTATGGGACCGGGATCGAACATCAGATCGGAAACCACGACAATGAGTCCTCGCCGTTCAGCCCGATCCAAAATAGCCTTCAGGCAGACCTGCAAACTGTCCTCAGCCGCAGGTGCACGATGGACAAGCGCTCGAAGGATCTGGACGAGATGCGTATCTGCCGAACGTACCGGTAGCCACAGCGTGTCATCTGAGGCCGTCATAACAAGCCCCACCGAATCGCGCTGCCTAAGGATTAAGTAGGCAAGGCTCGCAATAAGACGAGAACTCTGCAGGTGTTTCGAGCCTCCTTCGGATTCTTGTAGCATACTCCCGCTGCGATCCAGAACAAGCCGTACAGCCAAGGAGGTGTCTTCGATGTAACGCTTCACGAAGAACGCATCGTGCCGAGCCGATACTTTCCAGTCGATATGCTTCAGAGGGTCGCCCGGCTGATAGTTCTTATGGTGATCAAACTCTGTGCTAACCCCTTTACGGCGGCTCTTGTGGCCCCCATTCAGAATGCCCGCGACCACACGCCGCGCAAAAAGTTCAAGATGCCGCAGCGAGTCTCGCGCCTGCGCATCTAGCACATCATTGATCTGGTACGAATTCATACGATTAGGTCGCCGGGTGCAAGTAAGTCAGACACACACACATTATGAAACCGATTCGGACGGGTTGGGAACCGATGTGAGAATCTTCTCCACAATCATGTCAGTATCGATGCCCTCAGCAATTGCTGCATAGTTGGCAATGATCCGATGGCGCAATACGGGTTTAGCGACGGCATGAATGTCCGCCGTAGTGATATGGGCGCGGCCATTGAAGAATGCGTGGGCTTTTGCACCGAGAATCAGATTCTGACAGGCACGAGGTCCCGCCCCCCAGGATAGCCATTCTTTGGCATATGGCAGACAGTAGTCTTTGCTCACACGCGTGGCCTGCACAATTTTCACCACATACTCGTAGAGATCTTCACGCACCAGCACCTCGCGCACGATGCGCTGGTATTTCATGATATCTTCCCCGCTAAGGACCGTCTTGGGGGGATTGCTATAGTTCGTGGTCGTCCGTTTGATAATTTCGACCTCATCCAAGGTCTCTGGATAGTCGACAATAATTTTGTACATAAACCGATCCAGCTGGGCTTCCGGAAGATTGTAGGTCCCTTCCTGCTCGATGGGATTCTGCGTGGCAAGCACGAAGAAAGGCCTTTCCAGTTGATACTTGGCATTACCAATCGATACCTGTTTCTCCTGCATCGCCTCAAGCAGTGCCGCCTGTGTTTTCGGCGGGGTACGATTGATCTCATCGGCCAACACCATGTTTGCAAAAATGGGGCCCTTAACGAAAACAAACTCTTTTCGCCCTGTTTCCGGATTCTCCTGAATGATCTCCGTTCCTGTAATATCGGAAGGCATGAGATCAGGAGTAAACTGAACCCGACGGAACGTGATGCCAATCGCCTCCGAGATGGTGGAAACGAGCAGCGTCTTGGCCAGCCCGGGCACACCCATTAGCAGCGCATGGCTCTGACAGAAGATACACTGAAGCGTCAGATCAACCAGCTCTTCCTGTCCCACAATCACCTTGTGAATCTCACCCTTGACGCGGTCTAGAATATCACTAAATTCCTCGGCCGCTCCTGCGACTATATTTGTATCACTCATCAGGTTCTGATCTCCTCATTTTCTGATCGTCTCATTCGAATTCCGTGACGCCCTATTTCTTTCGCAGGAGGTGAACCCCATCGAGTACGCCCCCCGCCCACAGGTCACCATTCTGGCTCTCAACCACACACTTGATCGGAAGCCCTGTCTCAAGAGAATTTAACCAGGATGTACCGTCCCAATACCGTAAACCACCCTGCATCTGCGAGCTGACCCAAACCTTGCCATCGGAGGTCGCATACAGCAAATTGATCAACCCTTCATCTGTCAGGAAGCGCTTCCAGCTCTCTCCATCGTAACACCAGGCGCCACTTGCATTCGTGGCCACCCAGATATGGCCGGCTTTATCTTCCGTCATACTGACAACAGCCGACTTCTCATTGCTGAGGTACGACGTCCACTTGCCGTTCTCCAGCACGGCGACTCCGCGGCCCCACATGCCGCACCATATACGACCCTTGCTGTCTCGGAAAATCGTCTGAACATTCAATCCTTGTTGATGATGAATCATCACCTTTGTCCCCTTGGCGGGATCGACTTCGATAACACCATCACCATCGATGATGACCCATATTTTGCCATCCGATGTCTGAACCATATCAGCCACGCGCTTCTGCGCAAAAACATCCACAGGGGTCCACGTCCCGTTTGACTCTTCATACACCGTATTCACTTCAGTGCCCTTGTCCTTGGCAAGAGCCCACAGGCTCTTCTTGCCGAACCGAACAATAGGACTGATGGCCTTTCCGGCAAGGAGGGGCTCACTAAGCCCACCCTGATCAAGCATGTACAGCCCCCTGCCAGTCCCCACAGCATACCGGTCTGTCGCTATTTTCAGAATATCCCAGACCTGGATACTGGCTTTTTTCTCTCCGCGCTTCACAGAAACAAATGAACCACCCCGGTACACACTTACACCTGACAACGTGCCCACCCATGTTTCACCCGCCATCGGTTTGATGAACTGAATTTCATTGCCCGCCAATTCGGGGCTCTGCTCCATTGTAATGTTCTGCCACTTATCCGCGGCAGACGCCGTCCCAACACACGCACATCCAAGTAGCACCATCATCGTGACGGGGATAAAACTGTTCTTCATCGTATATTCTCCCAAAGTAAGTGAATGCGGCCCACGACACGTTCATAGAGCACAGCAACAAACGAATAGACCTTCTTCGAGGCCTCTATCTATATTTCAACTCAAATTCTGTCTTCGAGGCCAGATCACCATTTAACCAGTATCGCGACTTCATGGGCTTTCCATCGTCTTCGAACCGTTTTTCCTCGCCATGCATCACATCGTCTTTGAACGGGACGTCACTCTTGAGTTTGCCATTCTCGTAGTATTGCTTAACGGAGCCTATCACCTTCCCCTGTGCATAGACCAGCGTCCTGCGGGGCTTACCGGTTTCTGGCCAGTAATCAGTCAACGTTCCGTCACGTTTCCCGTTCTTAAGCGTACACTCACGCATGAGCGTTCCGTCAGCGGAGAGCGTCGTCGCCACCCCATGTGGCCGTCCTTTCACATACGACGTGGTCGATGCAGGTTTCCCATCTGGATGAAACGTTCTCCGTGTGCCCTGAATCTGACCGTTCACCCATGGCACCTCTGTCTTTAGATATCGGGGATGCACATTATAGACGCGTTCAGGCCCTTGTTTGCGACCATTTACCCACGTGACAGTGCTGAGAGGATTACGCGAACGCGGCTTGAAGAACTGCTGTTCACCATCTTCTTCGCCCGCGGTATTAAGATAGACGAGTTCATACACAAAAGGCTCAAAGCGCAAGGTACTTGCGTTGTTTCCGTTATCAAAGAAACGATCAAGCGTCATTCTGATTTTGTAACCAACCGGTAACGCCTTTACCGCCTTCTCGACCAATTGCTTGCCAAATGCAGGTGCACTATCGGCATCTTCCACAATCACAACCTGCTTCTCGCTCTCCTCGGCCATCGCCCGGAAGCCACCCAAGCTCCCGATCAGTAGCATGCTCACCGCCAACAAATACCTGAAATTCATGGCTATCCTCTCTCAACTGCGACCGCGATAGATACGGTCGCCGCTTGTACATTCATTCCTGATCTCAACGCTGCACGGCTAAACGACACTCGTAATTATTTCGCTCTGCGCCGACGACGGGAACTGTTATGTGCTGGCCCCCCTTTGCCATACAAGATTCGGAAATCATGCGGTCTAACGAACACTGTGGGTCCATAACTCTCCATCCCATCGTTCTTGGAGAAAAGCGGAACGTGGCCCTTATCATCAAGATCCTCAAGCACAACGTGCCCGATGCCCGTGAACGTTGCACCCGGTTTACCCCAATCACTTCGCTCCGGTAGGTGCGTAAAATCATGCTGTCCAACCACGTCACTCTCCTGCAGCATATTTGGCCCACCAAATAATCCCGGAGGATCCATCACATACAACGTATCACGAACAGCCTTCTCGCTTTCATTTGCGATCACCATCAGAGCCTGATAGTAACCCTCCTGTCCAACGATCGGCCGCCGATAAACCGTCACGTAGACCTTCTCCAAGGGGTTTTCCACGTCTGCACTGAAGCTCGATCCGGGAATCCACGGCTGCCCAAACCGAGCGACCCGTTGCGAACGCCAAAAAGGGATGACTTCTGTCTTTCCATCGCTCTTGAAATATCCGAATTTCTGCAGGGCGCTCAGGATACGTGCTGCTTCTGTACGGTGAGCCACACTGGATACGTCCAACCCCAAGTCCAACAACAACGCACGACCCAGCAATACGCGATCAGTCGAGGGATTGGCCCCCGCATGACTCAACTGCGCAGCATTGGATCGCATCATGACGGTGTTGCCCGTGTGCGCACCTGCCAAGTAACGCATGAGTGCCATGGGATAGGTGCCAATATGGTCTGTTTTCGCCGACAAGGCGTCGCCTCCTGCCGGGCCTGTCAACACCGTTAGATCAGAGAAACGCTCCATCACGGTGCCCCTATCTGCACGCAGCACCGGGATGGCCTTCGCTTGGGTCCACTCCTTCAGGGTTACGGTCCCGCCTGTTGCGGAACTGTCGTCCGGCCACTCCAACCAAGCCGTCTTTCGATGACCCATCATTTTTGAAGAGACAGGATGCACCAGAATCGCAAACTTGACACGTTTCTGCTTGGAGAGTTCGGTGGGCCTATTGACAATCATGATACGCCACGTCAGCTGACCAACGTCATCCCGCTCAAGCGTCATCGTCGAAATTTCCGAGTCAATACTCCAACCGTCCCCCGTCTCACAAAGCCAGGTAAAGCCCCTGTCACCGCTTCCCACGTAGAGATGCGTGAGGACACCGGGAATCGCCTGAACGCCAATCCGTTTTGCGTCTTTGGCCGCATTACCCCACACGAGGCCTTCGCCTTGACCAATAGTGAACCGTGAAGCAGGATAGGCCTCAAGCTTCGCCGCAGTCGGCTGCCCCGGAATAACGACGTCCACGGGTCCAAGAATGGGCACGACGATCGACAGCGATTCGATCTTGCCGCCGCCATAGGTAAGGGACCCTTCAATAGAACCGTCAGGTCCATAGGCCAAGGCCAGCCCTACATCCAAACTACCCGCTCGTAGACTAGACTTGCAGACAACGTTTCCACCCTTCAAACCCGGCTTTGCGGCTTTAACAACCTGCGCAATCGCAACGTTACCATCAAGAGTCGCCTCAATCACCACGGGGCCGTTTAAGATGGCCCCCCGTCCCAGCCCCACAAGCCCACTCCAGCTTTTGTCTGTTTTTCCGCGCCGCTCCAGCGGCAGCTCACCGTCAACAGCCTTGATCTCAATCTGAGCAGGTAACCCGCTCTCTGACAGGGTAAAGCGATGCTTCCCTGTTACAACACCGTCACGCGTCAACTGGATTTCAGGTAATTCAACCGCTTGCGACTGGTGAATCCACAGCCCACCCAACACCGCGATCAAAGCAAGTATGCGTTTACTTTCCATCATCACTCCTTCACAACTTCTCAGCGTGCTCGGCATACAACAGTCGGAAACTGTGATACGGCACATAAACAGGCCCGTATGTTGACGATGCGCCATTCGCACCGGCAACAACATCCCCGGACTCCACATCCATAAGAACGATTTCATCTGCTCCGCGTGCAGCCACGGATCCCCACCACGCCTGAAGCGCCTCGGGCACATCCGTCTGCGCCAGGACCTGCCCGGCCGTCAACGTATTCTTCCCGCCCAGCAACCGTTCAGCATTCAATAGCTTTAGAGGAAGTTCTACGTCCGCATCCGTCTCATTCATAATCACAAACAGGGACTTGTATCCCTTGCGCCCATCATCTAGAGCACGTCTGTAGACGGTAACCTCGACGTTCCCAGCCATTCCAGCAAGGATGGAATCAGCCCGCTTCTCAGCTTTCTTTCCCTGCCCCCAACCCACTAGGTCAGCGGTCCGCCAGAACGGAATCATTTCCATCCCCTGGTCCTTGAAGAAACCAAACTCGTGCAACCAATGAAGAAGCGGAAGAATCTCCTCCTTCTCCCAGATCTGCCCATGAGGCCCCGTCATAGAAAGGCCAATATCGTGCAGCAAAGGGATCCCAATGAACTCACGGATCAGACGAGGATTATCCCCTGACGGTATATTTTCCGGTGCCTCAGGAGCCAATCGAGTGATCAAACCACTCCAGTTGTGCGCCATCCGCCGGTACAGCGAATTCGGAAACATTTGTAGCATATCGACATCATAAGTTCGGTGCGTGCCGCCGCACTCTTCCACCAGAGAACAATCATACGCAAACGATTCATAACAAGTGGCTTCATTGTTCGCCCACAAGTAGTTTCTGTTCGGAACCTTGTTCTGAGCCATAATGCGCGACAGACGTTTGAAGGCGCTACGCATCGTGCCGGTGGTAAAACCATCCTGCCATGGCAGTTCGTCTTCTTTCACATCTCCAGAATCCCGCAGGTAGGCCGCCCCCTCAACAAGGCTTGACGACCGATAGACCGGCCAGGTCTCGTCCCACCACCAGCCATGACGTCTGCCAATCCTTACATGACGCTCAAACCAGTACGCGATTTTGTCCTCGAAGTATCTGTCGACACCCATCCCACGACGCTTAAGCTCATCCCAACGCGCCTTGGCCTTTTCCTCTTCGGTCATGTTCTCGGTATCAAACCTTCTTGGGGGAATATTGCCAGACCCTTTGTTCTGGTAGTACCTCCAGTACAAGGGTCCTGTCGGGCCCCATTTCTGGATCTCGTCGTCTGTGATGTCCTTGATTGCGTCCGCGTCTCTGTTCTCACAATACGTCATCATGGATCGCGCTTTGCTCTTGAGCAACTCGTCCTCTTTGGAGAAATCACCCCCGAAATACTCATCAGCCCATACCCCACCCCGCCAGAACCAAGCCAGCTGTCGAAAATGCTCTGGTTTCGGTTTCGAGGGATGCGTGAGCACGGTGAACTTGATCGTTCGATTGCCCGAGATCTTTGCTTTCTGACTGACAAATTTCACACGCCATGTCAGATCACCTTTAGCGTTACGCTCCAATGTCATGGATGAACCATCACGGCCGATGATCCAGTCCTTGTCAGAATCGGCAAACCAGGTAAACGCACGATCACCACTGCCAAACCATAACCACGGCATGAAATGCGAGTAGTAGAGATCTGGACATTCCATGTCGGCACTGTCCCATACCACACCCACCTGATTGGGAATGCCACACTCCCATACATCAGCCCCAGGCATGCCGCCGCCTTTGGCGCCGCTTGCTTTGAGATCAACGAGTCCGGCGATATCCACAACCATCTCGAAGCCATCGATATCCACGCTCTTGGCGCTACCATAAGTGAGTTCACACTGCATCGCGCCATCGCAATCGTACTGCGTTTTCAGCGCCACATCCAACGGTCCCACTTTCAAAGACGACACATACTCGTGTTCACTCTTCCACTGCCGAACCAATGCCGCAGGCTTCACGATCGTTTCCCCTGTGCGTTTGCCTCCAGAAATAACTTCCAGACGGAACGGCCCGCGGAGCTGTGGCCCACGCCCCATCTCCAACAGCTCAGAAGGCGTGAGCGAATCGCTCGTCGCACGCTTTTCAAGAGGCATCTCTCTCATATCGGGCTTTATGGAAATTTGGGCGGGCAATCCAGATTCCGATACGGCGAAGGTGTGTTTCAGCGTTTCAAAACCATCTGGGGTCTTCTGTATCGGGATAAAGGGGTCCCAAACTCGGTCTTCAAGACCGTTCTGATTCTCCTGCCATTCCCACTTTTCATAAGTGAATGGCTCAGGATTGCGCTCACCCACAATGCGCTTATTCTTGTCGAATAGCAGCAGAGAGATCTTGTATTCCTGCTCATTTTCAAACTGAGGAACGTCAAGAACGATACAGGCAAATTCCCCCTTGAACGGAGTTGTTTTCGAGGCGATAACCGTGCCCTTTTCATCATGCTTCATCAGCGTGAGCTTGGCCTCCACCGCCCGTTTAGCATCTTCGCTCGCACCATGGATCCCGGTATCAACAATGCCCTGTAGTTTCTTGGTGTATGATGAGAATTCATAACTGAACTCAAAATCCCTGCGAGGGGGGCGCATGGACTCAATCACATCGAGTCTACGTCTTTTGAATGCAATGCGATCTTCGCCTTTAAGAACTACCCCCCCATCCATGGAGTGAAAGTCGATCAGACGGGTACGGAAAAGAATTTTGGCCGGACGCCCCGCGCTACGCACATCGAACCATAGTGTGTTACCATCACGACTAATGCCCGGGAACGGTCGACGCAGTCTAAGCTTTTTCACTTCACCCGGCCTCAATTCAACCAAGCCCTCGTTCAACTCAGGCGCGTCATAACTGGAATAGACAAGCCCTTCCTGACTTTCCACGAAGAAACCCAATCGTACTGTCTCCGAACGTGTGTTGTGGTTCTTCAACGTGATCTTTACATCAATGATATCCTCCATGATGGGTCCGAGTTCATTGATCTGAACAACGGGCGATGCTGAGTCAAATACAAGTTTGGTCTTTGTTGTATTCCATACATGTTTGTCAAAGACGTTGAAAAACTTGCTGTTTCCTCCAATACCCCTCACGAACCAACAGCGATACGCCGTTCCGTCAACAGGAGGCAACGTGACAATCGGCTTCCCGTCATCGCCCTTACCTGCATAATTTCCGTACACCATGGACTTCAGAGGAATCGCAATTTCCATAGTCCAGCGCGTTCCCGTCACTCCACTACGAATAACCGCTTTGGACTGCCAGCGATTCTGCTCCCCTCCGTCTACGCTCCAATGCAGGTCGGCCATCGTGTCAAAGGGATTCACAAACCACTTGAACAGACCCAAGCGAAATCCCTCAGCATTGTTCTCACAGGGCCGCAGTTCCAGCTCAATGTGGTCATCCCAGATGAGACCATACTGCGGGTGATGCGTGACGTCAGGAAAGCGTCCACGCGCTCTCAACCAGGAATTCTCGGGATAGACCGGAGACGAATAACAAATATAGAGGTTCTCTTTATCGAAACCTGAATAGATCTGAAGCTGTGTTTGCTGCGGAGCCAAATAGACAAAAGAGGCCTGAGAATAGTCATACCAGAACCCCGTTGCCGAGGCCGAATCTTCCCACTCCCCCTCATCCATCACGCCATCAATGACTGGCGTCTTTCGCATCTGCGGAATTCGCAGGATAGGGGTGTCTACTCGTGCGACTTCTCCGTACGAGGTCGGTGACTCTACGGCAAAGGCTATGTCGAATGCGAACAGTCCAGAGAACGTCAACATTCCAGCCATTCCAATTTTCAATAATCGCTGCATAACAGTCCCTCGATTTTTTCTTGCCTCATGTTCGCGAAATGAGTCCCAGATTCTCGATACCATCCCCATCAAGGTAGTAAGTTACTCAACAGAACACAAGGGATATTCATATTATTCTTAATGCCAACTTAACCAGGGTAACAAGTTACTCAACAAAAAACAAGGGCTACACAAATAAAGTAACAACTCCGCATCTTTTGAACCGCGAATGGACGCAAATGAACGCGAATCTGAATACGCATATAGTAGCATTCATTTGTGCTCCCGTTCCTAAGGTTTCTCAAGCAATCCATGCTCCTGGTCCAGAACGATTCGGTGACGCACCCCCTTTAACACGATAGTGAATGACAGGCTTGTCCACGTGTCCGGCAACTGCGGCTTGAACGTCAGCACCTCAGACCGTAAGTCCATCCCCGCAAAGCCAAAGACAGCGGCTTGCCAACATCCACCAAATGCCGCTGCATGTAATCCATCACGTGTCACCTGCTTGATGTCATCCAGATCGAGCGCCATAGCCCGCTGGAAATAGGTATAGGCCTGCTCGTCTTTACCCAGTCTGGCGGCCACAATCGCATGCGTATTGTCACTTAGTGATGAAATATGCTGCGTCATGGGTTCGTAAAAGTCAAAAGCCGCAGCCATGTCCTCAGGAGAAAATGTTTGATCAAGCAGCAGCGTGGCCAAAACAATATCCGCCTGCTTGATCACCTGATAATCATCGAGCACCGTCCCTGATGGAAGCGTCCAATGCTCACACGCATCACGCAGGTTCCACGCATCCATCTCGGCAGGCCGTTTGGAGAGAATGTATTCGTCCTGCAGCGGAACACCAAGCTCAGGAATCTCGGGCACAACCAAGTTTACCGCAATCGCTTTCCATCTCTCCGGTTCCCCCGCTTCGAGGGAAAGCGCCGCCGTCAGAGCCACAAGCGCATTCGCGTCATGTTCACCAATCTGAACGGCCCATTGAGCGGCAAGCACCAAGTTGAAACGGGCGATCAAATTGGTATAGCCATTGTCACGCCCTCCCCCTCGGTCTTCATCCGGCCCAACAGCGTTCTCTGAATGCCAGACACCATCCTCCTCTACGAGATGACTCGCCCAAAAGCGGGCTGTTTCTACCAGCACCGGAAACCCGTGCTGCACCATAAAGGTGACATCGCCACTCGCTCGCACATACTGATCAATGGCATAGACGATATCGCCATTCTGGTGCTGTAGGTAAGTCACACGCCCATCGATCGAATCATCCCTGCCCGTCTCCGAGTCGGACATCCATGCAAACAGTGCCCCCTTTCGGTCAAGCTTGGCTCGAGCCGTGTCCTGGGCTCCCCTCAGCGTGCGGTGACGGAACCGTAACAGGTCAGCAGCCCTGTCAGGGAACACATACGTGTAAAACGGCATCATAAAGATCTCGGTATCCCAGAAATAGAGGCCTCTGTAACGATTGAATGAAAGACCGCGTGCAGGAATACTCAACGACGCCCCCGGTTGCGGCATCATTTGCAGCATTTGAAAAAGACTGAAGCGTACCGCTTTTTGATCGCGCGGCGCCCCTTCAATTTTGACATCAGCGACATCCCACCGCTTGGACCAAACAGCACGATGCGTCGCCAATTCCCGCGTAAAACCGCTAGCCTCGGCCCGTCTCACGATGTCACGGGCTTCGCCCCTTGGCTCTGCGGCTTCACGATCACTGACCACCGCAAAGGCACGCTCGATCGTGCGGGAAACGCAAGGTTCGACCGTCGCCCGAGCAACCTGTTCTACGCGTCCTTCATGGACGTCACAATCCACGGAGGCACCAGACACACTTGACACGATGGCGACATGGTGAGTCGTTCCTTTTGTTTGCAGGTCAACCCATGCAAGAGCGCCATCCGAACCAGACGACTGGAGACTATAATGGTACTGAGGCAGTTCTGGCTGTCGTTTATCCCCACACCGAAACATCGTGAGGACGTCTGTCTCAAAACTGAAATCCATCGACGCCTCACCCGACCAGTCAATTGCCTCCACCTCAATCTGCTGAAATCCCAGGCAGGGCGTATGGGCAGAAAGAAAACGCCGGAAGCAAAGTCGACTGGTTCGTCCCGCGGGACTGCGCCACGTAATGAAACGCGACAGCAGAGCGTCCTGTAGATTCAACTCTCGCCTGAATTCGAGCACGTCTCCTGCATCAAGCGTGAAACGCTCACCATGGAGGACCAACCTGCAACCAAACAACTCAGGCAGACTGACCATCTGAACGCTTGCCCACGGCATCTCAGCATTGATTATCTGCGAGGCCTGTTCATCAAGCTCCGCAAAAACACCGCCTAAATAGCCTTCGCGTATGCTATCTCTCCCACCGTTGCATTCCTCATCATAGCCACGAACCCCCAAGAGTCCATTGGATTGACTGAGGATAGTCTCAAAGTAGACCGTACGCTCCGGCTGATCCTCAGTCTGGAGAAGGGACCATTCATCACCGTCCATATACCATGTATCAATCCCGTTCAATCGACCACTCCCTGCTTAATAATAAAGGTGATGAAGATCCCGTCGATAGCCGCGACGGAAGCCCATACGAATATTGAGCATTTGCGATGCCACATCCATTTTCGCACGTGTATTGTTTCTTTTTCTACACAGCCCTTTTCGTGGACACAGTCATCTTGTCCAATAGATCAAGGATCAATCGTCGATAGACCTGCACCGAGTCTGATACCCACCATCTGCTACATGAATCTAAATAGGCTTGCCGAAGTAACGATGACGATCTGGCCACCGCTCATCGAATCCACGACCTCGTCAAAATCAGCTTCCGTAAAGGTGCCTTCAATATATGTCTGCCCGTCTATAGTAAGCGACGTCTTCAGGGTAACGGTGCTCCCGTTCAGATCGAGCTGGGCGTCCGAGGCCAGCACCAGCAACCTGACGGAGAGACCATTGGTCACCTGAACCCAGGCCCCGTTCCGAATCTCGAACCCAACACCTGACACGTCATCCGCGAACTCAAACTCGGTGCCGTACGTGATGTTGGAGGAGAAAGTCGGTGGTAGCTCAGTATAGGTGAGCATATCGAGCCCGTTGTTATCGATGATACAGGTGCCCGCTCCAGCCGCGTCACCCCGTGTCTGCAAGTAGACGGTCCCGGCCGCACTGTCGTTCCACAAAGAAGTGTTCTCATTGCCATAGGCCGTGATGGTGCCGCCGGCGTTTGTGAATGAGTGGAACGTCTGCCCGCTGCCAGTGAGATAGACAGCCACACGACCACCACCGCCCGCCACCCTCGGGTTCGCCGCCGAACCACCGTTGGCCTCGATGACACCCGCCCCGACCAGCGTGTCTGTCGTGAGATGGATGGTGCCGCCAGAACCGGCGTTGTAGTCCACGCCGTTTGCTGAGATCATCGCTCCGCTCTCGACTGTCGTCGTTCCTGCCACGTTCAGCCGCGCCTTCCCGCCACCCGGGTTGGCCTCGCCGCCGCTGCCCAGATGATCCGGATTGAGAATCGATCCGTAACACGGTCCCCCACCATATCCGCGCCCACCGTATGACCCCGCATGGTAGTCACCGGACATGCCGCCTGGGCCCATCCTTTTGGAATAGCCCTTGCCGAGCAGGTCGATCGCGCCGCCTGTCTTAACCGTCAGGTCGCCAGACAGAGTCAGGCTCAGAGCATACGCTTCACTCGACCCGTTTGCCGAATGCGAAAGCACCCCGCCCGACTCAATGACCACGTTTGTCAGCGTTCCCGATGCGTTGTCGATCAACAGCGAGTAATTCGTGATGGTCAGCGTGTCGGGATATGTCACCTGCGCGTCGTTGTAGATGCTGAGGTATGAGGCCGTTGCCCCTTCTACCGAGAGATTCAGAGACAGGAACGATAGCGGATTGTCGCCGTCAATCGCCAGGACGGCGTTCCCGGAGACGGTGACCTCCGCGAAGTCCGCGAGATCCACCCCATCCGGTATCAAGGTGGAGTAGTGGAGATTCGCAATAGCCGTGTCGTTATTGTCGATAACCAGCCGACCGGCACCGTCCGCCTGATCCCCCGTCTGGAGGTACACCGTACCCGCCCCTGCGGCCTGACCCGCAGTGCCGCTCCATGCCCTAATATTACCCTCAGAGAAATCGCTGAAATCAGAGCCGGAATCGGTCAGAACGATGGCGACTCTACCACCACCGCCATCCCGCCATGACCCATCCGTATGCCCTCCGTTTGCTTCGATGATACCGCTGCCGTGAATTTCGCCGGCCTTGATGTAGACGCTACCTCCGGCCCCGGTGCTGGTTTGATCGGGGTCGCCTTCGGCCATAATGGTGGCATTCGGCCCTACCGTCAGGCTTCCACCAATGTCGAGATACACGGAGCCCCCACCACTATGCCATCCCCCACCACTGCCGCACCGCTCCGGTTGTATAACCGACCCGTAGGGTTCTCCTGCTGATGCGCCAAAGCCATACCCACCATGCGATCCCGTCTCGTAACTCGTCGTCGCGCGACCGGGGCCTTGAAGTGCACGAAATCCGCGGCCAGACACGTCGATCAGCGCCGTTCCAGAAAGATCGAAGTCAGCGTCCACTGTCACGCGCAAGCGACTATGCTCAAGCCACGGTGCTGCTGAATCTGAGTTATCGTTCACGTGCGTCCAAGCCCCGTTGCTGACCACGCAATCGCCGCTGATCGTAAAGTTGGTGAAGGTGCTGCCGTAATTCGTGTAGACTGTCGCAAACGTAACCGTGCCGGAGTAATTGTTATCCTGGACCCACCCCCCCACGGCATCCGAAAGTCCGTTCACGCCTGCATCCCACGTCATGTCTTTAGTGGACGTTGAATCAAGACGAATACGCTGGGACGAAGAGGGCAGGACGCCACCAGTCCAGTTGTTTGACGTACTGGCCAAATTATCGGCACCTAGCCCTGTCCAGACATGGGTCAGTAAGCGAGCCGTACCCTTGATCTTAAAATCAAATGGGGCCTCGTCGCTGTCGTTGTTCGCAATCGTGACGGTCGCATCATCATGGGTACCATCCGTCGAGGGCTCATAGCGAATCGTGAACGTGGCATCCGCCCCCGCACTCACCGGCGAGTCGGGTTGAGTCGTGACAGAAAAGTGCCCAGCATCAGCCCCGCTCAACGTGACCTTCGGGGACCCGCTAAGAATCAGATCAGCCAAACCGGTATTGTGGATCGTAAATGTGTGCGAGGCCGTGTCGACCTGTTCAACGAGCGTCCCAAAATCGGTATCATTCACAACACTTGTAGAGGTGTCCCCGTCGCCAATGGGATTACCATTCGCTACCACGGAGATTTCCGGTGCCGCTAAAGAGGTCCCTTCACCCTTAAGCAAGAACGTGTACGGGGAGTCATGCAACGTGTTGTTCGCGATGGAAACCACCCCCGTGCGCGATCCCACGGCGGCCGGTACCAGCCGGACATCAAACGTGGTTGTTTGGCCCGGCACCAACACCGTCAGTCCTGGCTGTGCAGTTACCGTGAAGTCGTTCGAATGGACTCCTCCGATGACGACGGACGGACTGCCTGTCAGATTCAACGCCAGACTTCCCGCGTTGGTGATTGTGAATGTGTGTGTGAGCGAATCACTGGTCAGCACCTGTCCGTAATCGGTGTCATCGGTAACCGCCGGCGAGTTGTCCCTGTTCGCGATTTCCAGCCCATCACCCCACACCTGCATCTCCACGCCAGCCACAACAATTGTGCCCGATCCGATGACAGCGACATCGACAATATCATTAGTCGTGTAGGACCCATAACCATAGGTCGTGCCGTTCACCGTCAGAACGGCCGTCGTGATGGTGCTGCCATTTAGATCGAATTGGGCGTCAGAGGCCAGCGCCAGCCCCCTGATAGAGAGGCCGTTGGTCACCTGCACCCAGGCCCCGTCCAGAATCTCGAACTCAACAGCTGACACGTCATCCGCGAACTCAAACTCGGTGCCGTACGTGGCGTTGGAGGAAAACGTCGGCGGCAGCTCGGTGTAGGTAAACATGTCGAGCCCGTTGTTATCGATGATACAGGTGCCCGTTCCGCCCGCTTCACCCGCTGCCTGCAGATACACTGTCCCGGCCGCACTGTCGCACCAGGTGGAAGCATTCTCATTGCCATAAGCCGTAATGGTGCCGCCAGCATTTGTGAATGAGTGGAATGTCTGCCCGCTGCCAGTGAGATAGACGGCCACACGACCACCACCGCCAGCCACCCTCGGGTTCTCCGCCGAACCACCGTTGGCCTCGATGACACCCGCCCCGACCAGCGTGTCTGTCGTGAGATGGAGGGTGCCGCCGGAGCCGGCGTTGTAGTCCGCACCATTTGCCGAGATCTTTGCGCCGCTCTCGACCGTCGTCGTCCCGGCCACGTTCAGTCGCGCCTTCCCGCCACCGCAGTTGCCCCCGCCACCGCTGCCCAGATGATCCGGATTGAGAATAGATCCGTAACACGGTCCCCCGGCATATCCACGTCCGCCGTACGACCCCGCGTGGTAGTCACCGGACATGCCGCCCGGCCCCATCGCCGTGTAATAGCCCTTTCCGAGCAGGTCGATCGCGCCGCCTGTCTTAACCGTCAGGTCGCCAGACAGAGTCAGGCTCAGAGCATACGCTTCACTCGACCCGTTTGCCGAATGCGAAAGCACCCCGCCCGACTCAATGACCACGTTTGTCAGCGTTCCCGATGCGTTGTCGATCAACAGCGAGTAATTCGTGATGGTCAGCGTGTCGGGATATGTCACCTGCGCGTCGTTGTAGATGCTGAGGTATGAGGCCGTTGCCCCTTCTACCGAGAGATTCAGAGACAGGAACGATAGCGGATTGTCGCCGTCAATCGCCAGGACGGCGTTCCCGGAGACGGTGACCTCCGCGAAGTCCGCGAGATCCACCCCATCCGGTATCAAGGTGGAGTAGTGGAGATTCGCAATAGCCGTGTCGTTATTGTCGATAACCAGCCGACCGGCACCGTCCGCCTGATCCCCCGTCTGGAGGTACACCGTACCCGCCCCTGCGGCCTGACCCGCAGTGCCGCTCCATGCCCTAATATTACCCTCAGAGAAATCGCTGAAATCAGAACCGGAATCGGTCAACACGATGGCGACTCGGCCACCTCCGCCATCACACCATGACCCATCCGTGTGCCCGCCGTTCGCTTCGATGATGCCGCTGCCGTGAATCTCGCCAGTGCGGATATAGATACTTCCACCCGCCCCAGTGCTGACTTGATCGGGAACGCCTTCGGCCATAATAATAGCATTCGGCCCCACCGTCAGGCTTCCGCCAATGTCGAGATACACGGCACCTCCGCCACTGTACCAGGCGCCCCCACTGCCGCACCGCTCCGGTTGTATGACCGACCCGTAGGGTTCTCCCGCTGATCCGCCAAAGCCGTACCCCCCGTGCGATCCCGTCTCGTAGTTCGACGTCGCACGACCAGTACCCTGAAGTTTGTGGAATCCGCGGCCGGACACGTCGATCAGCGCCGTCCCAGAGAGATCGAAGTCAGCGCCCACTGTCACGCACAAGCGACTATGCTCAAGCCACGGAGCTGCCGAATCTGAGTTGTCATTCAAATGCGTCCACGTCCCGTTGCTGACCACGCAATCACCGCTAATTGTAAAGTTCGTAAAGGTGCCACCGTAGTTCGTGTAGACGGTCGCAAACGTAACCGTTCCGGTGTAGTCCGCCGCCTGGGCCCATCCAGCAACCCTATCGGAAGCGGCGGAATCCCATGTCAGATCTGCCGTAGAATCCGCCCCCATCAGCAGCACGACCTCACCAATGGTCGGCGTGTGGCCAAGACTCCAGTTCCCGTCCACGCTAGCGTCCCCTTCCGACAGCGATTGCCAGACATTGGTCAGACTGCCCAAGAGGGCATTGGTAATCGACATCAGCGCGGTGCTCTGCATCCCGATCGTGTATGGACCCTCCAAAAGCGTCAGTTCTATCGTCCGGTCGTTCTGGTCGTACCAGTCATTCAGCGGCGTCACCGTCACGTGGGTACTCGCATCCCCCTCGGCGAACGTGACGCTTCCGCCAAGATTGTCGACATAGTGAACTCCCCCGGTGGCCGTCCCCCCGACCGTGTAGTCCACGCTAAAGGCAGCATTGGTGGCATCGGCATGACGATGCACGGTGAAGAGGCCCGCGGAGCATCCTATTTCAGACGCATGGCTGGCGACCTCCACCCACACCTCACTTGTCATGAACGTCTCAGAAGGGGTTGGCCACACTCGCGCAAACGAGTTGCTTGCGCTGAGCCTACTGTAATAGACCCGGTTGGAAGTGAGGCTTGAGGCCTGATAGGTAACAGTTCCGGTGGAGGCGTTGGCCGTGATCGTTGCGCTGTCGTTCCATGCGTCAACCCCGGATGTATTGGTCGTCCCGTCCGCGATGCCCCAGTGCGCAGAAACGGCCGTCTGCGCCGCGCCCGTCGATGTCAGGTTGCCGTTCAAATATGCTGTCTGTAGAAGCACATTCGTGGCAACCGCGTTCACAATGTCGGGTCTAGCAAGGCTGGAAGCAGTCCCATATACCGCAAACACATCGTTCGATGCCATCGTCATACATTCCGCCCAAATCCAGTCAGCCGAGCGACGGACCGACGAAATGCGGACCTCGTCGAAAATGGCGTCTACGCCCCACTCCTTGACAGGGTCGTAACCGAAATAGAGCGAGGAGGTATTGGCTGTCAACGCGCCGACCAAGGTGGAGGACGCCTCCTCTCCTCCGTTTTGGTAGAGTTTTCCAGTTGAGTCACTGTGCGTGTAGCCAAGATGAACCCAAGTCCCGGAGCTCGGCCCGGTGAAGTTCTCCTTGGTGCTAGAACTGTTATAGAAGTGTATCTGGTCGGTCTGCGTCATACGCAGACCGTAGTTGTTGTAGGCTTGCTTCATGATAATGCCCGAGTAGTCTTCCTCAGTATTTCGATTTAGCCAACAGGTCCAAGTCATGTCACCCGACCCAACATCGAAATCATCGTGGTCGGCTACGCTGATGTAGTCAATTCTGCCGCCTGACTGCCCTATGCCGACGACTCCGACAACGCTGGTAACCGCTCCATTCGCGGTGCCATCGTGTCCACGCCGGGTGGAGTCGACAGCCGCGGCGTTGGTCATGTGCCACACCCCGACGAATCCGTTCGACCACACACTGCCGTTCGTCGTATAGGAGGGCGACGTCTGTCCCGCTTTACCCCAATACGCATAAATCGTCGTGTTGTTAGTCAAGGGATCGACTTGAACCCAGATCCACGAATTGCTGTCGGCGTCGTTCCAAGTGTCGATTTCGTAGTTCAGTACCGTTGCTTCGTCCGAAGCCGTGAAACGCAGATCAGCGCCATCCGTTTCGAAATCGGCTAAATCGACACCGTTGCTCCCATCGGTCAGAACCACCAACGCGGGAAAGTTGGTTAACGCCTCACGTCCTACTGTATAGCCAGAGAACGTGATCTCCATCTGTTTTCCCCAACCAGAGAAGTCAGCACCCAAGGCCGTCGAGCCAATCGCTCCTACCAAAATGAGCAAAAACGATAGTGCTGCAAATCGGGTTCGACAGGTGATTTTCCATCCCAGAAACGATTGTCGCTTCATTTTGTTCTGCTCCTTGCCTCCGGGCATTTGCATATGACCGAGACCTATTGATTCCATTCCGAAGAATTCGTTCTACCTAATTATGAAAACCCCACCGGCAGGCTGGCCAATCCACATGATTCGACTGTAGTCGCTGACCAAATTCGTGGCCCCCACCCCCGAGACATTCGGATCCGACAGGTCGTGTTCCAGACTGTCGACGTACAACACGTTCGTCGACAGATCCAGCCAGGCATTGCTCACCACAACAAGGTCGCCAATAACGACAGAAGCCATGACCTGTACGCTGGCATTTCCCCTCAAGAGGAAAGTCGTGTCACTCAGGTCGTCGGCAAATTCGTACTCGGCGCCGTACGTGGCATTGGAGGAGAACGTCGGCGGTAGCTCTGTGTAGTTGAACATGTCGAGCCCGTTGTTATCGATGATACAGGTGCCTGCTCCGGCCGCGTCACCCTGTGTCTGCAGGTAGACAGTCCCGGCTGCGCTGTCGTCCCAGCAGGAAGTGTTCTCATTGCCATAGGCTGTGATGGTGCCGCCTGCGTTTGTGAATGAGTGGAATGTCTGCCCGCTGCCGGTGAGATAGACAGCCACACGACCGCCGCCTCCCGACACCCTCGGGTTGTTTGCCGAGCCACCGTTGGCCTCAATGATCCCAGCCCCGGCCAGCGTGTCTGTCGTGAGATGGATGGTGCCGCCGGAGCCGGCGTTGTAGTCCAAGCCGTTAGCCGAGATCTTAGCGCCGATCTCGACCGTCGTCGTCCCGGCCACGGTCAGCCGCGCCTTCCCGCCACCCGGGTTGGCCCCGCCGCCGCTGCCCAGGTGATCCGGATTGAGAATCGATCCGTAACACGGACCGCCACCGTATCCCCGCCCGCCATACGACCCCGCGTGATAGTCACCGGACATGCCACCCGGACCCATTCCCTTGTAATAGCCCTTGCCGAGAAGGTCGATCGCGCCGCCCGCCTTGACCGTCAAGTCACCGGACAGAGTCAGAGTAAGCGCATACGCTTCACTCGACCCGTTTGCCGAATGCGAAAGCACCCCATCCGACTCGATGACCACGTTTGCCAGCGTCCCGGATGCGTTGTCGATCAACAGCGAGTAATTCGTGACGATCAGTGTATCGGGATACGTCACCTGCGCGTCGTTGTAGATGCTGAGGTATGAGGCCGTTGGCCCCTCCACCGAGAGATTCAGAGACAGGAACGGTAGTGGATTGTCGCCGTCAATCGCTAGGACGGAATTCCCTGAGACAGTAACCTCGGCGAAGTCCGCGAGATTTACCCCGTCCGGCATCAACGTGGAGTAGTGGAGATTCGCAATGGCCTTGTCGTTGTTGTCGATAACCAGCCGTCCGGCTCCATCCGCCTGGTCCCCAGTCTGGAGGTACACCGTGCCCGCCCCTGCGGCCACGCCATGCGTGCCACTCCAGGCCCTGATATTGCCTTCCGGGAAGTCGCTGAAATCGGAGCCGGCATCGGTCAGCACAACAGCCACGCGACCGCCGCCGCCATCCCGCCACATGCTACCCGTTGTCGTATGCCCGCCATTTGCCTCGATGATACCGCTGCCGTGGACTTCTCCAGTGCGGATATAGATGCTTCCACCCGCCCCGGTGCTGGTTTGATCGGGGTCGCCTTCGGCCATAATAGTGGCATTCGGACCAACCGTCAGGCTTCCGCCAATGTCGAGATACACGGCGCCTCCGCCACTGTACCAGCCACCCCCACTGCCACACCGCTCCGGTTGTATGACCGACCCATAGGGTTCTCCCGCTGATCCGCCAAAGCCATACCCACCGTGCGAGCCCGTTTCGTAACTCGCCGTCGCGCGACCAGGGCCCTGAAGTTTGTGAAATCCGCGGCCCGACACGTTAATCCGCGCCGTTCCGGAGAGATCAAAGTCAGCGCCCACAGTCACACACAAGCGACTATGCTCAAACCACGGTGCTGCTGAATCTGAGTTGTCGTTCAAGTGCGTCCACGTCCCGTTTTTGACCACGCAATCGCCGATGATCATGAAGTTGGTAAAAGTACCGCCGTAGTTCGTATAGACGGTCTCGAAGGTGACCGTGCCCGTGTAATCGCTGTCCTGAACCCATTCGGCCACCGTCTCCGACGCCCCCGCATCCCACGCGAGATCTACCGTGGAAACAGCCCCCATCAGGAGCACGGATTCACCAGGTACCGGCGTGTGACCCAGACTCCAGTTACCAGCCACGCTGGCGTTCCCTGAGGCCGACGCCGTCCAGACATTAGTCGCCCCCCCAGGGAGCGACTCATTGGCGACAGTTATCGTGGCATTGCTTTGCACTCCAACGATATAGGGTCCAGACAGGAGGGTAAGATCAACGGTACGGGCGTTCTGATCCACCCATACCTTGAGGGGCGTTACGGTGATATCTGCATCCGCATCGCCCTCTGCAAACGTCACACGACCGCCCAGAGTGACATAGTGCGTACCGCCAGTAGCCGTGCCCCCGACCGTGTAATCCACGCTAAAGGCTGTGTTGGTGGCATCGGCGTGCCGATGGACGGTGAAGTGGCCATTCACAAGGCCGACCTCAGAGGCATGCGTCGTGGTCTCCACCCACACCTCACTTGTCATGAAGGTCTCAGAAGGGCGTGACCAGGTTCGCGCAATCGAATTGCTTGCGCTAAGGCGACTATAGTAGACACGGTTTGGCGTGAGCCCCATAGCCGAGTAGGCGACCATACCGGTCGAGGCGTTGGCCGTGATCTCTGCGCTGCTAGCCCATGCATTGCTTCCCGAGGTGTTGGTAATCCCGTCCGTGATGCCCCAGTGGGCGAAAACGGTCGTCTGCGCCATGCCCGTCGATGTCAGGTTCCCGTTCATATACGCCGTCTGTAGAAGCACATTCGTGGCAACAGCGTTCTCAATGCGGGGTGCACCTTCGGGAGCCTGACCGACTACAGCACCGTATACCGCGAGCACATCGTTCGACGACATCGTCATGAACTCCGCCCATATCCAGTCGGCCGACCGGAGCACTGAGGCGAAGCGGACCTCGTCGAGGATGCCGTCGATGGTCCTGTCGTCCGCGCTGTTGCTTCCAACGAGATGGCTGGGCGACAGCCAAGCGTCGTTGCACGTCAATGTGCTCCCGGCACTCCCGTTCAGAAATCCCTTCAGCGAATTGCCCGCATCATCGTAGACATACGCCAAGTGGTGCCACGCGGCATTCGTCAGAGCCCCACAGACGTTGTAGTAGTTCCCGTTCAATCTCGCGTCCAAGCTGTCCGTAATGTGATGCCGTAAGCCCCAGTCCCAGCTGTTGTTTACTCCCAAAAGGGTGCCGTAACCGCCGCCGCCCTGGCTCCGCTTGTAGTACCAGAGCGTCACGGTTGACTCCGAAAGGCCAGAAAGATCATCGGCGTTTCCGATGTCCACCCGCCCGGTGGCGGCATAGTCGTAGCCGCGGCCAACTTTGGCCGACACAACCATGGCGTCCGTTCCTGCATCTGTCCCAGAATTATCGTTTAGAAGGAGGGCACTGTCGCTCGGGGCGTTACTCGCGTCCTGCATGTGCCAGACGGCCAGGTAGCCATTCGACCATGTCGCACCGTTCGTCGTATAGGAGGGTGCCGTCTCTCCCAAACGTCCCCAATACGCGTAAATCGTTGTGTTGTTAGTCAAGGGATCGACCTGGACCCAAATCCACGACTTGCTGTCGGCATCGTTCCAGGTTTCGATCTCGTAGTTCAGTTCCGTTACTTCATCCGCAGCAGTAAATCGCAAGTCAGCGGCACCTGTCTCAAAATCGGTGAAATCGACACCATTGCTTCCATCGGACAGAACAACAAGCACCGGAAAGTCGGTCAACGCCTCACGTCCGGCCGTGTAGCCGGAAAACGTGATCTCCATACGCTTTTCCCAGGTATCAAAAGGGGCTGACTGCACATTGAGAATCAGGACGCTCCATGCCCACATGAGCAACATAGCAAAATGCTTCCTTCGTTTCATTCGCGCCTCCAACATCTGGAAAAGGTTCCGTCAACAATTCCTAGGCTCTCGCAGCCCTAACACTCTATTTATTTATGGAATACGGCAGTTTCACCGTTTTCCCCTATTTCTTTTGCGCTTAACCGTTTTCATTATTTTTCATTAAACTTTTGACAGCACAACAGGTAACTAGTTGCCAAGCGCGTCAAAAAACCAACATCTCAAACCACATTGAATAGAAGCATTAGACCATATCTACACGATATTTGCAACATATTTTTATGATAAGCGCGAAACTCACAAAACGAGACTCAACTTTTACGCTATGCACGGGATGTACGTCACCCGTCAGTAGATCTCGGTCAATGCGCGGGAGTTTCCGCTTTGCGGAAAGAAGAGAAATTCCTTGAACAAGCGAGGCTCGTGCCTCGCTTGCACCCCCTCCCGTAAACATGACTGATGCTTTTATTCACATAAAGCTATGTTGCCAACCGTGACGGAATGATTCATCAAATCTGCCCGGTCGCCATCTCCGTGTACGATAACGGGCGACAAGAACGGCGGACGATTGAGAGATTCTCCCCTCGTCATCCGTCATCGTCGCCTGTTATCGTTTTCCGACCCGTTCCATGGCAGTGACAAAAGAATTTGTCATGACCCGTAAGGGACAGACAGAATGAAATCTTGCCATGTGTCTTGTAAAATGACTATAACAGTCCAAGAACAACTAGTTTTCTACAAGGATACCCAACTAAAGATGTCAGCACAAAAATACGGACCTGTGGCACGATCTCCGAGGGTCGGCCTCAAAAACATAGCAGAAGACACCGGACTCACGAAGGCCACGGTATCGCGAATTCTAGCAGGGAAAGACAGGTGTCCTGAAACGACCCGAGAGCGTGTACGCGAAGCTGCGAAGCGCCTTGGCTACCGGCCAAACCTACTGATCCGTGGCGTGCAAACCGGCCGATCCGGTACCATCGGTGTGATGCTTGCAATCGAACATACATTCTTTGCGCAAATCGCGGCTGGCATTCACGATGAACTCATCGCGCACGACAATGTGCCCATTATCCTCTGGTCGAACCATGCCCCTGGCACAACGGCAACAGACAAAGCGAACGAAACAGAGCAACTCCACAGGCTCGTTGACCGCCGCGTCGATGCCGTGATTCTGTGCGCCCGTGATGACACCGTCGGCAAGGGGTATGTGAGCGAAATTCTGGAACGGGGCATTCCGCTTGTGACCGTCGACCACCAGCTCTCGAAACTCAATGTCGACTTTGTCGGAACCGACGATGTCATGGGGGGTCGCCTGGCAGCAGAACATCTTCTCAGCCTAGGCCACAAACACCTGGCTATCCTGACTGGCCCCGATGAAGTGCTTCTCGCTCGGCAGCGGAGACAAGGATTTGAGGACTCTCTCCGTACGGTCTCCAACGCCTCCTGCGACGTGTACGAAGAAAAAACCTTCGATTCAGGTCAAGACGGTCCGCAAGCGCTCTTATCTGCTTCCCCGCGTCCCACCGCACTTTTTGTGACCAACGACCAGATGGTTCCCGCCGTGTATGAGGTGGCAGAACAACGGGGGCTCCGCATACCACATGATCTTTCTGTCGTCGGCTTTGGCGATACGTTCTTGGCCTCACTGCTAAGGCCTCGCCTCACCACACTACAACAGAACCCCAAGCAAATAGGCCACATTGCCGCGCGCATGGCACTCAGCAGACTCGACACCCCATTGCCAGAAAGCCCGGTGATAATTCAACGACTCCCCCCCCCTTTGATAGTTCGTGGCTCGACCGCATCACCTGCATGCTGAGAAGAAAAGGTCCGCCAACGGAACTGCGCCGAGTCACCTGCCTTTTATACACAAAAAACAGGCACCCCTGCCACCTTGCATGGCAGGGAAAGAAGCTTGGGCCACGGTCAGCAGAAACTTATTCACCCGCCGGATGAACCGGCGGGGGTCTATGAGATCCCTCGACTTCGCTCGGGATGACAAATTTTAAGCGTTTTCTGTCATCCCGAGCGAAGTCGAGGGATCTGCATTGACGTACTATGGATAAGGAGGCATTTCACTTCCCGTGACGAGTTTCCCATTATTTTCAGATGGCTTTATAGGAACGATCCACGAAAACTGGAGATAGTCCCGATAAAAGTTATCAAAGATGTGAGGTATAACGAAAGTGTGTTTCTAACTACAACAGCATGTAATCCTGCGGCACCGGGGCCATTACCTCAATGGGGATAGGAAGCCCCTCGACAGGAGCATTGCGGTCAGTCAGCATTTTGACCATGTGCCCAACGATCACCCTCGCGAGCACTTCAGGGTCAACGGTCAACCGAATAGGCGACGGCACAACCTGGTTCCGGTCACGAAGATTGGAATGACTCACCACAACAAGATCTTCAGGAACACGTATGCCATTAAGCAGAAGCATGGGCGCCAGGTCACGATAAAGCATATCATCCAACACCAGTAACCCATCTGGATATTGCCCCTCATGAGGACGCCACATTTTCTTAAACGCCTTAACAGCATCCCCTTGTTCATGGAGGTACTGTGCAGCGCAAATCCATTCTGGGCAGGTGATCAAGCCCCGCCGTGCTACTTCCGCATAAAACGTATCCAGTCTCACGTTGGACGCCCCGGGGGGTGCGAGATCCAAACAGGCCACACGACGACAATCTTGTTCCGCAAGGCACTGCACCCCCGCCCGAACCATTGCCAACGGATCGATGAACTCATGCTGCCCAATGCAACCTCCCTGAATAACAGGGATATCATACCCGGCCAAAGCCCGGACGAGCAGTTCTGGTGGGCTTCCGATTTCCACGATACCCATCAACATATCCGCCGCTAGGTCGGTATGAAATTCAGGAGATGTGATTTGCTCAGGATGATCATCAGCAAAGGGCGCAGCGTGACCGATGTAGACACGAGTTTCATAACCAACTTCTTCGAACTGACGCCTCATAGCCTGAATCAGATGAAGAAAGAAGGGCGATGTGGCAGGATGGGACAGGTCAAGTTCCGAGACCAACCCCACGCATTTGCGCGGGCGCAAACCCGTCACATACGTTCCACTACCAGTACGTCGCTCCAGAAGCCCCTCCTGAACCAGCAGCGCAACGGCCTCGCGGGCTGTATTGGGTGATACCCCAAACTCCCGGGCAAGCTCATTCTGAGAAGGGAACCGCTCGCCACTTTCACGTTTACCAATCAGGCGAATTCGTAGGGCTTCCGCTATCTGATGGTGTACAGGCTCCCTATCCACTCTATTTAATGTACCCAAAACAGCCTCCGGATATCTATAGCATCGAACTTGTCTAGCAACAAACTTACTCAACACCCTACAGCTTTAACCGGAGAAGGCAAACAACATTTGCTTTCATTTGGCATTTTTCCTACGTTAACGAGTGTTTCGATCTATGGACTATCCCCAATTTTCTTGGGTCATTTATATAAAGCCATCTGCAAATATAGGGAAATCTCGTCACGGGAAGTGAAATGCTTCCTTGTCCATCGTACGTGAATGCAGATCCCTCGACTTCGCTCGGGATGACAGAAAACGCTTAAAATTTGTCATTCCGAGCGAAGTCGAGGGATCTCATGCCCCATCAACCACAAAAAACTGGGAAATGCCCACCTGTTTCGATCTATTGATTTCTGCCACAGGAGCGTATGAGCATGCCACAAAAGATCATTTTGGATACAGATATTGGGTATGGAACTGATGCCGATGATGCCATCGCACTGGCATATCTACTCCGCAGGCAAGACTGTGAGATTCTGGGCATCACGACTGTTGGCCGCCATTCCGAGTGGCGTGCAGAGCTCGCCGAGGTGATCTGCACGCAGATGGGACGCGGCGGCATCCCGATCGCTGCGGGCGCCAACCACCCTCTCTATGCGAACACGTACTGGCCCCTCAACCCGGTGCACAAATGGCCCGCAGAAACCGGCACCCCACCCCTGCGCACCTACATACCGAACCAAGCGGCCACGCTCCTGGCAAAGGTGATCAGGGGAAATCCCGGTGAGATCACGCTGATCACAATCGGACAGTTCACCAACCTTGCCATGCTTCTCTTGGTCGATCCGGCGGCAGTCGACATGCTCAAGGCGGTTGTCAGCATGGGCGGGAGGATCAGCGCCCCTGGGGAACCTCCAATCGCCGAGTGCAATGTCATTCTGGACCCCGTTGCGGCCGGCATCGCTTTTCAGCGGCTTGGCGAGCAGCTAACGCTCCTGCCGCTTGACCCCATCTGCGGAAAGGGGCTGACCTCGGAGGAATTGACGGTCATGCTCGCGGACGAGTCGCTGGCAGCCGTTCGGGACTGCTGCCACGCATGGCAGAGCTTCAGGGGGGCGAGCGGTGTTGGCCTTGCCGACCCACTGACGTGTGCCATGGCCTTTGAACCTGACCTCGTCGAACTGGACCATGGGACGATACGACTGAAGCTCTATGACCACGAGATCCCCGATGGGGCAGCCTTCGCGAACGACGCGGTCACAGGCGCAACCTTCTTCGACCGGGACACGACCGGGCCGCATCACGTTGTGCGGACCGCCCACAGCAAAGCCACCCACAGACATCTATCTCAGGTGTTTGGAACAGCAGTGCTGCCCTGAAGCGTCCCACAGCGGAGCACGCGACGAAATCAACAGGAAAGGAATGTGGCAGGTGCGTCCACGAGCCTCCATTAATTGTAAAGTCGCCCCCGACATCCTATTCGTGTTCATTCGCCTACTACCGAAATCTGAACACCGACCCCTGTGATGGCGAGCCCCAGATAATCTGCTCGTAATTGTCAACACGATTGATATTGCCCTGACCCGCGATACTCGCATTACCGAGATCATGCTCGACGCTGTGAACAGTCAGGTCGTAGATGCCAAGCGTGAGAAAAGCATCCGCATGAATCAGAATATCGCCAATCGTGGAAGCGCCTATCTGTACGACCTTCGCCTGATTCGTCATAACCCATGATGTGCCAGAAATGTCGTCGTCGAACAGACTTTGCGGGGGGAGTTCGGTAACGACCAATGCATGGGTCACCTCTTCGTTGTTAATGAGCACGGTACCCTCACCATCGGACTCATCCCCCTCCTGCAGATAGACACTGCCCGCAGCACCATCCTGGGTTGGGCCCACGCCGCCCTTCGCGTGAATCTCACCCGTGAAGCCGACAAAACGCGCCCCGGCTTCTGTCAACACAACGGCAACACGCCCGCCACCACCACCATTCATTTTGTTACTGGAGCCATCGCCGCCCTCAGCGTGAATGTCGCCACCACCGGAAATAGAACCTGTACGGATATTGACTGAGCCACCGGACCCGCCACCACGTGAGGCATTGCCCTTGGCGCCGATCAGGCCACCGGGTTCTACGGTCGTCTCCCCGGCCACCGACAGCTCAATGGCACCACCTCCACTCGCCTTATCGCCGCCACTACCGTAATGGGTTGGGTTCAAGTACGAGCCATAGGTAGACGACGTTGGAATGCCATCATCGCCCTCGGCTCCAAGTCCACCGTAACCGCCACCATCAAAACTTTCAAAACTTTCCGAGGGCACTCCTCCCGGACCCAAATTCGTATTCCAGCCACGGCCCTGAACGTCGATGCTGCCATTGCTTTTGACAAGCAAGTTTCCGCTAAGGGAGATGTCGACCCGAGGCGAACCATGCGCCCCAACACCATAGGTCGAGTGCAATATCCTGCCCGTAGCCGTGCCGCCCACCTGGAGATTGGCCATGGCCGCCGGATAGTTGAGGATAAGCTCATAGCCCTCGACAGTAACCGTATCGTTGAACGTGATGTTACCCCCGGAATCGGACGGCAGTCGCACAATAGACGTCTCTACACTCTCGACCGTCAACCGTGCAGCCAGGTTGGTATAGTCAAAGGCGACCTGGTGATCGAAAATTTCCATGACCCCTTCATTGCGAATGATGATTTCTGCAAACGTTGTCAGGTCGATCGTTTCGGGGATGCGCGTGCTATAGAACTCAGAGACAGACCAGTCATTGTTGTCGATGATCACGGTGCCCGGCTGGGAAGCCAGGACCTGATCACCGCTCTGGACATAAACGGTTCCAGCGCCACCTTCCCAACCGATCCCGGTGTCACCGCCGAAGGCGGTGAATGCGCCACCACTGTTCGTGAACGAGCTGATGTTTGCTCCCGCCTGAGTCAATACGACTGCAATACGGCCACCACCACCCGAATGAGGTATATTCCATGCCCCATCACCACCGTTTGCCTCAAACCGGCCTCCCCCGCTCAACGATGTCGTTTGAAGATAGATGCTGCCTCCGGCACCGGCACCACGTTCGTCGGTTCCACCTGTCCCCGTGACCACAATCTCGGCACCCTCCTCGAGCATCGTGCTGCCACTCACCACCAGGCAGACTGCACCGCCGCCATCACCAGCGATGCCACCGCTACCGGGAAGCACAGGGCGGTCAATCGAACCGTATGTATCCGCCGTTGTCGCCGCACTGCCGATGCCGCCATGCGAGCCACCACTGAATGCGGCAGTATCAGCTCCCGGGCCATCGCCTCTGTCAAAGCCCTTGCCTATGGCATTTATAACCGCATTGGATCCCATGCTGAGGTTGCCGCCAATCGTGACCATGATCCGGTATTGTTCTGAATCAACCGGATCAGGATGTGACAGATGCGTCCACGTGCCACCATTGATTGTACAGTCCCCTCCAATCACGAAGTTCGTTAACGTTGTGGAGACGTTTGTAAACGTCGTGCCTATCGTGACGGTGCCCGTGTACTGGTCTTTCTGTTCCCAAGAGGCCACACCATTGGCAAGAGACCAACTCATGTCTCCGCTCGAGTATCCGCCAAGCAGCACGTCCTCGCTCGCGATGGGCGCATGGTTGAGACTCCAGTTTGTTGCCGTTGACGCAGCGCCCGCGCCGACCCATACGTTGGTCGGGGCAGTGGGTAACGGCCTGTTAAGAATCAGCATCTCTGCCGTGGCCGGTGTGCCGATTTCATACAGTCCCGTCGTCAGGGTGATGGTCACGGTCTCATTGCTTTGCGAAAAATCGTAATCCAACGGCGTGACACTGATAACGGCATCCTGGCTGCCCACACCAAACGTCGTACTTCCGCTCAGGTTATCGACATAGTGCGTCCCAGGAGTCGCGGCACCCCCAATGCTATACCACACGGTGAGGATTTCGTTGGTCGCCGTATCAGGTCTGTGCACCACGAACACGCCATCTACCAGTCCGGTCTCATTTGCATCTACCGTCTTCTCCACCGTCACGGCGCCACTCATGAACACCTCGGAAGAAGCGGCCCAGTTCGTCCGCACCGAACTCGTCATGTAGTAGCGATAGTAGTACATCCTGTTCGCCACCAACTCGGGGGGAGCGACATCAGTACGGAACTCACCGGCGGACTGGGGTGCTGCAAATATGTTGGTCTGTCCCCAACTGTTAAGGTTGGTCGAGCCATCTGTTAGTCCCCAGAAGGCAAAAACCGCCGTTGAGTCATCAGCAATATGTAAGATTCCGTTAAGCGATGCCGTGGTCGTGGTGACATTAGTAGCTCCGTTCGCATTATCGATCATCGGTCGCACCACAATTGAGCCACCACCGGCAGTATCCGTAAATAGGGACCCCAGCTCTGCCGCCGTATAGGACCCGAGCCCATAGGTCTGCCCCGTAACGACCAGATCAGGCAATACAGACAGCGTATGGCCGTCCACATCCACCATAACGCCGTCATAGACCGTCGTCACCCCAATGGTGGCATCGCCTGTGAGTTGTATTTTCGCAAGATTGGTGACAACGAACGACGTAATGCCTAAATCATCACTGAACAGACTCTGGGGCGGGAGTTCAGTGACCACTAGGGAATGCGTCACTTCCGCGTTGTTGATGATCACAGTGCCGGCACTGTCCTCGGCATCGCCTTGCTGCAGATACACGCTGCCCGCTGCACCGTCCTGATTCGGGCCTATTCCCCCTTGGGCATGGATCTCGCCAGTGAAACCGGCGAACGTGGCCCCGGCATCTGTCAGCACAACGGCAACGCGCCCACCACCGCCGGCATTCAGTCTGTTATAGTCGCCGTCTCCACCCTGCGCATGAATCGCGCCACCGCCACTCAACGTGCCTGTACGAATTTTGACTGAACCGCCGGCACCACCACCGCGCCACGCGTCGCCCTGGGCGCCAATGAACCCTCCCGTCTCTACGGTCGTCTCCCCGGCCACCGACAGCGCGATGGCACCACCTCCATTCACCTCATGGCCGCCGCTGCCGTAGTGGGTTGGATTCAAGTACGAGCCATAGGTCATCGCAGACGGCACCCCATCGTCGCCCTGAGCTCCGATCCCACCGTAACCACCACCATCAAAATCGCCCCCAGAAGCGCCCGGCCCTAGTTGCGGATTCCAACCACACCCCTGAACGTCGATGCTGCCATTGCTTTTGACAAGCAAGCTACCGCTAAGGGTGATGTCGACCCGAGGCGAACCATTCACCCCAGCACCATAGGTCGAGTGCGATATCCTGCCCGTGGTCGTACCGCCTACCTGGAGATTAGCCATGACCGCCGGATAGTTGATGGTGAGCTCATAGCCCTCGACAGTAACCGTATCATTGAACGTAATGTTACCACCGGAATCAGACGACAGTCGCACAACAGACGACTCTGTACTCTCGACCGTCAGCCGTACAGCCAGGTTGGTATAGTCAAAGGCGACCTGGTGATCGAAAATCTCCATAACCCCTTCATTGCGAATGATGATTTCTGCAAACGTTGTCAGGTCGATCGTTTCAGGGATGCGTGTGCTGTAGACATCAGAGACAGACCAGTCGTTGTTGTCGATGATCACGGTTCCCGGCTGGGCCGCAAGGACCTGATCGCCGCTCTGGATATACACGGTGCCAGCACCACCTTCCCTACCGGTCCCAGCGTCACCGCCGAAGGCTGTGAATGCGCCACCACTGTTCGTGAATGAGCTGAAGGTTGCCCCCGCCTCGGTCAACACGACTGCGATACGCCCACCACCACCCGAATTCGGTATATTCCATGCCCCATCACCACCGTTTGCCTCACACCGGCCTCCCCCGCTCAACGATGTCGTCTGCAGGTAGATGCTACCTCCGGCACCGGCACCACGTTCGTCGGTTCCACCTGTCCCCGTGACCACAATCTCGGCACCCTCCTCGAGCATCGTGCTGCCACTCACCACCAAGCAGACTGCACCACCGCCGTCAGCGGCAACGCCACCGCTACCGGGGAGCACAGGACGCACAATCGAACCGTATGTATCAGCCGTTGTCGCAACTCTGCCAATGCCCCCATGTGACCCCCCGCTGAAGGCAACAGAATCTGCCCCCGGGCCATCGCCTTTATCAAAGCCCTTGCCTATGGCGTTAATGGTGGCATTGGATCCAAGACTCAGGTTACCGCTGATCGTCGTCATGATGCGGTACTGCTCAGTGTCGATTGCGTCAGGGTGGGCCGGGTGTGTCCAGGTGCCGTTGCTGATCACGCAATCACCACCGATTGCAAAGTTCGTAAAAGTCGTCGAGTAACTCGCGAAGGTCGTTTCGAATGTGACCGTGCCGGTATAATCCGCATCCTGTATCCATTCCGCTACCGTATCGGATGCAGCAGCATCCCATGTCAGGTCTGCCGTGGAAACCGCCCCCATCAGCAGCACGACCTCACCAAAGGCCGGCGTATGGCCAAGACTCCAGCTCCCGTCCACGCTGGCATTACCCGCCGACAGCGATTGCCAGACATTGGTCAGACTGCCCAGAGGGACGTTGGTAATCGACATCAGCGCGTTGCTCTGCGTCCCAATCGCATATGGCCCCTCCAAGAGCGTCAGTTCGACCGTCCGGTCGTTCTGGTCCTGCCAGTAATTCAGCGGCGTCACCGTCACGTGGGTACTCGCATCCCCCTCGGCAAGTGTGACGCTCCCACCGAGATTGTCGACGTAGTGCACACCCCCGGTAGCCGTTCCCCCGACCGTGTAATCCACGCTAAAGGCTGCATTGGTGGCATCGGCGTGCCGATGCACGGTGAACTGGCCCGCGGAGCATCCTATTTCTGACGCGTGGCTGGCCACCTCAACCCACACCTCACTTGTCATGAACGTCTCAGACGGGGTTGACCAGATTCGCGCAACCGAATTGCTTGCGTTAAAGCGACTGTAATAGACCCGGTTGGAGGTCAGCCCTGTGGCCTGATAGGTGACCGTGCCAGTGGAGGCGTTGGCCGTGACCTCTGCGCTGCTGGCCCATGCATCACCTCCTGAAGTATTCGTCGTCCCATCTGCGACGCCCCAATGGGCGAAAACGGCCGTCTGCGCCATGCCCGTCGATGTCAGGTTGCCATTCAGATACGCCGTCTGTAAAAGCACATTCGTGGCAACAGCGTTCCCAATGCGGGGTGCACCGTCAGGTCCCGGGCTGGATGCAGCACCGTATACCGCGAGCACATCGTTCGACGACATCGTCATGAACTCTGCCCAGATCCAGTCGGCGGACCGGACAACAGAGGCGAAGCGGACCTCGTCGAGGATGCCGTCGATGGCCCTGTCGGTCGCATTGTTAATGCCAACAATATGGCTGGGTGTCAGCCAAGCGTCGGTGCACGTCACTGTGCTCCCGGCACTCCCGTTTAGGAATCCCTTCAGTGAATTGCCCGCATCATCGTAGACATACGCCAAGTGGTGCCACGCAGCGTTTCCCAGATTCCCACAGACGTTATAGTAGTTCCCGTTCAATCTCGCATCCAGACTATCCGTTTGGTGGTGCCGCAATCCCCAGTCGTAACCGTTGTTGAGACCGAGCAGGGTGCCGTAATCTCCGCCGCCTTGACTCCGCTTGTAGTACCAGAGCGTCACGGTTGACTCCGAGAGACCAGAGAGATCACCGGCGTTGCTAATGTCAACCCGCCCGTTATCGGAATAGTCGTAGCCGCAGCCGACTTTGGCCGACACGACCGTGGCGTCCATTCCTGTATCTGTACCAGAATTGTCGTTTAGAAGAAGGGCACTGTCGCTCGGGGCGTTACTCGCGTCCTGCATGTGCCAGACAGCTAAGTAGCCGTTCGACCATGTCGCGCCGTTCGTCGTATAGGAGGGAGCCGACTCTCCCAAACGTCCCCAATACGCGTAAATCGTCGTGTTGTTAGTCAAGAGATCGACCTGGACCCAGATCCACGAATTGCTGTCGGCATCGTTCCAAGTGTCAATCTCGTAGTTCAGCACCGTTGCTTCGTCCGAAGCCGTGAAACGCAGGTCAACGCCACCCGTCTCGAAATCGGCAAAATCGACACCGTTGCTTCCGTCTGTCAGAACAACCAACGCCGGAAAGTGGGTCAACACCTCACGTCCGGCCGTGTAGCCGGAGAACGTAATCTCCATACGATTTTCCCAAGTAGAGAAATCATCTCCCAACACAGACGAGCCAATCGCTCCTATCAATAGGAGTACAGACGATAGTGCAGCAAATCGAATTCGGTATGCCAGATTCCATCTCATAAGCGGATGTCGCTTCATTTTGCTCTGCTCCTTACTTACGTGCCTAACGCCTATTTTCGTAGCTTCAATATTCTCTATCTCATGATCAGGAGAAAACTCTTATCGGAAACAACGATACTGCCCGTAGCCGGAACCGCAGTGTCTATCACCTCTACGAAATCATCTGCCGTGTAGGTGCCAAACCGATAGCTCGCATCCCCCACGGTCAACAGGCTCCCCTTGACTTTGATCGTATGTCCAGCCAGGTCCAAAAGGACTCCGTCAGCGATATACAACTCGCCAATCTTAACATCCGCGGTTATGCGTACCTTGGCAAGACCCGCAATTTCAATTGTCGAGCTGCTTAAGTCATCGCCAAATTCGTATTCAGCGCCATACGTTCCGTTCGAAGTAGAGACAAAGGAAGGAGGAAGCTCCGTAATGACCAGGGCGTGTGTTTCCTCGATCGTATCGATGATGACCCTTCCGGTCTCATCTGCCTCCTGCAGATAAACACTGCCCGCAGCACCATCCTGGCTCGGGCCAACACCTCCTCTGGCGTGGATTTCGCCCGTAAAACTTGCGAAGCTCGCCCCGGCATCTGTCAACACAACGGCAACGCGCCCGCCACCGCCGGCATTCATTCTGTTAAATCCGCCTCCGCCGCCCTGCGCGTGAATCGTGCCACCACCACTCAACGTGCCCGTGTGAATATTGACAGAACCCCCGGAACCACCACCACGCCACGCGTCGCCCTTGGCTCCGATGAAGCCTCCCGTCTCTACGGTCGTTTCCCCGATCACCGACAATGCAATGGCCCCACCTCCACGTGCCTCATCGCCACCGCTACCCCAATGGGTTGGGAACAGATACGATCCATAGGTGGAGGACCCGGGAACACCGCTATCGCCCTGCGCACCAATACCACCGTAGCCCCCCCCGTTGAAGCCACCGGTAACGGACGCACCGGGCCCGGCGTCGGAGTCCCATCCACGGCCCTGAACGTCTATGCAGCCGTTGCTTTTGACAAGCAAGTTGCCGCTAAGCGAGAGGTCGACACGAGGCAAACCATGCGCCCCGACACCATAGATCGAGTGCGATATCCTGCCCGTGGCCGTACCACCTACTTGGAGATTGGCCATGACCACCGGATAGTTGATGGTGAGCTCATAGCCCTCGACGATGACCGTATCATTGAACGTGATGTTTCCACCGGAATCGGACGACAGTCGCACAATAGACGTCTCTGAACTCTCGACCGTCAGTCGTGCAGCCAGATTGGTATAGTCAAAGGCGACCTGGTGATCGGAAATCTCCATGATCCCTTCATTGCGAATGATGATTTCTGCAAACTGTGTCAGGTCGATCGTTTCGGGGATGCGCGTGCTATAGACATCAGAGACAGGCCAGTCATTGTTGTCGATGATCACGGTTCCTGGTTGGGCCGCAAGGACCTGATCGCCGCTCTGGATATACACGGTGCCAGCACCACCTTCCCTACCGGTCCCAGTGTCACCGCCGAAGGCTGTGAATGCACCACCACTGTTCGTAAATGAGCTGAAGGTTGCTCCCGCCTCGGTCAACACGACTGCGATACGCCCACCACCACCCGAATTGGGTATATTCCATGCCCCATCACCACCGTTTGCCTCAAACCGACCGCCCCCACTCAACGATGTCGTCTGCAGGTAGATGCTGCCCCCGGCACCGGCACCACGTTCGTCGGTACCGCCTGTCCCCGTGACCACAATCTCGGCACCCGCCTCGAGCATCGTGCTGCCACTCACCACCAAGCAGACTGCACCACCGCCGTCAGCGGCAACGCCACCGCTACCGGGGAGCACAGGACGCACAATCGAACCGTATGTATCAGCCGTTGTCGCAACTCTGCCAATGCCCCCATGTGACCCCCCGCTGAAGGCAACAGAATCTGCCCCCGGGCCATCGCCTTTATCAAAGCCCTTGCCTATGGCGTTAATGGTGGCATTGGATCCCATGCTCAGGTTACCGCTGATCGTTGTCATGATGCGGTACTGCTCAGTGTCGATTGCATCGGGGTGGGCCAGATGTGTCCACATGCCACCGTTGATTGTGCAGTCGCCACCAATCGTAAAGTTAGTGAAGGTGCCGCCGAAGTTCGTGTAGACGGTCTCGAACGTGACCGTACCGGTGTAGTCCGCCGTCTGGATCCATCCGGCAACCGTATCGGAAGCGGAAGAATCCCATGCAAGATCTGCCGTCGACACAACGCCCATGAGGAGGACTTTTTCACCGCTTGTCGGCGTGTGACCCAGACTCCAGGTGCCATCCACGCTGGCGTCCCCTGAGGCCGACGCCATCCAGACATTGGTCGGACTGCCAGGGAACGTCTCGTTGGCAATGGTCATGGTGGCATTGCTTTGCGTTCCCAGCAGGAAGGGCCCAGGCACCAGTGTCAGATCAACGGTGCGGTCGTTCTGATCCGCCCAATTCGCGATTGGAGTCACGGTGATATCCGCATCCGCATCGCCCTCGGTAAACGTCACGCTTCCACCCAGGGTGACATAATGCGTACCGCCCGTCGCGGTGCCGCCAACCGTGTAGTCGACAGTAAAGGCTGCGTTGGTGGCAAAGACGTCCCGATGGACAGTGAATGTCCCATTCGCAGTGCCGATCTCCGATGCATGAGAGGCCACCTCCACCCACACCTCACTTGTCATGAACGTCTCAGCAGGGCCTGACCAGGTTCGCGCAACCGAGTTGCTTGCGCTAAGGCGACTAAAGTAAACACGGTTTGGAGTGAGCCCCATAGCCTGGTAGAAGAGCGTACCGGTGGAGGCGTTGACCGTGATCTCTGCGCTGCTGGCCCATGCATTGTCTCCTGATGTGTTGGTAGTCCCGTCCGCGACGCCCCAATGGGCGAAAACGGCCGTCTGCGCCATGCCCGTCGATGACAGATTACCGTTCAGATACGCCGTCTGTAGAAGCACATTCGTGGCAACAGCATTCACAATGCGGGGTGCACCTTCGGGGACCTGACCGCCTGCAGTACCGTATACCGCAAGCACATCGTTCGACGACATTGTCATGAACTCCGCCCAGATCCAGTCGGCCGACCGGAGCACCGAGGCGAAGCGGACCTCGTCGAGGATGCCGTCGATGGACTTGTCATCCGTGCTGTTGCTTCCAACGAGATGGCTGGGCGTCAGCCAAGCATCGTTGCACGTCAATGTGCTCCCGGCACTCCCGTTAAGAAATCCCTTCAGCGAATTGCCCGCATCATCGTAGACATACGCCAAGTGGTGCCACGCGGCATTCGTCAGAGCCCCACAGACGTTGTAGTAGTTCCCGTTCAATCTCGCGTCCAAGCTGTCCGTAATGTGATGCCGTAAGCCCCAGTCCCAGCTGTTGTTTACTCCCAAAAGGGTGCCGTAACCGCCGCCGCCCTGGCTCCGCTTGTAGTACCAGAGCGTCACGGTTGACTCCGAAAGGCCAGAAAGATCATCGGCGTTTCCGATGTCCACCCGCCCGGTGGCGGCATAGTCGTAGCCGCGGCCAACTTTGGCCGACACAACCATGGCGTCCGTTCCTGCATCTGTCCCAGAATTATCGTTTAGAAGGAGGGCACTGTCGCTCGGGGCGTTACTCGCGTCCTGCATGTGCCAGACGGCCAGGTAGCCATTCGACCATGTCGCACCGTTCGTCGTATAGGAGGGTGCCGTCTCTCCCAAACGTCCCCAATACGCGTAAATCGTCGTGTCATTAGTCAAGGGATCGACCTGGACCCAGATCCACGAATTGCTGTCGGCATCGTTCCAAGTCTCGATCTCGTAGTTCAGTACCGTTGCTTCATCCGAAGCCATGAAACGCAGGTCAGCGCCACCCGTCTCGAAATCGGAAAAATCGACACCGTTGCTTCCGTCGGTCAGGACCACAAGTGCCGGAAAATCGGTCAACGCCTCACGTCCGGCCGTGTAGCCGGAGAACGTGATCTCCATTCGCTTTTCCCAGCCAGAAAAGTCAGATCCCAACGCCGAAAAACAGAGAACACTAGCGAGAAGAGCGGCACAATTCACCAGCAAGAATCGAGTTCAATGGGTGCATTGTCTTCGCATCCGTAGTGATAGTCTCATTCGATCCCTCCTACATAATACTGCGTAACGTCAATACCAGACAGCGCCCTGCATAACATGCCCCAGAACCAAGAAGCCGAGAGCAACGGGTGATAAACTCCGGTACGACATAGGAACCATCCATTAAGCTGCCCTCAGGTAAATAGCTTCCCGCCAACACCTCAATCCTACTCACCTACTATATAACTTTACAATAAAAGACTATCGCGGGACAAGTTTAAAACCAGTAAATTCAAAAGGAGGTGAATTGATAAAGTAAATGAGCCCCCCTTGCTGTTGGGGGTGTGCAGTTAGTTTGTCAAAAGGCTGGGTGTGCATTTAGTCTGCCAACGATTGACTTGCAATGTGAGATGATTTTGGGCTGTTTGCGCCCCCCTCCTCCCCGGGGAGGAGGGGGGGGCGCGTTTAGTCTACCCATTCGGGTTGCAATACGGTTCTACTGGATAGTCTTCGCAATGACGCGGAGCCTATGCAGAAAGGAACCATTATGACCAAGGGCAAGCACATCACGGACCTCGATCGCCTAGAGATCGAACACGAACTCAAGCAGGGGATCTCCTTCAAGAAGATTGCCGAGAAAATAGGCAAGCACCACTCGTCGGTTTCACGGGAAGTGCTCGCGCGGAGGACAGCGAGCAACAAGGGTGCATTCGGCCGGGTGACCAACCGTTGTATTTCGCGCCACTCGTGCGACCGGCGACAACTTTGCATCGACAAGCCCGATTGCCTCAAGCGTTGCTCTGCATGCCGTCTTTGCAATGAGAAGTGTCCGGATTTTGTCGAGGAAATCTGCCCTAAGCTTGAAGCAGCGCCCTATGTCTGTAATGGCT
>CAZNWT010000004.1:0-103529 GCA_964576795.1 uncultured Victivallales bacterium
TTCGACACCTCGTAGCGGCTTCCGAAAACTGAGCAACTCCGCCCCGGCCTGCTACGCTTTCCGTTGCACAAATCCTGTCGATCCTGTACATCCTGTCAGAAATCGACCTGAGTAGTTACGTCCACAGCAACATGTAAGCACCGCACAGAGCGCGCTAATTCTTCGGTAATCGGTAGGATGCTCCGACCTCGATTGAGCCTATACGAAAAAACATCAGTGCCATCGGCTACTCGCTCAGAGAATGAGCGAGTGTCGGATAGGTCGCTGGTGCGTATCATTGCTATTGCTGACATAAAGGCTGCGGCACCAAGAATTATTACTACCCAAGCTGTAAATGAAAACTTCCGACAATGGTGGAAGTAATAACCAAAGTATAACAGTGAAATGGAAATAACTGGGCCTCTGTCACCCACATACAGGGAAAATAACAAATGCAGCAGGACAATTAATGATGGGATCAGGCCAATTTGACGTATGTAGTTAGAAAATCGTCGGTCGTTGTAGCCGTTTACTACCATCCGATGGTATGACACAATAATAACTGCGGACAAGCTGTAAGAAAAGAGAGGAAAGATCTGTAGCGCTAGACTGCCCCAGTAGGAGCTGCCACCATAAAAACCTGACAGATAGCTTTTCCCAACCAAGGAAAGAAAGAGCCCATAAAGGACGAGCGATGCAACTATCAGTCTGTTTTTTGACTCAACCGTCAACGGGCGGTTGTGCTGTCGTAGGCTTGGTTTTTGTATTGGGGCTACTATTAAATAACCTAAAACGAATGCTAATGTTCCGATTGTGGATACTCGACAGGCAAGTGGGACGATGCTGAGGTCATAAAGTTGCTGTGCAACTGCGACATCGAATCCTAATAGGTAGTCAACGTAGCTTTGAAAATGGACGATTATGATGCCGATAAAGCAAAGAAACGAGGGGGCCAGGAAGTGTAGCGTTTTTCGTATATGTAAGTTGATGAAAAAAATGACGGATGCGAGTGCAACAATTGTGAGCATAGCAATTGTGTAAGCTTCGTTAAACTGCACAGGGGGCTGCATGGCGATGCTGATAATAAGCAAAATCAATATACTTAGCTTGTTGATCATCGTTTTGTTATTCTATGAGCATCCGGTAGTGTCATTAATTTTTATCAGGCCTAAAGTCAGTCATTGTTTAAAAGCTTGAATCAAGAGTTTGGCGATTTAGCTGCAACGAGTGAACTATCTACGAAAGCCAGTGAGTTAGGTCATGATTCGTTAAAGAAGCTAACAGCGATATATCATCCGTAAAATACGATTTCAGATCATTCTGCATATTTACAGAGATTTTTTTGCGTACCGCTATTTGTTTATTAAGTTTTAGTATTAATGGGCCTAGTCTTGTGGAAGGTATGAGGGGTAGCTTTGTTCGAATTGAATTCATGCTCCTTACAATCCTTCTTGTTAATGTGTGTATCAATAATGATTTAGGTCGTTTGTTTTGATTGTGGTGTATTAGGGTAAGTGATTCGGGTGGAATGTCTAAAAAAGTCTGCAAATCTGTCAGTTCTTGTTCAACATTATGCCTTAAGTCTTCCATGTAGATTGTATGTACCTGCTCTTTTGGGAAGACCGAGAGGATGTTGTTAAGCTGCCTGCCGATTTTACACGTTTCTCCATATTGTAAATGCATGGGTATTGTGCAACACCTTGGTATTTGGTGTCCTTGACTTCTTGCTTGTTGTGTATTCCATGCAGTTTCAAAATCTAAAATATCTTCTGTCCCCGACCAGATTTTTTGTGCGTGTAATGATTGTGCCAATTCTATGGGGTTCCTAAGCATAAACAAGAGTTTTGCATCCGGAATCTTCTTAGCTATGTTCGCTATCGCGCATTCAGAAGATGCGTAATATACGGAAGACTCGCCAATGATCTTGTTCGCATCGGTTGCATCCCTGAATAATTCTAAATATTTTTTGCTATCGCGGATGTATCCCGGATGTTGCAAATCATTTGCAAAATAGTGAGGTTCTTTAAAAGAAGACATGAACACAGAAGGGTGTTTCGACAATGCTATATGCATTGATGTCGTACCAGCTTTTGGAGCGCCAATTATGAAAAAATTTGGTGATCGGGTCATGCTTCTCACTTTCTAGCGGTTAATTATTTCACAAAGGGGATGAAGCCAATCATCCGCCCAAATCTCAATTTGATAAATACTAGCCCGGAGACATTCCACAGCGTTGTGCTTGCAAGCGATGCTATGGCTGTCCCTGTTGCCCCCCAGCGTGGCGTAAACATCAAATTGAGAGCAACGTTTAGTATTGCAGCTATAGAAATGTAATTTCGCATTTTCTTTTGGTTGCCCGTCATGTTCATGAACAGGCCTGTTGCTCCAGATGTCGCGTTGACAAATTGGCCTAAGACGAGAATCACCATGGTGTAATATGCACTCACAAAATCAGGTTTAAAAATAGACAGAATTGGTCTGCCAAATATCAGAAGGAAAATCAGAATGGGGGCAGATACACAAAAAACAAGTTTAGAGCATTTTCTTGCAATACGTAAAAGCTCTGGGATTTTATTGGAATGGTATAATTGTGAAAATGTCGGCGCGGACATCGTGTTAATCGCGGCGAGCATTACGGATGTTAGTGATGCCAATCTTACTGCCACTGCATAGTAGCCCACCTCCGTTGCTGGCCGATGCATACCCAGAATTATGATGCCAGTTTGGCTTATGACGATGTTCATGGAGGCGGTCATTAGCATGGGTAGAGAGATGTTCAAAATGGAACGAATTGGCATGTGATGCACGGGATCGCTTGGTTCCATTCGGCGGCGGAAGGCTCTATCCATAATGATAGCACCAAGGATACCAGTGACAGACCATGCAAACAGTTGTGCATAAGCCGGAGTGTTGGGGCTTTTCCACCTAAGACCAATAACCAAAAATATAACGAGCCCCAGAGCTGGAAGTAGCTGTAGCAACGAGTAGGTGCGAATGAGTTTGAGTCCTCGTACAGCCTGCTGATTCAATAGCATGATGGATTTAAAGAGAATAAAGGCAGCTGCAGCGGCAACGATGCCTTGAAGGTGTGGTTTTTTGAAAATCCCCTCAGCAATGTGTCCAGATAGGATGTAGAGTGTTGTTCCTGTTATAAGTGACGCCCCCGCGACGAGGTATTGCACTTTGCGGTAAACTTTGAAGGCGGAAGTGGGTGAGTATTTTATGATGTGTTCGGGAATGAGGCGAAGAATTGAGGTGCTGGTTCCGAGCACGGTGAGGACCGTTGCTATGCTGAGTATTGAGGTGACTAGAGCGAGGATTCCCATGGCTTCGGCTCCGTAGAGTCGGGTAATCATCACGCTGCTGATCAGTGCTAGACCGGTCGACCCGATGCGACTGGCCATAGCCCAAGCTGTTCCAGTGAGGATTTCGAAAAATCCTTTGTCTCGAGTCAGTTTACTGTATTTGCTTCTGATGAATGTAAACATGATATGGGGCCGCCTCCGTTTGGCTGTTTAGTATGAGGACTGATCGTCGTGATGTGCCACTTGCCGCACCAAAAGTCGGCAACAGAGTTGGCAAAAGGATCACATCTTCATATTTCACAATTGAGGCGTTCCTGAGCTTCTTCCTTGATGGATGCAATCATGCGACATCGAGATGTTCCCAATACCATTTGACGCATTGTTCTATACCTTGCGTGAAATTGTGGGTTGGTTGGTACCCCAGTTTGTCTTGTGCTTTTTGAATTGAGGCTAAGGAGTGTTTTACATCACCTGCTCGTTCAGACCCGTATGTGGGGCTGATTGTTGCGATTTTAGAATCGAACGTGGAGAGAAGACGACGAAGTTCACGGAAGAGAGTGTTTAGGTCTGTATTATCTCCGCAGGCTACATTGTAAACTTGATTCACCGCATCCGGGTTGTCGGCGAGTAGTCCGAGTTGGTTTGCTTGTACAACATTGTCAATGTATGTGAAATCACGAGAATGTTTTCCGTCGCCATTGATAATGGGTGCCTCATGTTTCATTAGGCTGATCACAAATTTTGGGATGACGGCGGCATAGGCGCCGAAAGGATCCTGGCGTTGACCGAAGACGTTGAAGTAGCGTAGGCCTATTAACTCCATTCCGTATGTTTTAGAAAATACGTCGGCATAGACCTCGTTGACGTACTTTGTGACTGCGTAGGGGGATAGTGGTTTGCCTATGCAATCCTCTACTTTAGGTAACCCGGGGTGATCTCCATAGGTGGATGAACTGGCGGCGTACGTCATTCGCTTTACATTGGCATCGCGGGCTGCAACGAGCATGTTAACGAAACCGCCAACGTTGACCGCATTTGAGGTGATGGGATCGTTAATGGAGCGAGGTACAGAGCCGAGTGCGGCCTGATGCATAATATACTCAACACCGTCACATGCTTTCTTGCAGTCGTCCAAGTTGCGGATGTCTCCGACGATCAGCTTGAATCGAGGATGGGTGAGTACATGATTCAGATTCTCAGGCTTGCCTGTAGCAAAATTGTCGAGCACGACAACGTCATTGTCTTGCGATAACAGGGCATCTACTAAATTGGAGCCTATGAAACCAGCTCCGCCAGTTACCAGAGTACGACTATTTGTTAGGGTTGTTGTCATTGGCTTCTCCAAAGAGGTGTTTAACGGATTAAAGGGTTACATCTTCACATTTCACAATTGAGGTTTTCTGGTGGTGTTTAGGGTCATCACGTTTTGTCATTCGTCATTCGTCATTTGGCATTTGGCAGAAATAGAACATGAAACGAGAAAGCTGAAAGCACTGGGGGAAAAGCTGAAATGTGAAAAGCTGAAATTGGGAACCACTTGGGGAAAAACTGAAATTGGGAAAGCTGAAAGCTGAAATGGGGAGCCGGCTCAGATATGATTTTGGGCAGAATTATTAAGGGCAGAATTATTTTGAACAAAGAGGTAGCAGAGAGAGCAGAGGAGAAAAGTAAAGCTGAAATAGGAAATCGGGAAATTGGAAATCAGAGAAAGGAGAAAAAGGGGCGAGTCTTTACATTTCACATTTGCTACATCTTTGGTTGTTAATCGTCGTGCGTTTACGGTTGGGGCATATTAGGGAACCACGGATTTTTAAGCACTGATGGGAGATGCCATGATTTCGACGATGCGGTCTGCTGTATGACCATCCCATAGGGGAGGGCGTTGGGGGGTGCGGTTGAGGGTGCGGATTGTGGCGTATTCACGTTGTAGATTCTCGATTGCGTTTCCTACGAGGACGCTGGCGCCGCCGTGTTCGCGTAGGGTGATGGGGCGTTCTGTGTTCCAGCGTAGGGTCATGCAGGGCGTGCCGAGGACGCAGCACTCTTCCTGAAGCCCGCCGCTATCGGTTAGCATGAGATCGGCTCCCATGTTGAGACGGAGCATTTCGTGGTAGCTGAGGGGGTGGAGCAAGATTAGGTTCTCTGTGGCAACTATGCGCTCCCATAACCCGAAGGCTTTGAGTTGCTTTTTTGCCCTTGGGTGGATGGCCCAGAGGAGGGGGTTGTTTTTGCACACTTCTTCAATGAGAAAGTCAATGATAGGTTCCAAGATCTCTTTGCTGTCAACGTTGGAGGGGCGGTGCATGGTCATGAGAGAAAAGCTGAAATTGAGAAAGCTGAAAGCTGAAATTTGGGACTTGGATAAAGGGACAAGGGCGCCGGGGAAGGGCTGAGGGCTGAGAGCTGAAAGCTGAAATGAAGAGGGGACAAGACGGTTTTTCGCAATGATTTCGGTGATGTCCAGTTTTGCGGCTTCTTCGCGGTGGGCTTCTAGGGTGTCGATCATGATGTTGCCTACGAATTTGATCTTTTCTTCCGGGACGCCTTCCTTTCTCAGATTCTCGGAGGAGAGTTCATCGGGGGTGAAAAGAAGATCGGAAAGACGGTCGGTAACTAGGCGATTGATTTCTTCGGGCATTTCCATGTCGAATGATCGTAACCCCGCTTCAATGTGGGCAACCTTGATGTGCTCCTTTTTGGCTGTGATTGAGCAGGCACAGGTGGCGTTGACGTCTCCGACAACGACCACCCAGTCGGGCTGATGCTCTTGGAGCACCTTTTCGAATGCGATCATGGTGTTGCCGACTTGTTCGGCATGGGTTCCGGAGCCGATTCCTAGATCAATGTCCGGGTGCGGAATCTTGAGGGTGTCAAAGAAGGTTTTGGACATGCGCGCGTCATAGTGTTGACCGGTGTGAACGAGGATGTGCTCTATAGAGTTCTTAGTTCCTCGTTCCTTGTTCTTGGTTAAAAGATCAGTGTTGTGGCGTTCGATGGCGTGTGCGAATGGGGCGATCTTCATGAAGTTGGGGCGGGCGCCGACTATGGAGATGATTTTCATGATGTTTGGATCTTTCTGGCTGGATTGAAACCACTGATCTTCACTAATTGACACTAATGAAAGAAAAGTTGAAAGCTGAAATTAGGAAAGCTGACCACGCTGCAATCCCGCGGTGCCGGGAAAGCTGACGGGTGAAAAGCTGAAATTAAAAATTGGAAACTCGGCAAGGGCGTGGCGCTCATTACTGGTGTAATTGGCGCGTGCCCCAACACCTAAGGCTGTCTCTATACGTGCGGTTCAACCTTGCGTGTTAACTGATCGCGGAGGTATTGGCCGTAGGGGCTTTTGCCTAAGGCTTCGGCGGCTTGCAGGAGGGTGTCGTCTGAGATCCATTTTTGGTACCAGGCGATTTCTTCCGGGCAGGCGATTTTTAGTCCCTGTCGTTTTTCAATGGTGGCAACGAAGGTTCCTGCGTCTAGTAGCGAGTCGTGGGTTCCGGTGTCGAGCCATGCCATTCCGCGACCCATGACCTTGACGTCGAGTTTTCCGTTTTGAAGATATTGTTCGTTGACGGTTGTGATTTCGAGCTCACCCCGTGGAGAGGGCTTTATTGTCTTTGCGATCTCAATGACCTGGTTGTCGTAGAAGTAAAGCCCTGTTACGGCATATCTTGATTTTGGTTGGGTAGGTTTTTCTTCGATGCTGGTGGCTCGACCATCAGCGTTGAAAGCGATGACGCCGTAACGTTCGGGGTCGGTGACCGGGTACGCGAATACGGTTGCGCCTTCGCTTTGGGCGGTCGCTTCGCGCAATAGTTTTGTTAGTGTATTGGCATAGAAGATGTTGTCGCCGAGAATGAGGGTGACGGTATCGTCGCCAATGAATTCTTCGCCGATGATGAAGGCTTGTGCGAGTCCGTCGGGGGAGGGCTGCTCGGCATAGGATAGCGATATGCCCCACTGTGAACCGTTGCCCATGAGTGTCTTGAACATGGGTAGATCATGCGGGGTGCTGATGATCAGAATCTCCTGAATCCCCGCGAGCATGAGGGTGGTGAGTGGATAGTAAATCATGGGTTTGTCGTATACGGGAAGGAGCTGCTTGCTGATTGCAAGCGTTGCGGGGTGCAGTCGGGTTCCTGCTCCGCCTGCCAGAATGATGCCTTTTCTACTCATAACTACTGATCTCCGTATATTGGTATATTTGAACAAAGAGGTAGCAAAGGAAGCAAAGTTAGTGCTTCGCCTTGCCGAGGCGTTCGCCTGCGTATTTGCCTTCACGAATGGGTTGCCACCACCAGACATTATCGAGATACCACTGTATGGTGTCTCGGATCCCGGTTTCAAATGTGTGTTCGGGCTTCCAGCCAAGTTGGTTTTGAAGCTTGGAGGAGTCGATGGCGTAACGCTGATCGTGACCGGGACGATCTTTGACGAACGTAATCAGTTCTTTGTAGGGCGATCCAGAAGCGCGGGGTTTCAGATCGTCGAGAACGTCGCAAATGGTTTCGACGACTTGAAGGTTTGTGAGCTCGTTGTTGCCGCCAACATTGTAGCTCTCTCCCGGCATCCCTTTTTCGAGAACTAGGTGAAGGGCTTTTGCGTGGTCGTCAACATAGAGCCAATCCCGGACGTTATCCCCTTTGCCGTAGATGGGCAGTGGTTTCTCTTCTTGTGCGTTCAAGGTGACGAGGGGAACGAGCTTTTCGGGGAAATGATAAGGTCCGTAGTTGTTGGAGCAGTTTGTCATCAGAACTGGGAGTCCGTAGGTGTGCCACCAGGCTTTCACGAAATGGTCAGAAGCGGCTTTGCTTGCAGAGTAGGGCGAGCGGGGATCGTAGGGTGTTTCTTCGGTGAAAAGTCCGGTTTCTCCCAAGGATCCGTAGACTTCGTCGGTTGAAATATGCAGGAAACGAAATTGTTCTTTCAGGGGTGTTGAAAGCCCTTCCCAATAGGCTTGTGCGGCGGAGAGAAGGGTGAAGGTGCCAATGACGTTTGTTTGCACAAAGGCGCCTGGTCCGTCGATTGAGCGATCCACATGAGATTCAGCGGCCAAATGCATAATGCCGTGAGGTCTGAAGGCGTCAATGGCCTCGGTCATTCGTCCGGCATCGCAGATGTCTGCCTGACAGAACGCGTAGTGCGGAGAGTCTTCGATTGTTCTCAGTGAGGACAGGTTTCCGGCATATGTCAGTTTGTCGATGTTCAGAACCTGATGTTCGGTGTTGGTGATGAGGTGACGGATGAGTGCGGATCCGATGAATCCGGCACCGCCGGTGACAATGATTCTCATGATATTCCTATTGCTTTGGGGTTTTGGTCTTCAGCAGTTGTTCGGCAAAGCGTTCTACGGCATCTTCCCACGAGGGAATTGACGTTCTTAGTACTGATGAAAGTTGGTTGTTGCTCATTGCGGAGAAAAAAGGGCGTCTGACAGGGGAGGGAAAGGCGTCTGATCCTACCGGAATGACGGTGATGTCACGCTCAATGCATTTGAAGAAGTGCCGCGCCACTTCATAGCGCGTTGCGTATCCCGTATTCGTCAGGTGATAGCGGCCCCGTAGTTGCTTTTCCAACGCTTTGAGTGTGTATGTCACAATGTCTTCAGTATAGGTGGGAACAGAGATCTGATCCCAAACCACTTTCAGAATGTTACGTCCTTCAGACCACTGTAGCATCTTATGAAAGAAGTTCTGGTTGCCGTTTCCATAGACCCAGCTGACTCTCAACAGCAAGAATTCTGCTGGTGAGTTAAGTACAGCGTCTTCGCCTGCAAGTTTGCTTTTGCCATAGGCGTTTAAGGGGGCTGTTTTGTCGTCTTCGCGGTAGGGCTGCTCCGTGGTTCCGTCAAACACGTAGTCACTTCCATAATGCACGATGGTGGCATCATGATTCGCGGCTGCTGCCGCAAGTGTTCCGACAGCATCTGCGTTGATGCGGAACGCGGGTGTCGGGTCGGTCTCGGCCGCATCGACGGCATTGTATGCCGCGCAATTGATAATGACATTCGGTGCAGATGATTTGACGACGCGATCTACCGCCTGGGGGTTTGTGATGTCAAATTCCTCTTCTGGTGGAGCATCAAAGGAGAGACCCATATTTTCAAAGCGGGATATGAACGCTTTCGCGAGCTGTCCGGAAGCGCCGGCTATTAGATATTTCATGGTATTAAAAAGTTCTGGGTTTGGGGTTCTAGGTTAAGCGGCTGTTGAAAATTCGCGGTGGCTTCGCCGAGATGCTTCGACAAGCTCGGCATGACAATTCTTTAGGATTTTAACTTCTCCGGAGGTGTCATTCCGAGCGACGTCGAGGAATCTCCAGTTGTTTTAGAGCAATTTAAAAGGTTAAAGATATATGTTAAGTGTTATAAGTTCGGGATGCAAGCAGTCCCGATTGTTGGGTGTGTTAGCCTAGGCTTTCTTCTAGAAGTGTGGTGCAGGCGTTTATGTCATTCGTTACGGTGGCTAGTGTGACGTCTGGTTCTTTTGGCGTTTCGTATGGTGCGGTCAGGCCACTGAAGCGCTTGATTTCACCGCTTTCGGCTTTTGCATAGAGTTCCGGGTCACGGGATTTGCAGATATCGATGGGGGTCGCGACGAATGCTTCGATGAACCTGTCTTCGCCAACCACGGTTTTCGCCATGCGTCGGTCATCTGTATATGGAGACACGGATGCCACGATCGCGATGATGCCTGCATCATTGAGAAGTTTGGCGGTGGCTGCGGCTCGTCGGACGTTTTCGCGACGGTCATCAGCGCTGAATCCTAGATCGGCTGAGACGGTTGCTCGAAGATTCTCGCCATCCAACACAACTGCCAACTTTCCAGCGTCGAACAACTTGCGCTCCAGGGCATAGGCTATGGTGCTCTTGCCGCTCTTTGGAAGCCCCGTTAGCCATATGGTCTTTGGTGCCTGGTTTAGTCGTTCTTCGCGTTCTGTTGGCGTCACACTGCTTTCGTGCTGACTGATGTTCTTGCTCTTTGGACCAGAGATTGCCGTTTTCTTGTGGACAACGGCACTGGGGTCTCGATCCAGAATCATGCCAGCGGCCAGGGTGGCATTTGTGAGGCGGTCGATGAGTACAAACCCACCTGTATTACGGTTTTTGGCGTAGCTGTCAAAACAGATGGGGCGGTGCGTATGGATGGAAATGCGACCAATGGCATTCAGTTGCAGGTCTTCTGCCGGCAAGCGTTTCAGGGTGTTGACATCGAATTGGTAGCGTAGGTTGGCGACGGTGGCCGGAACCAGATTGCTGGTGCTTTTGAGCATGAGTTGGGTTCCGGGCTGCAACGGGGTGTCGCTCATCCACACGAGCATGGCATCAAATTCGTTTCCGACTTGGGGCGTGTTGTTGATGTGAACGAGCATATCCCCACGGCTGGCATCAATCTCATCCTGTAGCGTAACGGTTACCGCCATCGGGGCAAATACTTCATCATGCTCACCCTCAAAGGTTATGATGGATTTCACCGTGGACCGACTTCCAGAGGGTAGCACCATAATCTCGTCGCCCTTGCGGATAATGCCTGAGGCGATGGTGCCGGAGAATCCTCGAAAATCAAGGTTCGGCCGGAGTACGTATTGAACGGGGAATCGAAGGTCGATCAGGTTCCGATCTGATGCCACTTGGACACTTTCCAGATAGGAGAGGAGGGGTTCGCCCTCAAACCATGGCATGTTTCTGCTGCGGTCTACGACATTGTCGCCCTTGAGTGCGGATATTGGCATGAAGTGGATGTCGCTTACTTCCAACTTGGCAGCAAAGCCTTCGTAGTCTTTGCGGATCTGGCGATACACATCCTCGCTGTAGTCGACAATATCCATCTTGTTGATACAGACAACGAGATGTTTGATCCCAAGAAGGCTTGCGATAAAGCTGTGGCGTTTTGTTTGCGGCATGATCCCGTGGCGCGCATCGATTAGGATGATGGAGAGATCACAGTGCGAAGCTCCTGTGGCCATGTTGCGCGTATACTGCTCGTGTCCAGGAGCGTCACAGATGATGAAATTGCGCTTGTCTGTGGAGAAATAGCGATAGGCGACATCAATGGTGATGCCCTGTTCGCGTTCCGCTTTGAGTCCGTCGGTGAGCAGTGCGGGGTCAAAATTGTCATTTGTAGTGCCGTGAATGGCGGAGTCGTTCATGACGGCGGCGAGCTGATCTTCGTAGATCATTTTGCTGTCGTAGAGAAGTCGCCCAATCAGCGTGGATTTTCCATCATCAACGCTTCCTGCCGTCAGAAACCGCAGCATATCTTTTTGTTCGTGCTGGCGCAGGTAACCCTCGATATCAAGTTCAATGAGGTCTGCGTCCCGATTGATGTATGATGTTTCTTTAGTCATAGATTTTAACCGCTAAATACACGAAAAACGCGAAAGGATATTTCGAACTTTTGTGAGAGACCTTTGGTTGGCTTATTTCATGCCTGTTGGGTGAGTCATGGCTATGCGTTCATATTCAAGGTTAGGATGGTGTCCGAAGTTGATCAGGATCCCTAGTTTTAGGCCTGTTGCTCTTAGATAGTTGTGCAATTGGGCTCTATGTTCATCAACGAGATTCCTTACTGCCTTCAGTTCCAGTATGATCTTGCCGTAGCATATTAAATCTGCCACGTATGGGTGTTTTAGTTCCGTCCCTTTGTAATTGATCGTGATTCGAGGCTGAGCCACAAAGGGTATACCACGTTCTTGGAGTTCCAGCTCAAGACACTCCTGATACACGGGTTCTAGAAATCCACAGCCCTTTTCCTTAACGACTTCGAAACATGCCCCCATTATAGCATAGCTTTCTTCCTTGTAGACTAAGTCTGCCACCGCATTTTCCTTTGTTTCGCGCCTTTTGCGTGTTTCGCGGTTATCTCATCTCTATTAAAAATAACCGTCTTTCTTCTTTTCTTCCATGCTGGCGGCACCGTCGAAGTCGATGACGCGGCCCTGGCGCTCAGAGGTCGTCGTCAAAAGCATTTCCTGTACGATTTCTTCCAGTGTTTCGGCTTCGGATTCCACCGCGCCGGTGAGGGGGTAGCATCCCAGTGTTCTGAAGCGGACTTTTTTCATCATTGGCGTTTCACCGGGCTCCAAGGGGAACCGATCATCGTCTACGAGAATGAGTATGCCATCGCGCTCGACCACGGGGCGCTCTTTGGCGAAATAGAGGGGGACGATGGGAATCTGTTCCAATTTAATGTAGAGCCAGATATCCAGCTCGGTCCAGTCGGAGATGGGAAATACGCGAATGGATTCCCCTTTGTTAATTCGGCTGTTATATAGGTTCCAGAGTTCGGGACGTTGGTTTTTGGGATCCCACTGGTGGTGCTTATTCCGGAAACTATAGACGCGCTCTTTTGCTCGCGACTTTTCCTCATCGCGGCGTGCGCCGCCGAATGCTGCATCAAAGTGATAGTGATCTAGGGCCTGTTTAAGGGCATCGGTCTTCATGACTTGAGTGTGCTTCTCGGAGCCGAATTCAATGGGGTTCATTCCCATGGCCTGACCTTCCGGGTTGATCCAGACCTTCAGATCAAACCCAATCTCTTTGGTCATCCGTTCCCGGAATGTAATCATTTCTTTGAATTTCCAAGTTGTATCGACGTGCATCAAAGGAAAGGGGATCTTTGCGGGATAGAATGCCTTTTGTGCCAAGCGAAGCATCACGGAGGAATCCTTGCCAATGCTGTAAAGCATGACAGGGTTTTCAAATTCCGCGGCAACCTCGCGGATGATGTAGATCGACTCGGCTTCAAGTTGTCGTAGATGCGAGATGGTGTAGTCTGACATTTTGGTGTCCGTTTTGGGTTTTGTGCTCTATCTGGGGTGTGTTGCCTAAACTGCGGCGAGATGCTTCGGCAAGCTCAGCATGACAGTTTCTTAGAAAGCTCGAGTTTTAGAATGTGTCATTCCGAGCGAAGTCGAGGAATCTCTGTTTGAGCAACGCGCCTTATAGGTTTAATAATTCAACAGAACTGAGCTGGTTGTCAACTAAAGATGATAGATGTGATTATGATTATTGTGTTTCTTTGGTGATCGGCACTATGCCGTCTGTTTGGAGTTTTGAAATGATTAAGGTGACGCACTCATCAATTGATGCTTTGTCGGTGTGCAATTCGATTTCCGGGTGCTTTGGAGCCTCGAAGGGAGCACTGATGCCTGTAAAATTGGGAATTTCACCGGCTCTTGCTTTTGCGTACAGCTTTTTTGGGTCGCGGGATTCGCAGACTTCGATGGGCGTGTTGACGTAGACCTCGTAGAACGGGGGGCGGAGGTCAGAAGTCAGAGGACGGATGTCGGAGGTTGGATGATCAGCAGGCTCTGCGGTGATGATGCTGCGGGCGCGGGCGCGGTCTTCACGATAAGGGGATATGAAGGCTGTGATGGTGATCAGTCCAGAATCTGCAAATAGAGCGGCTACCTCTCCGATGCGACGGATGTTTTCTTTGCGTGAGGCTGGTGAGAAATCCAAATCGGAATTAAGCCCGTGCCGTACGTTGTCACCATCAAGCACATAGGCAGCATGCCCTGCATGGATTAGAGTTTCTTCCAGTGCTCGAGCAATTGTAGACTTTCCGGATCCACTCAGCCCTGTGAACCAGAGGACGCAGCCGCGTTGGTCGAGGACTCGCTCACGATCAGAAGCTGTGAGGTTACCCTCATGCCAGACGATGTTTGTTGAGTTCTGGGTTCCGGGTTCTGGGGGCTGGGGTTTGGTGTTTGAGTTCATGGTGCTTTGGGTAAAGGATTTAGGACTGATGGGTTCAATATTGGATTCTTTTGCAACACACTGTGGGGCTAGGGCGCCACACCTCCATTCTTTGCATGATATGGGATTTTGGAGGTGGGACGCCCTCGTCCCGCGTACTCGAGCAGGAGTATTGCTAGAGACTAACTGACAGGTGTTTTCTTTAGTTCAGTGCTGCCAAATCTGATTTTAGCATGAGTTCGACTAGTTCTTCGAACTTCACCTGAGGTGTCCACCCGAGTTGCTTGCGGGCCTTCTCGGGATTACCTAGAAGTTGCTCGACCTCTGTTGGGCGATAGTACTGTGGGTCGATCCTTACGATGGTCTTTCCTGATTTACTGTCGATTCCGACTTCAGCTTCGGCTTCGCCCTCCCATGCGATTGGCATGTTGACGAGTGCGAACGCGCGTTCGATGAATTCCCGGACGGTGTGCATTTCGCCGGTTGCCAAGACGTAATCATCGGGTTTGTCCTGTTGGAGCATGCGCCACATGCCCTCCACAAAATCCTTGGCATAGCCCCAGTCTCGCCGAGCGTCGATGTTGCCTATAAAGAGGCAGTCTTGTTTTCCTTTTGAAATTGCCGCCGCTGCCCGCGTGATTTTGCGCGTAACGAATGTGGCGCCGCGGCGCGGGGATTCATGATTGAAGAGAATGCCGTTGCTGGCATGGATCCCATAGGCTTCACGGTAATTCACTGTGATCCAGTATGCATAGAGTTTTGCGACGCCGTATGGGGATCGTGGATAGAAGGGCGTTTGCTCTGTTTGCGGGATTTCGCGAACGTTGCCATAGAGCTCGGACGTCGATGCCTGATAGAATCGGCAGGGCACGCCTGCTTCCCGGATAGCATCCAATAACCGCAGAGTGCCGACAGCATCGACGTCTGCTGTGTACTCGGGGACTTCAAAGGAGACTTGCACATGCGACTGGGCCCCCAGATTGTAGATTTCGGAAGGGTGGATCTTTTCAATCAGGCGGTTTAGATTGCTGGAATCGGTAAGGTCGCCGTAGTGCAGATACATACGCGTCTCATCTTCTCCACGATAGGCGTGAAGGTGATCGATGCGTTGGGTATTGAATGAGCTGGCCCGCCGCTTGATTCCGTGTACCTCATAGCCCTTTTCTAAAAGGAGCTCTGCAAGATAGGATCCATCTTGTCCGGTAATGCCCGTAATAAGTGCTGTTTTTTTGTTTTCAGTCATAGGGTGGTTATCTTTCTGTGTTCTGTGCTCTGAGTTGCAAAGGTGGTAAGGGCTTCGATATATGCCTGTGGATTCCCGATGTCGTGTCGTTGACCGGCTACGCGACATGCAATAAATCCTTCTTCTTTTCGTACCCTGTCGAGGCAAGATGTAAGTTGGAACTCTCCGCGTTCACGAATGTTGAGGCGAATGTGTTCGTCCAGAAACTCAAAGACCTTCGGGGTGAGTACATACTGCCCGAAGACGGTGAGAAAAGAGTCTGTATCCATCCCCTCTACCTGCAAGTGCTCTAATGCATAGGCATGGTCGGGTTTTTCAACAAATTCGCTGACGTCAAGCGTGTGATCCATTTTCTTCCATGATCCGGTAACACAGCCGAAATTGTGGATGTCCTTTCCTGCCGTATTCTCCACAGCAACAACACTCTGCCCAGCATCTTCATAGACCCTGATAAGCTGGTGGGCACAGGATTCGTCTAAGGTTGAGGTGTAGAGATGATCACCCAAAAGCAGTAGGAAGGATTCGTTCCCTACCCAGTCCTTTGTGCAGTGCACGGCGTGGCCGAATCCCTCTTGGGAGTCCTGAGAACGGAAGGTGATGCGCTGTCCGATGTCCATCAGGTACTCGCAATATTTCTGCTGTTCCTTGCTGAGCTTATTGAAGTTTTCAATGGCGGGGGGGGTGCAGAAGATTTCTTCAAAGAGATCCCTGTCTTGGCTCTGTACGATAATGCAGACTTCCTCGATGCCGGCACTCAGCGCTTCTTCGACAATGGAAAGGATAACAGGCTTTGCCCGGCCCTCTTTGTCGATGATGGGGAACAGTTCTTTTTTGACGGCTTTGGTAGCAGGAAAGAGGCGGGTTCCAAATCCCGCAGCGGGGATGACGGCTTTGCGGACTCGTCGCCCGGAGCGGATGACCAACTCGAGACAGGGCATATTTAGGTCGCGTTCAATAATCTCAATCGCTTTCTTTTGAGATTCCTTGTCACGGGCGATGAATTGAGCCGTGCCATCTCCCTGCGACCCCACGCCTTTTCCACCGTAAATGTAGGGTTGGAGCGGGTTGTGGTCCAGCACGCGGTGCAACACGGGGGCGGTCAACTGAGAGGGACAGGCGGGTAGCATATTGGCGTCGAACTCCCGCTGAGCTTCTTGCATGAGTTCACCAATTTTGCGGGCGTCACCGGCGCCGATTGCCGTAACGGATTTATGCACGATGTCTTTGTTGATGGGCCCCAGATACTTCTGCACGCCGCGTTGGATCTCGTCCTCAGCAAAGGGAAAACAGTGGTTTAGGTTGTTGAGAATTTCCTTCGTATCTTTGCTGGCCATCAAATCGACAAGGATGAAGTGCAGATCATGAGGCACCGAGATCTCTTTGACATCAATCAAGTCACCATCGAATTGCATCATGATGGGGCGATTGCCGTAGGCGCAGCCCTGATCGAGTCTACCGCAGCGCGAGGGGGTTGTGATTTCCCCCATGTAGGCTAGTTCCATCTCGCCGCGTACGGTGAGTTTCAGGTCGTAGATGCGGTTGAATGCACGCGCCACAAGCACGCAGACGGCTGCACTTGATGAAAGGCCCTTTTTTACGGGCAAGTCGGTGAGGGTATTTGTGATTTCCAGTCCACGAACGCGGTAGTGTGTGAGTACCTGATAAGCAACTCCGGCTGCGTAGCTGATGAAACCGCCGCTTTCAGCAGCCTGTAGCAGCGCTTTGCGCTCCATGGGCAGTTCGAAGGGTTTCATTACGGCTCCGTCGTCCATTACGGCTCTAAAAATGAACTTTGAAGGGTGAGGTTTTACCTCGGCGTGTACTCCCTGATTGGTGCCTGCAATGACGGCATAGCCTTTGCTGATTTCTGCATTGATTCGCCGATAGCCACCGGCCCAGTCACTGTGTTCGCCAAAAAGGCAGATTCTTCCAGGTACGAATATTTTCATGATTACTCTTTCAATATGGTGCCGCCGCCGGCGGCATTTCTCCACAACTCGACTGAGCTCGCTGAAGTCCGGATTATACAGGGTGGAAACTTGGGAATGAACATTGAACATCGAACACTCAACATCGAACATCGAAATGTGGAATTCTCTCTCCGTTCGATGTTAAGCGTTGAATGTTCGATGTTGGACGTTCGAATTGAAGTTTTAGACTAGTCCGTGATATTCTTTGTACCACGCTACGAATTTTGGAATGCCTTCTGAGATCGGCGTAGTGGGTTCGTATCCTAGCTTGGCGCGGATGCGATCAATATCGGCATACGTTGCCGGAACGTCTCCCATTTGCATCGGCATCATTTCCATCTTGGGTTCCACGCCCAAGGCGTCCGCAAGAATTTGAATCATGTCCATCAGCTTTTCGGAGCGATGGTTTCCAATATTGAAGATTTCATAGGGATCAAGGTTGTCACTGAACAGGCTTCTTTTGACGCCGGTAATGATGTCATCCACAAACGTGAAGTCTCGCTGCATATTGCCGTGGTTAAAGACCTGAATAGGTTTTCCTGCAAGCATGGCGTCGGTGAATAGCCACATTGCCATATCGGGGCGTCCCCAGGGGCCGTAAACGGTGAAGAACCGCAGTCCGATGGTTTGCAGTCCATACAGGTGTGTGTAGCAGTGCGCCATCAGTTCGTTCGCCTTTTTTGTGGCGGCATATAGACTGACGGGGGAATCGACGCTGTCACTTTCGCTGAAGGGAAGTTTCGTGTTGCCGCCGTATACACTTGAGCTGGACGCGTAAACCAGGCGCGGGACTTCTGCGTGTCGGCAACATTCCAGGACGTTCAGAAAGGCTTCAAGATTTGCTTTCTGGTAAGCATGGGGGTGGTTGAGTGAATAGCGTACACCAGCTTGGGCCGCCAAATTGCACACGACATCGAATTTGTTCTGCATAAAGCAGTCCTGAAGCGCATCCATATCACACAAATCTGCCTCGATTCCGGTGTAGTTGGCGTGCGGAATCAACCGTTCGTGCCGTGCCCGTTTCAGGCTGATGGGATAATAGTCATTGAAGTTGTCGATGCCGACAACGGTGTTGCCCTCGCTAAGGAGCGATTGCGTGAGATTCATGCCAATGAAGCCGGCCGCCCCTGTGACAAGTACATTCATGTTGATTATCTCTTTTTAAGTAGATTGAGTGTGAGTTCTGAAACCGACGATTTTCGTCGTAGGGTCAGTGCGAGTGTCGCCACTGCCGCTCCTGTCGTATTTGCGGCAATGTCAGCAACGCTGAATGTCCGTCCTGCAATTTTTGTGAGCAGGAGTTGCCCACACTCCAGTAATACGCCGTAGGCGATGCAGACCGAGAGAGCCACAATGACGCTACGGGCTGCGTGTGCCGGTTTGATTTTCATGGCACGCATGAGCAGCAGCATTAGTCCGGCATACATTCCGAAGTGAATGATCTTGTCCAAATACGGAAATTGTACGCTTGGCAGATCTGAGGCTGGTGCAAGACTGGCAACTGCCAGAGCTATGCTGTAGCCAGCGAGGAGTAACCATCGAAGAGGGGGCTGCATATAATAAAACCCAATCCGAGGACTATGCCTTCACCACGTTGTCTGCCGCTTGGCAGGCCCCTCGCGTATCAATGACGATGGGCACGCGAGTGGCGAGTGCATCGTGATCCACCGAGTCGTGGGCCGTTGAAATGATGACAGCATCATAATTGTCTGAGGTGATGTCGTCCCACGTTCTGCTTTCAATGCCGGCGTATTGTGAATGCTCCCGGCTGGGGCGTACAACGGGGCAGTAGGGATCAAAATAGGCGACCTCAGCGCCGTGCTTAATGAGCTCATCCCAAAGTACATATGTGGGGCTTTCACGATCGTCATCCACATTTTTTTTGTACGCGAGACCTGCCAACAGGATGCGGCTTCCCCGAAGCGCTCTTCCATGATCGTTCAGTGCCAGCATGGTGCGTTGAATTACATATTTGGGCATGCCTGTGTTGACTTCGCCAGCCAGTTCGATGAACCGTGTTGAGATGCCGTACTCCTTTGCCTTCCACGTTAGATAGAAGGGGTCAATGGGGATACAGTGTCCACCCAGTCCGGGGCCGGGATAAAAGGGCATGAAGCCAAAGGGCTTTGTGCTTGCCGCGCGAACGACTTCCCAAATGTCGATATCCATTTCGGTGAAGACCATCTTAAGTTCATTCACCAAGGCAATATTGATGCAGCGGAAGATGTTTTCCATGAGCTTCGTGGCTTCTGCGGCCCTGCAGCTTGACACGGGAACAGTTTTGCAGATCACAGCGTTGTAAAAGGCCTGTGCAATTTCGAGTGCATCGGGGGTAAAGGCACCGACGACCTTTGGAATTGTGGACGTTGAGAAGTCCGTGTTGTTGGGATCCTCGCGTTCGGGGGAATAAGCGATGTAAAGGTCTTCGCCAGCGCTCAGACCACTGCCTTCCTCTAGAATCGGGATGAGCACGTCTTCTGTTGTTCCGGGGTATGTTGTGGATTCGAGTACAATGAGTTGTCCCTTGCGAAGATGGGGTGCCATATTGCGAGCGGTCTCTTCAATATAACTCAGATCTGGGTCGCGATGGTTGGTGAGGGGCGTGGGGACGCAAATCAACAGGGCGTCGCACTCGCTGAGTCGGGTGAAATCTGTAGTTACAAAAGCTTTGTTATTGTTGGTGATGGCACTGCGGATGTGATCTGTATTGATGTGTCGAATGTAGGTCTCACCGGCATCGAGTGCGTCTGTTTTGGCGGTATCAATGTCAAAGCCTGCAACTTGAAAATTCGCTTTTGCGAATTCAATGAGCAGTGGGAGCCCCACATATCCCAGACCTACAATACCGACTCGCGCTTCACGTTGTTCAATACGTTTAAGAAGTTGGGCTTTCATAGTTCTTGTGGTTTCCTGTGTTCATTATGATCTCTGGGCAGACTCCGTCCCTGTCGATTATGCAGGCGGTTTGTGTAACCCTGTATATCAAAGTGACTTAATGCAATTTCCTTGAATGGGACTATAAGCATGGAATTTGACCATTGAGGGGGTGAAAAGTCAAGTTGTCAGTGCCCAACTTCGAGCTTGGCTCCCTTGGTTTGTCCGATGGTCTTGAGCAGGTCCTCGAACCAGGGTTGGTCAATGTCGAATGGCTTACCACCGGCAATCCGCTCAAACTCAATGGCCCTAAGGACGTTGCCCTGATCTTCATCTTCGCCGATGACACCGCTTTCGTGCTTGAGGGCACAGTCTACAGCAAGATTGCAGCAGGACTTGATGAGTTCGATATCATCATCGTTGGACGCCGCGGCGCGGGCGAAGTAGCCACTCTTCTGGATCAATACCTTTTCGGCACCAATCATGTCTGCAAACTGTTCGGCAAACCATTTACCCGGGTTAATGGCGTCAAGTTTGACATGACCAAATGCATCGCGAGGAATTTCCTGTCCGTTGGCTTCCATCTCTTTGACGATGGTGTCGACCCCGGCCCCCTCTGAGATGAAGATGTTGATGCAGTCGATATCGTCCATGACTTTATGGAGGCGTGTAGCTTCTGCCTGAATATCGACCTCCATTTCGGGGATGAAAATGGCGTGGACATCTTTGCGCTCATGGGAAAGTCCCATCTGCGGGACAAAGTCGAGTTCATGGAGGTAGTCATTATAGACATGTGCGGTATAGGCCGTTAGCCAGCCGCAATTTCGTCCCATGACTTCATGTACGATGAGCATACGTGGGTTGGCGTTGTGTTCGGCCACGATGTTGGCAAAGAACTGTGCCCCTTCTTCGGCGGCGGTCCAAGCACCGAGGCTCTGTTTAATGGGGTAGACATCATTGTCAATGGTTTTGGGAAGGCCAACGACAGTCAGGTCGTAGTTGTTCTGTTTCAGGTATGCGGCAAGGTCGGCCGCGGTGGTGTTGGTGTCGTCGCCCCCAATGGTGTGAAGGACGTCGACGCCGTCTGTTGCAAGCCGATCGGCTGCGACTTTGAGCGGGTCCTGGCCTTCCTTAACCAGGCCACGTTTGGTGCAGTCTTCAGCATTTGTGAGTTTGATGCGGCTGTTGCCGATGGGGCTGCCACCGTGCTGGTAGAGAATGGCAATCTGGTCGCGCATTTCTTTGGTGACGACAAAGCTGTCTCCGAGAAGGAGACCTTTGTAACCAGAGCGGTAGCAGATGATCTCAACATCTGGTGCCACTTCGGTATAGCGTTCAATGAGACCGGCGATTGCTGAAGAAAGGCAGGGTGCGAGTCCGCCTGCTGTTAGCATTGCCACTTTCTTGATAGCCATAATGTTTCTCCTTTGTGTGTGGGTTTCTGTTGAGGAATCGTTTGCTTTATAGGGTGATTTTGACGTGAAGATATATCAGGGATTGCCTGTCTGATGACAAGTGTAATCTATCGAAAGTAGCGAGCATGTTCCTGAAACACATACTTGTCTGTAAAACCAGAAAGATAGTCACACACAGTCCGTTTCTGGCCATCTTCAGTGAGTCTTGCCTGTGCCTTTCGTCCCATGTTCTCAGGATGTCGGCAGTAGTGCTCGAATAGGTGGCGCATCATGGCGGTTGCAATTTCTGCCTGATTGCTGATGGCGTGACTGAAATAGACATTGGCATACATGAATTCACGAAAAGCATCTGCTTGATCGGCCATTTCTTGCGAGAATCCCACCAACTGTTGCGGAAGCTCCATTACGTCTTGCATGCTAGAGGGGTCGTGCCGGGCAATTCGGGCTTCGGTGGCCGTGACGATGTTTTCAATCTGGAGGTCGAGAAGGTTGCGAATGGTGATTCGAATGTTTGCCCCCCGGTCGAGATTGGTGTATTCGCGTTTTGTTCGGGCGTTTGCGAGCTGCCAGAGATCCTGAGATTCGAGGAGATCCACGCTGAGAATTTTAGCCAGAAGGGCATCATCGACGTCGTGGGCATAGTAGGTGATGTCGTCTGCAATGTCGGCGATTTGGGCTTCAAGACTCTGTCGTGGACCGATGGGGTGTCCATCCAATGAAGCCTCCGGTTTTTTGGATTCATGCTTCATGAGCCCGGCCCGGGTCTCCCATGTGAGATTCAGCCCGGGAAAGTTTGGGTATTGGACGTCGAGGAGATCCACCCACCGGAGACTCTGAAGATTGTGGTCGAACCCCCCGTGGTCTTTCATCAAGCGGTTGAGTTCGTGTTCGCCTGCGTGACCGAAGGGTGTGTGTCCGATGTCGTGCGCGAGAGCAATGGCTTCGGTTAGGGTTTCGTTGACTCCAAAAATACGAGCAAATGTGCGTGCTACTGCCGCCACCTCCACGCTGTGGGTGAGGCGGGTGCGGTAGTGATCGCAGGAACTGCGGGTGAAGACCTGTGTTTTGTACTCAAGGCGCCTGAAACATCGGCTGTGAATGATGCGATCGCGATCGCGCTGAAAACTGCAGCGCGCCGGGTGCTCTTCCTCGGGATAGTGACGCCCCCGCGTTTCAAAGCTGAACGCGGCATAGGGAGCCAAAATTGATTTTTCCTGTTGTTCAAGTGTTTTGCGTGTCATAACGAAACGACATTATGTTGGAAATTGAGTTGGAGTTCGACCCTTTTTGATTAGAAAAAGCTGATACGGCAGAAATCCTTGGAGGATGGTAATGAAGACGAAGGTTGAAGTGATTGCACGCGGGGTTTGTGTGCAGGCGGGACAGATCCTTTTGTGCCAGACAAGGGGTGCAGACATTAGCTACCTCCCGGGAGGCCATACTGAGTTTGATGAAGCTGCCCGAGTGAGTCTTGAGCGTGAAATCGAGGAAGAACTTGGGTTGTCGTCTACCGCTGGGCGTTTCTTGGGTGCGGTTGAGCACAGCTTTATGCAAAAGGGAAAGCCCCACTGTGAGTGGAATGCCCTGTTTGCGCTTGAGATTCCTGATTTACCACTGGGAAAAGAGATTGAACCTGCAGAAGACCATCTCACATTTCATTGGTGTGCTCTAGAGGAGTTGAGGGCTGCAAAGCTTGAGCCAGAAGTGTTATGCGATTTGCTGCCTGAGTGGCTCAGCGATACATTCGCTGGTGGGCGTTGGGCAAGTGGAGGCGATTTTGCTTGAGGTGTCATGGCGTTCATCTTGCGACAGAACTTGCAATTGCCGCCACTGACTTCAGGCAAGAACGCGTTGCACGGCATCAGCCAATACGCGGCGGGTCATTGGCTTCATTATGTATTCACGAATACCTATATCGTGTGCCTTTTCAGCGTTAACGGTTTCGCTGAAGCCGGAGCAGAGAATGATGGGTATGTTTGGCCGTACATCAAGCATGCGCCTGGCCAAGTCGGCTCCGCTCAGGGTTGGCATGGTTTGATCGGTAATCACACAGTCAAATTGATCGGGATCATCCTCAAAGGCCTCAAGCGCTTTCACACTGGAGCTGTGTGACACGATTTTGTATCCAAGATGACGTAGTGCGATCTCGATCATCTGAACGATGGCTTCTTCGTCATCCACAATCAGGATGCACTCTCCTTTTCCTCTTGGCAGGGAGAAGGCGGGTTGCCCATTTTCACTTTCTTCATGATTGGGAGAACAGATTGGGAGAAAGACATTGAAGGTGGATCCTTGTGCCGGCTCGCTGTAGACCGTTATAGCCCCAGCATGTAGCTTAACAATTCCATAAACGGTTGCGAGGCCAAGCCCGGTTCCATCCTGTCTGCGCTTTGTCGTGAAATACGGTTCAAAAATGCGATCCCGTATCTCCGGGAGCATGCCATGACCGGTATCTGAGATGGATATGCGGGCATATTTTCCAGCGGGAAGCGTGAGCTGCCCGGCCTCTTTTTCCTTTAGCAGCTCTATGGTGTCCAGTCGTACATCTAGAATGCCGCCATGCTCTCGCATCGCATGATAGGCATTGGTGCACAGGTTCATAATGATCTGATGGATCTGAGTGGCATCCGCAAGAATGGGATCGCACGTGTCTTTGATGTTTTGTTGGATGTCAATCGTGGATGGAAGTGTTCCGCGAAGCAGTTTGAGCGCCTCTTTGATGACGGGAGCCAGCTGGAGGGGGTTGCGCTCTTGTTCGGTGCGGCGGCTGAATGTCAGAATTTGTGCCACAAGTTCTGCGGCGCGTTTTGCGGCTTTGAAGACTTCTGCCATACTTGCGTGGGCAGAACATTCTGGATCCGAGTCCTGCATCGCAAGTTCAGTGTATCCAATCACGGCGCTCAGGATGTTGTTGAAATCGTGGGCAATTCCACCTGCCAGCGTTCCGAGAGCTTCCATTCTTTGGGCTTGCCGAAGCTGGGTCTCCAGCAGAGATTCATGCGTGACATCGCGTCCAACGGAAACGAAGTGGGTTGTTCTGCCCAAATCGTTTTTGACAGGTGAAATGGTGGTCTGCAATTCAATGGTTGTGCCATCCTTGCACCGGTCGATAAGCGTTCCATTCCAGATGCGCCCCCCGTCGAGATCGTTTCGTATGTTTTCGTAAAATGCATCGTCATGATGGTCGCTGCGAAGAAGCTTTGGACTTTGCCCTTCAACTTCTTCAAGGCTGTATCCAAGCTGTGTGACGAAGGCGGGATTGACATATTCGATTTTGCCGTCTTCGTCGGTGATGATAATGGTCTCTGTTGCTTGATCGACGACTGTTGCAAACCGATGCAATTCTGCCAATACAGATTTTTCCCGGTAACGCTGGATGATCAGAAAGATTGTGGTTATCGCCAGAGTGATCACGACAATAGGGTAGGCGACATGTACATCCTTTATATCCAGCACCCACATAGATTGATCTTGAGCCCTGAGCGGCGTGTGCGGTGAGAATGAGTGCCAGCCCGATGGCAAAGGGACGCCATCGAATGGAAATATTATAGGCGTCTAGAGGTGTCATTTCGTGTCCGTGGTGCATCGTCATGTCGTTCTAGCGGGACAGGATTAATGGCGAGAATATATTCTTTGCATAACTTCCCTGCCGCTTCAAATAACAGTGTCATTAACTACTAAACTAAGATGGCATGACAGGAGGTAAAAGAGAGGGGAAATATCAAAACCAGCGACCCCCGGCAGAACCGGAGGATTGTATTGTGAAGCTATCAATCTACCTTCTACTAATTAATAATGAACAAAGCTTCGTTCGATTGCCTCTTTGGTGAAAGAGCATTCACTTTTATTACCACTATTGTAGTATGCCTTCACGATACGATTTGCTTCATTAAGCGCCTTCATTTTTGTGTCGTCACCGTTGTTCTTATCGGGATGGACCGTGAATGACATCTTCCGGTAACTGGATTTAATATCATCAAATGTGCATTGCTCCTTGAGAGCTAACAAGAGCCTAGCTTCATTAATCATATCAAAATTGCCTTTACTGAAATCCGTCTCCACAAAGTCATAAGGAGGAAGAGGGCCTATATAGTTAAAGGCAATAAAGTCGTCACATTTTTCAGCAATTTCATCCAGAGCATTATCAAACAGTTCTTTTTTTGTTTTTTCGACTAAATAAGTATTGAGGAGAATGACGGTCTCGCTAGCTCCAGTCATTTCGGTATCCTCGGCGGCATGGATAGATAACTTAGATTTCAGCGCCTGTCTGATGGTTTTTTTGTGTTTTTCAGATAATTCAAAAAATGCTTTCCCCACTTCCATTTTGTTGGAGACGTCCACACTTTTCGAAATTTCCACAATGGCTTTCTGAACATCAAAGGAAACATGAATAATAATCTGCTCTTTCCCCTTGAGCTTGTTAATGAGCGCTTTGAGTTCAATGGTTGCATTGATCAAAAACTGCCGCACTTCCTCCTCATCAGGGACAATGTTACCAAAATTAAATGGCACGATGGTGTGGTTCAAAAAATAACTGGAATTAATTTGCTTATATTTTTCAGTAAATTTTTTTGTCGTGGTTTCGTCTTTTAAACAGTCTAAATTGTCTATGGGATAACCAACCGCAGTCATCCCTCTTTCAACAATGGCGATGGTTCCTTCTTGGGGCTTCTCAATAACCCCATCGAGGATAGCGCATATCAGTATTGGCATACTTCCCCCTTTTTATTAAAAGTCAATGATGGCTTCCTTAATTTGCCACGGTCAAGGTATCAGCGTTGTGCGGCCATCGACGTCTCGATCCGATCCAGCCGGGCCACGAGGTTATCGAGCACCTCTGGCTGAGCCAGGTCGGTTTTTGCACCGGAGCATAAGGCAGGATTGTTGACCCACCAGTCCATGCCCATTTCCTTGGCCTTGTCTACCGAACAGATAACTAGGCGGATCTGGATTGTAAGTAATTCAACATCGACGAGGTTGATCCGAATATCGCCAGCGATGACGATGCCCTTGTCCAGGATTCGTTCAAGAAGATCCGCCAAGTTTGTGCTACCCACGGAATTTGTGACTTTGCGTTCGTTTGCCATTTTTTGTCTCCAGTTATAAAAGTTTCCCTAAAGGGCCCAAGTCCAAGTTTAAGTCCTCGTCATCGAGGCCGAATTCGCGGGTGATCCGAGCGAGTTCTTCGGATTGCCGCATCAGAGTCAACCCGAGGCGTTCGATTTCGGCCTCGGTCAGGCCACCCGCATCAATCCGTCGGATGGCCTGTTTTTCAAGAAGTTCGTGCAGAAGTTTGACCACGGTCAAAACGAGTTGAGCTAAACCGTCTTTCGCTTTATTATGGTCGATTTTTAGATGGCGCGGCGATTGTAGCTTAGGCGATTGTAGTTTACGGTTGGCCGTCATGATTCTGGCAAAGTCCCCGAGGGCGGAGGAATCCACCCGCACTTCTTCTGCGGAAGAGACGAATTTTTCTGGGTCGGTTTTCATCAGCTCTGGTCTTTCGCTTTCTGCGCTGTTTCCACGGAGGATACGACCACCTGCAAACTCAGATAAATCAGATCGATATCGGCAACTGAGATCATGACCTCGCCGACAATGACGGCACCTTTGTTGAGAATCCGGTCGAGCGCCTCGCAGAGGCTCACATGTTCTTTTTCAAACTCAAGGTCAGTTGGCATGGGGCCGCCTTTGCCGAGCAAGCGTTTTACGCTTCGGCCGTTCCTTCGGATCGGCTGATTTTCGCTTCCGCTGTCCGCCAGCGCCGCCTGTCACAAACAGGAGTTGGCCGAGGGCTGTGAGGTTCGCGAGCCCCCGCGCATCGCTTTGCCGGTAGACAACCGTTTGCGAAAGGCCGGGGAACGATGCGGCAAAGCGCTTTTTGACAAGCGACTCGCGGCGGAAAACGCTCGAGCAGAGAGGATCTTCACTTTGCGGCGTTGCCAGATTCAGGAACAGGGACGGGACCGGAATAGCCAGACGTTTGCAGGCGGCCAGAAGATCCTCCGTTTCCGCAAAGGACATCTCCGTGAGAATGCTGACGGCATACAAGGCTGCCTTGGTCGGGTCACCTAAGATCGCACGCAGGCGTTTCAGATCTTTAGAGACCTTGACCAGACGGTTGGAGACGCCCGGCAGACGGAAAATGTTGCGGTATTTCAGAAAGAGTTTGAACATCGATTTAAGCCACGCATCGCTGATTTCGGGAAGCTCCAGAAGCCGAATCAGATGTCCCGTCGGTGCGGCATCAAGAACCACCAAGTCGAAGCGGTTTTGGGCCAGCAAGTCCATCACCGCTGTCAAGGCCATGATCTCGTCGATACCAGGCGGGGATAGATCCATTAGCCGCTCCATAACCTCTCGATCATAAGACAGATCGAGGTTAGGCATCAGTTTGGCCAGGAGCTGTTTGACCTCGTGCTGGTACTGATCTTTCAATAAAGCAAATTCAGCGCCAGCATCCACTTCCATGGCCCATAAACCGGTGACAACCGCAGTCGGTTCAGTGCCCACGCTCAGGTTTAGGCAATCTGAAAGGGAGTGCGCCGGATCGGCTGAAAAAAGGAGTATCCGTTTATTTTCATCTGCCTGTGCCAGATGCAGTGCCGTAGCGCAGGCCAGAGTGGTCTTTCCGACCCCTCCTTTTCCGGCGAAAACAAGCAAAGCCGCCCCTGGCGGCGGACTTGGGCTGGGATCATCCACCTGTGGGAAGATGAACGGAAGGGAATGCGGGTTGTCTGTACGGTCTTCGCGTACTGGAGCGAGGCCTTCCCAGAAGGCGAGGAGGCCCTCCAGCCCTTTGGTCTCCTGTGGATACATGGGGACGCCCCAGAGACGTAAGCCAGTGAAAGCATCATCGCGGAAAAGAAGGTCGAGTTCCCGCATCTGCCGGGCGCGGATGTCTCTGCACAGGGCGCACTGACTTTCCGGGTAAAGCCGGTTGACCACGACCTCTTCGCTTCCGATGCCTAGGCGTTTTAGTTCGCGCAACAGATCTCGGGTCTCCTCCACGCTCAATGCCTCGGCCAACATCACTGGGATGAAGAGGCAACGCTTGGGGTCTTCGAACAGCTGCTTCATTCGCACGATGTCGTTGGTGAGCCCGACAATGAACTGATCGATGTCATCCTGCTGATAGGAACCTTTGAACTGCCGCTTCATAAAACGGTACTTGGCCAAAAGAGTGTCCAGAGCTCCCAGCCACGTTCGCATCAGTTCTGGCATCTTCAAGAGACGCAGAGTATGCCCGGTTGGCGCGGTATCCAGTATGATTACGTCATAGATCCCATCCGTGACCCAGTGGCTGATTTCAAGAAAACTCATGAGTTCGTCCATACCAGGAAGGGTAAGTTCAAGAAACTGGTTGATGTCCTCCTCGTCCAGAAAGGTTCCGCGCGAAGCGATCTCCATGAGCCTCTGCCTATTCTTTTCTTTGAAAGCCAATAGGTAGGTCTGTGCGTCCAATTCCACAACTTTCAGATTAGGCGGCAGCCTGGCTCCGGCGAAACTGTCCTGAAGGGAGTGAGCCGGATCGGTGGAAACCAGAAGGATGGACCGGTCGGGCTGTTGCCGAGCCATCGCCAACGCCGTCGCCGTCGAGGCGGTAGTTTTCCCCACACCGCCTTTCCCCCCGAAAAGCAAAAGGCGCGGGCAATCCGCAGTCAGAAAACGAGGGAACTCAATGCGGTCTTTCATCCCCCCCCCTGTTCATTGGAAGCCCTTTGTGGCGTGTCCTGTTGTCCAAGGTCATCCGCTTCCTGTGCACCAGCATCCTCATACTCCTCGTCCTCGTTGTCGGTGCTGGAGGTCTCTCCGTTCAAGAAATCGAGACGATCGAGGAGCACTTTTTCCGCTGCGTCAAATTCCGCCTCGGTCATCTGCCCCGCCTCCAGCATCATATAGAGTTCACCGAGTTTGGCGGTGATGGTTGCCGGCTCGGCTGCCTTATCCTGAGCGGCAGCGGCATTGATCTCACGAAAGACCCACAGGAGCCCGTGGATTGGGGATAAAAGGATGTCATCGATCAGAAACATGTGTGCCCCACAGATTCGTCCAGATGACCGCACAGCACTGACATAGGAAGGGCGTCACAAAACAAGCTCGACCTCGGCGAAGTTGTGCGGAGCCCATGGACCGTTGAAATCGAAGGTGTAATTGTTGTCAAATTTCTGTGCGGCGGCGCAAATGGCGGTTTCAAAAGCCTTCTCGACGCTATGCCGTTCCACAAGACAGGCGAGATTCATGACATCTTTTTCACTGCGGAGGGTGCCTCGCTTGATCTCGGCGCAGCAGGATTTCAGGCTTTCCTCCACGTTTTGCGTGTGCTCGTCGCGGTCGTACTGGAGGAGCCTTTCGAAAAACCGCCCGACTTCAATCTTATCCTCTTGCGAAGGGGCGCGCTGGCCGCCGAGAAACTGATCCCGTGCCACCCGCAGTTCGGCATGCGTGTTGACCAGATACTCGAAGATGTTGGGGACATCCCAGATGACCCGCACACCCATTTCCACCTTGCCGTGAACGCGCTTGATTTGTTTGGCCAGAGCCGTCCGGTTGAGCGACAGGATCCGCCGGATTTCCTTGTCACCCTCAGCGATCACGCCGAAACTGATCGGCAAGGGCGTGACCGCTTGCATGAGCTGTTTGAGGACGGCCTGATGCGCCGCGATATGGCGGCGCTCCGGGCGGATTTTCCCGGCACTGAAGTCGCTGACCACAGCGGCGATGTGCTCGTCCGCGATCAGGTAAACCCGTGCCCCGTCAATGCCAATCTCTCCGTACTCGCGCTGCTCCCTCGCAGGGATGACCGCGTAAAGATATTTCCCCATGCTCGTTGCCGTGCGGGACATAGCGACTTCTCCTTTTTATCAGGTTCGAACTGTCCGCAGCTTGCTTTTTCCCTCAGGGGCGGCGCGACTCACCGGCTTGCTTTTTACCTCTGGGGCGGCGTGACCCACTGGCTCCTGAATCCGCAGTGACTTGACACGTTCCTCAACCAACTTGATCTCGAGAATAGCCTCGCAGGCAAAGCACTTGATTGCACCCTCGTACTCGCCATAGGTCGCATCTTCGAGATTGATATTGTGTCCGCAGGACAGACAATTGATTTTCATGTAGACTCCTCTTTTTTGGTGAACGCGATATGTGCCTGATGACCCACCCACTGCTGGACGAGCCAGCCCAAGCGAATCCGTCGGTTAATCAAATCCACATGGGCCTGATAGACGCGCCGCGCCTCCCCGTTGCCCATAAAAACCCCCGTATGGGTTCGGCAGGCCATGTGACCCTTTCGGTGGCGATTTGTAGGAATGTGGTGTGAATCGTAGATGGTCAGCATCACAGCCTCCTTGTTTTCTTAGTATCTGATCGTGAAAGCACCTGCACTCCTCACAGATGGTGCTGTCGTTGGATGGCTTACAGGTTGCCGACGTCCAGTCGTCTGGATGCCTGCAACTTCCATACTCTGGAGCACTTTCTGCTTCTCTTCTTCGATCTCCTTGAAACGCTGGTCAATCATCTTCAGCTTCGCCTCAGCGCTCATCTTCTCTTTGCTGCGGCGGTACTTTTCCATTTCGAGCATGCTGATTTTCATATAGGCCTTATAGGGGGCGGCGGCCTCATCCACGCGTCCCGACATGGTACGAATATTCTGAACGCCTTTCAAAACTATTGACATGGTACGATCTCCTTATTGCTTGGCCGTTTTCTTGTTGGATCCGCAAACTTTACGGATCACTTCGTCCACCTTTTCCAACATGAGCGGCTGTCCGTCATGGGTGACCTTTGCGGTGTCGGTCGCGAGAACATCGCGGCAAATGAGCTGGAAAAACGGATCCGCCGCGCGGACGCGGCGTTTCTGGGAAGCCAGAATCCGACCGATGGCAATACCAGCCCGAATAGTTGGCCGGTGGTTGTTCACCCCGAACAGCCGCAGTTCACGCACCATATCCACTATCCGCTCGGCGTCTTTCTGGGGCAAGCCGGATTGCCGCTTGACGATGAGAACTTCCGTATCTCGGTCATAATGCTCCAAGTGGATGGTGATCAAGCGGTCCATCAGGGCATCTTGGGTTTTGTGAACCCCGGCATATTCCTCTGGATTGGAGGTGAAAATGGCTCGGAATTCCGGATGCACGGCCAGATAACCTTCGCCGGACTGGCGAAGTTTCGGCAGGTTCAGAATGCCTTCGGAAAGCACGCTTAACAGGGCATTATTCGCCTCAGGTCGAGAACGGTTGAATTCATCATAGATGAATGTCTCCCCGTTCTGACAGGCCGTGGTAAGTCGGTTGTCCATCCAAAAGTTCCGCGATTCCTCTTCCGTCCTTAGCACGGAGTGAATGTAGTTGTCGACCACCTTGTGTTTTCGGAAGCCGCCATCCCGGCCCACAAGATCTGAACTGCCGAATTCATCATCCCCGTGAACCAGAGTAACCGGCCGCCCCAGTTTGGATGCCACATGGAAAGCAAGGGTTGTCTTTCCGGTTCCCGCTACCCCGGAGAAGTGGACGGCATAGCCGGCGACCAGATAGGCCAACGCTCGCTGCACGACCTGTTCGACATAGGGGGAAGAAACAAAACTATCACTAGCCTCAGGCTGGACGCCAGCCTCATCGACCGATACGCGAACCGTTGGTAAAGCCTCTGCTTTTGCAGTATTTCGACTCATAACTGTCGTTCTCCTTTTAACTCGTGACGACTCCGCATCCTCGGCACCTCAGGCAGGCCATAGCCGACGCCGAAGTGTCGTCACCCGTCCCGTGACATATGGGACAGATGACCGTTGGTAACGCTGGTTGGGAAACAGAACCTTTGCCGCCGCAAACCGTACAGGTCAGCGTTTTTACAGCCCCTGTCCCCCGGCAATGTGCGCAACTAATCATTGGTGCGCCCACTTGGACTTTCCCGGTGCCGCCACAGACACAACACGCAGACAGGTCAGACATGACAGCGAAGGGGTCGATCCCCTTCCCGCTGCAAAAGGCACAGGTCACTTTCTTTAAAACCTCCTTGCCTCTGACTGGCTTCACGTATCTACCTACCGTTTCTTCTTGTTTTGTTTCGCTTTAGTCGACTTTACCGGTGACTTGGTTTGTTTCGCTTTAGCCGACTTCACCGGTGGCTTGGTTTGTTTCGCTTTAGCCGACTTCACCGGTGACCGGTTAGCCCGATCCTTTTCCCGCTCTGCCACCTTGGGTACCACGGGAGATTCGACAACCTTGATCTGAGGTACGGCAACAGGCGATGGGGCAGCCTTGACGTTCAACAGGCGCGGTTCCACTTTAACCGGTGTCTTCACTTGACGTAAATTTGCCACCTCGCTCTTGATCTTGAGAAGAAAAGTCTTGCGCTCATCCCTTGCCTCCTGAGCCTGCTGCAACCGGTCTTTAGTAAACTCAGCCAGCATGGACTTCACTTCAAGAACATTGTTGGCCTGATTGGCCACTCGTTCTGCCCGGTCTTTTTTTTCCATCACTGATAGATGACCCATGGCATTTCTCCTTTTTGCGTGTTTCGTTTCCATCCTGTAATAGAGATAAAATGGAGGGAGGGCATTTCTTCAAACACCACTCCCTCCCTATTAATAATGGGCTAGCTAGCTTACGCAGGCGTGGCGGCATTGGCCGTCAAACCGATCGCTTCGGCGTACTTCAGGTATGTTTCAACCGATGCGATTACAACACGCGCTTCGACCGAGAGCAACTCGATGCCGACCAGCGAGACCTTGACCCAAGCATCGATCACGATGCCCTTGTCCAGAATACGGTCAACAACTTCTGCCAGACTTGAGGAATCCGTTGATTTTTGAACCTTCGCCATAACACTACTCCTGCTTTGTGCGTGCCTCAACCTTACCACAAGATCACACACGCATGTTTGTTTGCCCCAACCTTACCATAAGATCGAGTACGCATAGAGTAAAAGCAATATGTATGCCAACCCGTCTTCTCCTCACTGTTTGGCATGAATCAAACAAATAAGGTGCATATCGCACTGATTGCGCATGTTTTCAATAGCTACTGGCTAACAGGAGTCGATTAGGAAAGTCGTTCTATGGAAGTGTTTCCGTACATGACGGGTGGTTGTTCCCTGTTTCCTGTGGTAGGTGCAGAGATTCGATGGTACTCAGGATCTCTGCGTGAAGAAAAGGCTTGGCGATAAAGGCGGAGATCAGTCCTGACCGGAGCGCCTCTGCGATGGCCGGATCATCCTTGTAGAAATATCCGGATACGAGGACAATGCGGATGTCCGGTGCGATTTCACGGAGCCGAACAGCCAGGCCGAGTCCATCGAGACTCGGCAGTTTAGCGTCCAGAAATGCCACGTGGAAAGACTGTCGTTCCGCGAAGGCGAGGGCCTCCGTGGCATTAAGGGCTAATTGGCAGAGACCCCCGACCCCCTTCAGGATACGCTCGATGACCCAACACATTTCCGGTTCGTCATCGACAATAAGAAACGAGCCGTTAGCAGTGTTCATGGTTTACCTTCAGACCGCGTGGCGGACACCCACAAAGGCAGTTTGACTGTAAAGGAGCTACCCTGTCCAACCGTGCTCTCCGCCGTGATGGTTCCGCCGTGTTGTTGCACGATGGCGTAGCAAATGGACAAACCGAGTCCCGTTCCCTTGCCGACCGGGGCGGTGGAAAAAAACGGATCGAAGATCTTCCCGATGTTTTGTTCCCCAATCCCGCAACCGGTGTCCGAAACGCGGACGCTAACATGGGCCTCGGTCAGGCAAACCTCGACTTTCACCCCCCCCCCCCCGGTGGGCATCGCCGTGAGGGCGTTCGTAAAAAGGTTAAGGAAGAGCTGTTGCAACAGGGTGGGCTCTCCCTCCACCAGGATGTTGTCCGCAGGGGAAGACACGCTCACAACGACCTGCTGGAGTTTGGCTTGGTGGGACAGCAGCTTGCGCGTCTCCCGTATTGTTTCGACCAGGTTGACCTGGGACGTCCGGCTCTTCACGTAAGGCTTGGCGAAATTGCGGAGGCTGTCGATGATGGCGGTGGCCCGCTGGATGCTCCGGCAGATCTTGTCCACGCATTCCCGGCGGAACTTCGGCGTACAGTCCTCTTCCTCCGCGAGGAACTGAGCGGCGGATGAACAGATGGCCAGGGGGTTCTTGATTTCGTGGGCGATGCCGCCCGACATGACTCCCAAGGCGGCCAGCCTCTGGGACTGGATCAGTTCCATTTCAAGTCTGCGGGTTTCCGTCAGATCCCGGCCCACGGCCACGATGCCCACAGACTGGTTCAAATGATCCGGCAGCGGCGAGAAGACCCACGAGATCAGGTTGACATTCGCACCCTTGGTGCTCAGCATGGAACACTCCTTGTTTTGGGGAATGTCCAGCGTATCGATATGGTCGAAAATCCGCTGGATATCCGCCCGTTCCTCACTGGCGCATAACTCGACAAACTTGCGTCCCTCCACCTCGGCGCTGGAGTACCCCAACAGTTTCTCCGCCGCCGCGTTCCAAGTCAGGATGTTGCCCGCGCAGTCTGTGGAAAAGATGAGATCGCTGGCGCTATCCACAATGCGTAGCCTATGCATTTCCCCCTGCCGCACCTCTTCGCCCAGCCGCAACTGTTCCGTGACATCATCCATGAGCAGGAGAATCCCCTTGGCCCGGCCCTGCCGGAAGAACGGGATGAGACTGTAGTAATAGATGCGGAGGGACACGCCCGGGGCGCGGTAGCTCATCCGCTCGCCTTTAATGGGTTTGTTCGTTTCGAGGACCTCTTTAATCCGCTTGGCGATATCCATCTGTTCGATGATTACGGCTGGGAACACTTCCTCAATCTTGCTCCCGAGGGTGTCGGACAATGTCGTCCGGCCCTTTTCAAGAAAGTTGCGGTTCGCTGAGAGAATACGCAAGTTCCGACTGATAAGGAGGACGGAAGAGGGGATGGCCTCCAGAAGCATCGCGTAGAGCTGTTCATACTGCACAGAGTCCGCCGCGTTTGCCTGATTAGTTTTGGTGTCTTTCATAAACGTCCTCTTTCAGTGCGCACCTTCAAGTCCGGCGCTGGGCAAGAATTCGGGAGCGGAAAAATTGTAGGGGGGCCACGGGCCGCTGAGCAGGGTTTTTGCCCCTTTAAGGTCACCCACCCGCTGAAACGTTTCCCTGAACTGGGGGACCTGACTTTTAGGAACGAGAAAATACAGCGACACATTGACAGAGTCGGTTCGAGTGGCGGTTTCTATCCGGTGATTGACGTACAGCCCTGAAAACGTTTTGAGATACCCCTCTAAAAATACGTGGTTCTGCTGTGAACTTCCGACCTGCATCTGGTAGCGCGTTCTTCGCAGGGCGAGATACCGGGTGCCGTCTGTTGGTTGCAGTTCTGGTTCTGAGGGCACAGCGCGTTCGTCGAAGAGGATCCGTATGCCCATCTCGTCACAGCCCTCCAGTTTTTGAAGAAGGGTCTCGTACAGACTTTTTTTCTCCTCCAAAACGAGGTGGAGTGCCGACAGGCTCTCCAGAAAACAGCCGTAGCGCATAGGGATGACCGTCCGCATGTGATGGAGCCCCTCGACGACTTTGCTGTATGCGAGAAGTTCGGAAACAGGTGGCGCGGTTTCCCCGGCGGCCAACTCCGACACGGCGGCGGCCAGTCCGTGAGCGGTGACAAAGGATACGGTTTTCCCCATCATCCCTGTCATCTGCCCGACACTGACTGCCGGGGCTTTCATGAGGCAATAGACCAAGTAGGACATAGACTTATCCTTGCGTGTCCAAGACCGGGCTGAAATGGTAGGGTGGCCAAGGGCCGGAAGCTTCGAACGACAGGCCACTGGCTTCATGCTTTACGTTCCACTCGGCCGTCAGGCGTTGTAACCGCTCGACGGAACGGTCGGGAACGAGAAGTGCGGCATGGAAGAACATCTCGTCGCCTCTCCCCGTTAGATCCGGCGCCAGAAGGCGACTGTCACTGAACGACGAGGTTACCTCCATGACCGACCTCGTCAGCTCTTCTGCTAAACCCTTGAGCCAGGTCTTCATCTCACGGTCCGCAGCCACTTTGAGTTTCTGTTCCTGGAAATAGCGCAGGCCTGGTGAAAGCCCTTCAAGCTGCTCATTTTCTGCCTCTAATCGTGTCGCTAAAATTTGTGCCCTGGCTTTCGGCAGATCCGCATAGGCTTTAAGTGTCCATTCCTTCTGTCCCGCCGTTTCACTAAAAAACCGCGACAGAACCTTACGGTGCCGTTCCAGTGACGCCGCTAAAACCTCCAAGGAGGAAAAAACAGACCCGAAACGAACGGGCAACACGGGGGCCTGGCGCATGACCGACAGGATGACCTCTTCGTGACGCAGCGCCCGGGGTGCCACCCATGCGAGATCCGCCAACCGCTCGCGGGCCTCCAGCCCGCAAAAGTCCTCCAGTGAGACCTCAGAATAAAGTGCGACGGCATCGGCGCTGGTCTGGAGACAAAGGGGATACGCCACATCAATCCCCATTCCTTCTATTTTCAGAAGCGAGTTTTTCGGGGTCAGGCAGAAAAGATAGATCCCCAAGCTCATCCCGGTCCTCTGTGTGCTTCGTTCAAGGCCTCTTCAATGTCCTGGCTCTGGATCAGGATTTCCGGTTCGCCTTCCGTATCCGTTCCGATGCTCTTTACGGCCCCGCGCACCGCCGTCATGGCGGCTCTTCGCGCGACGCCAGCGATATCGGCCCCGCTGAAGCCCTCTGTTTTAGCGGCCAGCTCTGCAAAACAGATTCCTTTTGCCAGGGGTTTCTGCCGGAGATGGACGGCGAAGATCGCTTCCCGATCCTGCTCTCCGGGTTGGGTCATCTCGACAATGTCGTCGAACCGGCCCGGCCTGAGAACGGCGGTATCCAACATGTCTAGGCGGTTGGTGGCCCCCAAAACGAGAACGCCACGGAGCTCGTCGAGTCCGTCAAACTCCGCCAGAAACTGGCTCAGGAGCCGTTCGGAGACGTGCGAGTCCGAGGTTCCCGAACTGCGGGTCGCCACCAAAGCGTCGATCTCGTCAAAAAAGATAATGCACGGTGCCGCTTGCCTGGCTTTATGGAAAATCTCTCGGATACCCTTTTCTGATTCACCCACCCATTTTGACATCAGGGCGGGCCCTTTGACGGAGATGAAGTTGACCTGACTCTCCGTGGCAATTGCCTTGGCGAGCATCGTTTTGCCGCAGCCCGGCGGGCCGACCAGCAGGATGCCCTTAGGTGGGGTCACGCCTCCCTTTTCGAAGAAGTGGGGATACTTCAGCGGCCATTCCACGGCCTCGACGAGGCGCTGTTTCAGCGAGGCGAGTCCGCCCACATCGTCCCAGTGGATATTGGGGGATTCTACGAAGACCTCGCGGATGGCGGACGGTTCGATCTCCCGCAGGGCAGTCAGGAAGTCGTCCATGCGCACGCTGAGTTTCGCTAACGTTTCGTAAGGGATCTCCGCCTTAGCGAAATCGATTTCCCCCATGATCTGACGGAGGCAGATCATGGCCGCCTCCCGGCAGAGCGCCTCGAGATCCGCGCCCACGAAACCGTGGGTGATCGCAGCCAGATGCCCCATCTGGACGTCTTCGGCCAGAGGCATGCCCCGGCTATGAATCTCCAGAATCTCCAGCCGGCCCAGCCGGTCCGGAATTGGAATGACGATCTCCCGGTCAAACCGGCCCGGTCGGCGTAGCGCTGGATCCAAGGCGTTGGGGATGTTGGTGGCGGCGATGACGATGACGTTCTGTCGCTTGTTTAGTCCGTCCATGAGGGCGAGAAGCTGGGCGACGACCCGCTTCTCCACATCGCCGACCACATTATCCCGCCGGGGGGCAATGGCGTCGATTTCGTCGATAAAGAGGATGCTGGGCCCTTTCTTGGTCGCCTCTTCAAAGATCTTCCTCAGGTGGGCTTCGCTCTCGCCGTAAAACTTGTGGATGATTTCCGGGCCGCTGATGGAAAAGAAGCTGGACTCGGTTTCATGGGCGATGGCGCGGGCGATCAGGGTCTTCCCGCATCCCGGCGGCCCATAAAGGAGAACCCCTTTGGGCGCTTCGATCCCGAGCCGCTGGAAGACCTCGGGATAGCGCAGGGGCAGTTCGATCATCTCCCGGATGCGCTGGAGCTGGGATTTCAATCCGCCGATGTCTTCGTAGGAAAGGGTTCTGCCGCTGTCCTCCTCCTGACTCTTGCCAATCGCCAGCATGGTGCCTGGATGGATCAGTACCGGCCCCTTGGGGGTCACGGAGTCGACTTTGAAATAGGCGGACCGACTTCCGAACAGGGAGGCTTGAATCTTGGCACCCTCCAGGACCGGCAGGCCGTCCAGCAGGCTCCCGATGTACTTAAGATCCCGATCCGCTGGCACAACGTTGAGCGGCGACAGGGTAACCCGATCCGCCGGACGGCATGCAATCTTGCGGATGCTCACCGGTTCGTCGAGATTTGCACCCGCATTTTCGCGGGTTGAACCGTCGAGCTGGACACGCGACTGGCCGCGTAGGTCAGCGTAGGCGGGCATGACCTTACAGACCGCCTTCCGCTTGCCCTCGACCTCCACTAGGTCACCGACAGCGAGCTGAAGCTGCTTCAAGTCTTCTGGCCCCATCCGGGCAAAAGCCCGACCGACGTCTTTGGTCAAGGCTTCTGTTACTCTCAACCTGACGACCGTTTCGCCCTTATCTTTCGCGGCCATGCGTCACCCAGCCTTTCCGCAACGAATCGTCACGATGCCATTGTTACAGGTCACCTGGAGTCGTTCTTTGGAAAGAAGATGCCCCAGAAGCATTTCCTTCCGGTACTTCTTCTCGCCCTTTTTAGCGGAGATTGTCAGCACGTCATCCTGGACCTCGATCTGGATGTCATCGGGGCCAACACCTGGCATTTCCGCCACAAGGGTGGTGGCGTCTGCCTCCTCGAATACGTCGACCAAGGGTTCGCTGATCTCCTGCACCACCACCTCGCCGGTGGCCTTGTCCTTGCGGACGTTGCCAAAAGGTTCGACCCGAATATCGTCGCCCTTATCTCCCAGCCCCGTTTTTATGGTGAAGCCATAGACCGCTTTGCCTCCGCCGTCTTTCGAGGAGAAGTTGAAATTCCCATTCTCCGACACGGTTCCGCCCTTTTCCGAAACCTCTTCGAGTTTCCTGGCAAGGTCGGCCAGACCGTTCAGTATCCCCCCGGCGCTCTTTTCACCCGTCGTCTTTTTGTCGGCCGAGCCTGCGGTCTCCTCCGTTCCGCTGGCGGAAGACTCCGTTTTGCGATGCGACAACCGCTCCGCCGCCTCGGTCAGTTTTCCCAAGGAACCCAGCAACCCCGTCAGGCCGCCGAGTAGCGCGCCGCCGCAGTCCACCTGCGCTTCATCCTTTTTGTCAGATGTAGTCTTGCTATTCTTCATCGTTCTCTCCTTTGGGCTTGGATGCCCAGTTTTTTTGTTTTGTTGTGCATGGTCTTGTAATCGATTTGCAACAGTCTTGCCGCCTTGGCCTTGTTTCCGCCGGTGTATTGCAGAACGCCGGTAATCACAGTCCGTTCCACCTCGGCCACGCTCCGCGTCACAACGTCCCGAAGCGACGCGCTCTTCCAGGGAGCCCCGTCTTCTGGCGGCACCACAGAGGCCGCGAAAGACACTTCAGCAGCGAGGCCAAGCTCCTTTTCGGTGATGGCACTCGTGCCCTGGACCAGCACCGCAGCCCGCCGGATCACCGACCGGAGTTCACGGACATTCCCCGGCCAACGGTAAGCGATCAGAGCTTCAATCGCCGCATCCGAAAGTACAAGTCCGTTCTTGCCCAGTTCGACTGCGGTTACGTCCAGAAACCGTTTCGCCAGAAAAAGGACATCCTCTTTCCGATCCCGGAGCGCAGGGATCTGAATGGCAAAGTCGCACAAGCGATAATACAGATCCTCGCGGAAAGTGCCCGCGATGACCATTTCGCGCAGAGCCATGTTGGTGGCGGCGATCAGCCGGAAATCCACTTCGATGGGCTTCGTTCCGCCGACCCGGTTCACCACCTTGTTTTGGATCGCCCGCAGCAGTTTCGCCTGGGAACTGTAGGGCAGATTGGCGATCTCATCCAAAAACAGGGAACCGCCGTGAGCCACCTCGAACTTACCCGTTTTCTGCCGGTCCGCGCCGGTAAACGAGCCTTTCTCGTGTCCGAACAGTTCGCTTTCCAGCAGCGCCTCGGGGATGGCTCCGCAATCGACTATAACAAAGGGCGCGCGGCCCCTCGCGCTGTTCCGGTGAATGGCCTCGGCCACCAGATCCTTGCCCGCGCCCGTTTCGCCCATGATAAGCACGGAAAAGTCAGTTTGCGACACACGCTGGACATCCGCCGTGATCCGGGCAATGGCCTCCGAGTGCCCCATGCTCTCGAAAAGAGTCAGATACTCCTGTGCAATCTCCGTCGATTTCCTCAAGGGTTTCTTCAGTTTCGTTTCCGACAAGGCCCGCAGGGTGATCTTGGCGACTTCTTGGTTGTCGAAGGGCTTTGCAATGTAATCGTAGGCTCCGTCCCGCATGGTTTCGACGGCCTGACGAATGTCCGCATAAGCCGTAATGAGGATGACGGGCAGGCTGGCATCAGTTTCCCTGATCTTCTTAAGGACTTCGACGCCATTCATGCCTGGCATGCGGACATCGAGAAGAACGACCGACGGCGCGGCAGCGGGAGAGCGGAGCTTCTCCAACGCCTGACAACCGTCGGCGGCGGTAGTGACCTTTATCCCCACCTTTTCCAGAATATGCCTCAGATTGTCACGAGAATCCTCCTCGTCATCGACAATCAGTGCGCAGAAGCGGTTTTCGTCAATTGTTTTCATAGTGTATTGGTTTGCCAGTTCAGTTCGAGAACCAATGCCTTAAGAATATTTAGTACCTCGTAGGCAAATACGCCAAACACAATCGTAGGCGGATGGGTCGAACTGTTTTCGGCCTTGTCTGACTCTCGTTTCATACGCAACTCCTGACATGGTTGTATTACCATGCGAGTTTCCGCGCAAGCAGATTAATTTACAGTCTTATGAGAAGGCATGTCAAATTCAATAATCCGGCACGGCGGATACGGGGCGCATTTCATCTCTGCGGGGATTCCGGCCTTCTTTCTGTCGTGAGGAAAGAGCCAATGCCAGCGAGAAGGATCTACCCCTTTATTGCGAAGCTCCTCGGTTTCTCCCCACCAGTAATTCTGAATCGCAATCGGGGCAGCGCATCTGCTGTTGATCCGAAACCAATTGCGCGCCATACCTGAGAATCGGGCGCGCCAGCTCTTTAGCGCTCTCCTCGTTATCCGTTCTCGTCGCCGTTCTCGTCAATCGTCTTCATGGTGTATTGAGCCCGCTTATCCGGTCATTCAGAAGATTCCCGAGAGGAAAAAGAACCTGTATGTCCGGCGGCAGGCGGGCAACAGGATTGTGCAGCATCCCCAGGAAAAGGAGGCCTGTTTCCCCGGCCTGTAGGGTCTGCCCGATTCTTTCCGCGATGAACGCGTCCCGCTTTTCCAAGAGCACGTCGCTGGTTTCTTTCTGCTCGGCCTTGAGCCTCAGGGATTCTTGGGGATTTTTAGCCCCGAGAAGCTTTTTGGCAAGCTGATATTCCTGGATCAACAGGTCTGCGGATTCCGTGCCCATGATCGTCGCGCCCTTTTCTTTGAGTCGGAGAAGAAGCTGGTGGTTTGGGCTGCCCTTTTTCGCAATATCCTCAACAATCTCTGCTTCCTTGTCGCAGATCGGCAGTCCATCCTGGTATACTCGGGTCTTTGCATATGGAAGCGCAAGGTCATGTAAGACGATCTTTTCTACGCTCGACCAAAACTGCCCGACCAAATCAAGTTTGCGCCGCCATCCGCGCCGCCCGAGTTTTTTCTGCGTGGCCTTCAAGATGGACTGCCCGAGATTGCCCATCTCCGACTGGCTGTGTATGATCGGAAAGTAAAATATCCTTCTTTCACTCATAACGCTGAACTACTCCTAAACTAGATGCTGTCCGAAAAGGTCTTTCAGAACACAACGCCCCAATTTTTTTGGATTGTTGTCTTTCTCATTATTGCACTTTTAGCTCTCCCAGAGCGCATCGCGCCATATTACCGAAGCTAAAAAACTAGAAGGAGGACAGAATGGGTGATTGCGCCATAATTGATGTTACCGAGCAAAAGGAATACTAGTCTTCCCAGCGCCGAAGCACAAGAACTCCGTTGTTGCCCCCAAACCCGAAACTGTTCTTGATTGCAACCGGGCGTGTGAGCGGTTGTGCAACGGAGCCGATCAGGCAGGTGTCACATGCATCATCTGGATTCTCCAGATTAAGATTTGCTGGAAGTTCACCATGTTCAAGCATAAGGATTGTTGCGAGGGTTTCAATCGCTCCCGAACCGCCCAGCAAATGTCCAAAGTAGGATTTGCTGGATGCCATTGGAATGCTGTCGGCTTCGGCCCCGAGAGCCAGTCGTACTGCGGCGCACTCTGAGGGATCATTTGCTTTTGTTGCGGTTCCGTGTGCGTTGATATATCCAATTGCTCCCGGTTTGATATCTGCGCTATTGAGCGCCGCAATAATCGCTTTTGCCTGACCGGAGGCATCTGGGGCTGTGATGTGCTTAGCGTCTGATGATTCTCCATATCCGCAAATTTCAGCCCGGATCGTTGCCCCGCGTTTACGAGCGCTTTCCAGGGATTCGAGCACCAATGTTGCTGCCCCTTCTCCGATGACACAGCCATCCCGGTCGCGATCAAAGGGGCGACAACACGTATGGGGGTCTGGATTTTTTGACATGACACCGAGGCGGTCCCACACCGTCATGGTCAGGGGATCAAAGATGGTGTCAGCCCCACCGCATAGCGCGGAATCAATGTAGCCATCTTTGATCATGCGGTACCCGGTTCCAATGGCGGTCGTTGAAGAGGTGCATGCCGATGTCATGACATAGTTGGGCCCCGTAAGTCTGTAGCGGATTGCGATTTGAGAGGAGACTGCATTGGCCATGCAGCGGGGGACTGTGGTAGGGCGGACGCCTTTGATTCCTTTGTCGAAATAGGTTTTCACGGAGTCGTAGTAGCTTTCCGCACTGCCGATTCCGGTTCCGATCAGGGTGGCGATTTCCTGGGGCTCGTAGGGGGGGGCGTCGGTGATGATTTTCGCCTGTTTCAATGCCTGGTCGGCGGCAAAGATGCTGGCGCTTACGGTCATGTCGGTATAGCGCACGCGGAGCTCTCTCAACTCGCTTTGGAGGGCCGTGCGATCTACAATGCCGCCTGTGGTCGTTCTGAGTTCACTCGTGTCAATATGAGATACGGTGCTGATGCCCGTGCGCCCGGCGATCATATTGTCCCAAATGACCTGTTCGCCAAACCCGTATGCTGAAACAGCACCCATTCCTGTGACGACTACGCGACGTTTATCCGACATTGTTATGTCTCCTCAAGGGTTTCCCATCCACAAGCCGCCATCAACATGGAGGACTTGGCCGGTGATGTAGTTTGACGATTCCGAAAGCAGAAAGGCAGCAACGCTACCAATTTCCGAGGGGGTTGCAAAGCGTCCCATGGGAATGTTGAGTCCGGCGCGCATGGTTTCTGGAAGTCGAGCTGTCATATCGGTTTCAACCATGCCGGGAGAGATGGCGTTGACGCGGATGCCGAGTCGTGCGGCTTCGAAGGCAAGGGATTTTGTGAGGCTGATGAGTCCTGCTTTGCTGGCTGCGTAGTCGGCCCCCATCCATTTTCCGGGGCCATGTGCAGCAAGTGAGGCAATATTGACGATGCTGCCAGAGCGTTGTTTGCGCATGATGTCATAGGCCGCCCTGCAGATGCCGGCGGCGGCTTCGAGGTTGAGGCGGAACGTGTTACGCCATTTTTCCGGAGTGATTCCGCGAAAAGCTATGGCTTGTCCTCCTCCGGCATTATTCACTACCCCATCCAGTCTCCCCGCAATTTTCAGAAAATCGGCAACAAGGCGTTCTGTTACAGTTTCTTCGGTCAGATTCCCCACGAGGGCAATCGTTTGTGCGGAATTTAGTTCGGCACACACGGCTTCAACCTGTTGGCGGGATCGGCCATGAATGCCGACAATAGCCCCTTTTGTAAGCAGGTGCTCTGCGATTCCCCGGCCGATGCCGCGAGTGGATCCAGTAACGAGGATAGCGGAGTCTTTAAAAGCATCATTCACGGCGTTATTTGTTTCTTTCGATTGTGGCGAATCAACCGCCCAGGATACGACTTCCTTCGTCGAGGAAGATGCCCTGTAGGTTCATGCGTAGGGATTCAGGATTGGATGCAAAGTGCATGCCGTCGGCTTCCGAAATGGAGCCAGCTTTAATGAGTTCGTATATGGATTGATTGAAGGATTGCATGCCGTCTTCTCCGCCTGTTTCGATTGCCGCGGACAGGACGTCGAGTTGGTTGCGTTCGAGAAGTTTGCGGACGGTTGAGGTGTTGATGAGAATTTCACAAGCCGGAACAACGCCGCCATCTACAGCGGGAATCAGACGTTGGCACACGACGGCCTTAAGGTTGGCCGCGATAGCCATGCGAATTGAAGTGTGTTCTGAGGCTGGAAATACGTCTAGAATTCGGGGTACGGAAAGGTCGGCGGTTCCTGCATGAAGTGTTGAGAGTACGAGATGTCCGGTCTCGGCCGCCAGAAATGCGGTGCGAATACTGGTTGGGTCACGCATTTCGCCAATCAGAATGACATCGGGATCCTGGCGCATCAGGTGTTTGAGAGAGCTATTAAAGCTTAGGGTGTCGAGGCCAACTTCGCGCTGTGTGATCACGGATTGATCGTCAGCGAATACGTATTCAATGGGGTCTTCCACGGTGATGATACGGCGACGTTGTGTGCGGTTGATTTCGCCAAGGATCGCAGCCAGTGTCGTTGATTTTCCGCTGCCGGTTGTTCCGCAGAGTAGGATGATGCCCCGTTTGATATGGGCGAGATCGGCCACTTGTTCAGGCGTGTGAATTTCCTCAAATGTTGGAATCTTGTCCTTCACGTGACGAAAGGCGAGTGTGGGTGTTCCCTGACACATGAAGAGATTAACTCGGAATCGACCGACGTCTTCTTCGGCATGCGAAAAATCTGTTTCGTGTTCACGCTCAAAAACCTCTTTCAGGTAGGTGGGAAGGATATCGTCGATGATGGCTAGCAAGTAATCAGGAGAAAGCTTCTCGAACCCGCTTTCGGTGAGTTCGCTGTTGATTCGGTAAAAGGGTTCTTGATTGGTCTTGATATGGATGTCAGAGGCACCCAGCTCAATTGCGCGTGATAAAAGATCATGTAGAATCGACATTTTGCTTTTCTCCTAATAGGCCAATATTCGTCGTGAAGAGCACGCTAGCGTTTTCGGAGGTGTGGGTCAATACGCAGGCTTATCTGAGGATTCTTCTTTATTAACGGTAGGTGGCATCTCCGTCATTTGTCCGGGCCCACCCGTGGGGCGGGAATACGCCATGCAATGGTGCACTACAACGCGCAACACAGTCACGCACTACACCGAAAATACTTACCGTATGCGTGTCACCATCCAGAGCCCAATCAGGCCGAACACCACATTTGATAACCAAGCGCCTACCCATGTTGGCACAAGCCCCGATGACCCGAGTATGAGTCCGACTTGCGCGAGGGCATAGAAACCCACCAGCAGTGAAATGGCAGTGAAGACGGCGGTTAGCATGCCTTGTCTTCCGGTTCGCGTTCCCGCTGGAATGGCAAAAAGAACTACGATCAAACAAGCCCAGGGCATTGCCAGATGGCTGTGCAGCGTATACCACTTTTCGGCTAAGGCCTTTTTCGAGAGGCTATCTTTGTGAATCTTGAGATAGAGATACATTTCGCGGACATTGAGGAAGATCCAGGGGCGAACCGTACTGACAAAAGAGGAGGGATGCTCGTTATAGTCGCGCATTTCGACGACGCTCTCTTCACTGGTGCCCATGAGTGTCTCTTCGCCAATGGGGTTGTCATTGGTGCCAAAGCGCTGAATACGGGGGCCGTAGAACCACCACTTTCCGTCCAAGTATTCGGCCTTTTGTGTTGTTGTGATGCTCTGTCGAAGCCCCTCGGGGTTTTCCTGTCGAACTTCAACATGCTTAAGCTGTCGTGGGTGCTTTGCGTCCAGTTCCTGGATGATCCATCGGCGTGAGGCTGTTGGGTTCAGGTAGATGCACTGGTCAACGACTTGGGTTTCAAGAGGGCGAAACTTGTTTGCCTTTACTTCCTCAGCCCATTGCATGGCGTGTGGCGTCACGGTTTCATTTAGTACTGCGGTTGCCAGGCTGAATACAAATCCAACAGCAAGAAAGGGAATCATGATTCGGTAGATGCTAATGCCGCTGGCACGCATGGCGACGAGTTCATTGCTGTTGGTGAGTCCATAGAGCGTGTAGAGCGCTGCCAGCATGAGAGAGGCTGGGACCAAGTACTGCATTGTGGGACCCAGAATGGAGATGTAAAAGCGAACAACAAAGTGCCAGGGGGGCTTGGCTTGGATGATGCGGTTCAAGTCACCAAACAGTTCGTTGATGATCAGAATGATGCCAAAGGCAATCAAGCAATACGCTACGGGCGTTAGAAATTCCCGCAATAAATGTTTGTCGATCAGTTTCATAGGCCTAGGAGCCTGTCGGTTTTAAAGAGCCTACGCGATTAATTGATTTCACGGTTCGTCCTTATCATATTGTTTCTACCTTGTGCATACAGGCTGCGTAGGAGAGTAGCGGGTAACGGGCTACGGATTCAAGGTTCAAAGGAGCCGGGTTTGCCGATTGACTCACCATGGTGGTTTCGATAAGGTGTGCCAAATTTTTATCAGGTGTAGCTGGAATGAAACACATAAGGAAGGATGAGTATCATGGCAATCAAGGTTGGTATTAACGGGTTTGGTCGAATTGGTCGGTTGGCTTTCCGTGCAGCGTGCGAACGTAGTGACATGGAAATCGTTGGAATCAATGACCCCTTCATCGATGTCGATTATATGGTTTACATGGCCAAGTATGACTCTGTTCATGGCCGTTTCAATGGTGAAATCAGTGCTAAAGATGGCAAACTTATTGCCAATGGTAAGGAAATTGCGGTGTTTTCAGAACGGAACCCCGCTGACATCGGCTGGGCCTCATGCGGTGCTGAGTACATCGTTGAGTCCACCGGCGTATTCCTGACCGAAGAGACCGCCAAGGGGCATATTGCCGCTGGTGCTAAAAAGGTTGTGATGTCAGCCCCATCCAAGGATGCAACCCCCATGTTTGTTATGGGCGTAAACCACCAGAAGTATACGGCAGACATGGATTTCGTAAGCAATGCTTCTTGCACGACAAATTGCCTGGCTCCGATTGCTAAAGTGTTGAATGACAACTTTGGGATCCTCGAAGGTCTCATGACCACCGTGCATGCCGTGACCGCCACACAGAAGACCGCAGATGCACCTTCCTCCAAGGATTGGCGTGGTGGACGTGCTGCTGGTTTCAATATCATTCCGTCAAGCACAGGTGCTGCCAAGGCTGTAGGCAAAGTGATTCCTGAGCTCAATGGCAAGCTTACGGGAATGGCCTTGCGCGTTCCGACGTGTGATGTTTCTGTTGTTGATCTGACGTGCCGTCTTGAGAAGGGTGCTTCTTATGACGAAATCAAGGCTGCCATGAAAGCGGCCTCCGAGGGCGAGTTGAAGGGCATTTTGGGATACACGGAAGACTCTGTTGTTTCCACAGATTTCATTGGCGATCCGCGCACATCGGTGTTTGACGCCTGCGCTGGGATTGCGTTGACCGATACCTTCGTAAAGGTTGTGTCCTGGTACGACAATGAGTGGGGCTATTCCAACAAGATTCTCGATCTGATTGCGCATATGGCTTCCGTGGCATAAGTCACCAGAGACTTAAGCAAAACAAATTGAGGGCACTGAGGTCATGCATGGCCTCAGTGTCCTTGTTCACATTAGGGACAGCGCTTCTGGCGCGATGATATAAGGAAGTGGCGTTATGAACAAAAAGACAATTAGAGATATCAATTTCGACGGTAAGCGCGTCCTCATGCGTGTGGATTTCAATGTTCCGCTGGATGGTGCAACCGTAAGTGATGATACCCGGATTCGCACGGCTATTCCCTCTATTCAGTATATTTTGGATCAGGGAGGCTCTCTGGTGTTGATGAGCCATCTCGGTCGGCCCAAGGGTAAGGTTAACCCAGAGTTTAGCCTGAAGCCCGCTGCTGACAAACTCGCCGAGTTGATGCAGCGTGAGGTGAAATTTGCCCCTGATTGTGTGGGGGATGAGGTGAGCACAATGGCAAAAAGTCTTGAGCGTGGCGGCATTCTGGTGCTCGAGAATCTGCGTTTCCATCCCGAAGAAGAGGGGAAACCCGACTTGGCTGACGATGCCAGCGATGCGGATAAAGCTGCTGCAAAAGCAGAAATGAAAGTGAAGCAGGAAGCCTTTGCGGCACAGCTTGCCGAACTTGGCGATGTCTATGTCAGTGATGCCTTTGGTACGGCCCACCGCGCCCATGCCTCTATGGCGGTTGTGACAAAGCATTTTGAGGAGTGTGCGGCTGGATTTTTGCTGGAAAAGGAAATCACCTATTTAGGGAATGCGGTTGCTAATCCCGAGCGTCCGTTTGTCGCGATTCTTGGCGGGGCCAAGATCAGCGGCAAGATTGACGTGCTTATGAATCTTATGGATAAGGTCGATACGATTATTGTCGGGGGCGGCATGGTCTTCACGTTTTACAAGGCGATGGGGCTTCCCATTGGAAATTCTCTGGTTGAAGAGGATCGAGTTGCATTGGCCAAAGCAACGTTGGATCAGGTTAAGCTCAAGGGCGTTAACTTCCTGCTTCCGGTTGACCATGTGATTGCAGATGCATTCAGTGCCGATGCCAAGACGCGTATTGTTGACGAAGATGGTATTGCGGATGGGTGGATGGCGCTGGACATTGGTCCAAAAACCATTGCACTATTCTCTGATGCGGTTTCCCATGCCAAGACCGTGGTTTGGAATGGCCCGATGGGTTGTTTTGAAATGGCGCCGTTTGCTGAGGGCACCATGGCTTTAGCTAAGGCCATTGCTGATACGGATTGCACCAGTATTATTGGCGGTGGTGATAGCGTGAGTGCGGTCAACAAGAGTGGCTTAGCTGACAAGATGACGCATATCAGCACGGGGGGGGGTGCCAGCCTTGAGTTTCTTGAGGGTAAGGCTCTCCCGGGCATTATGGCTCTAAGCGATAAATAAAGGAATACAGAATGAGTAAGGTAAGAAAACGGATTATTGCAGGCAACTGGAAGATGAATAAATCCGTAGCGGAGTCCAAAGATCTCGCAACGGATATTAAGCGTGAGTTGGGGGATTGTCGTGATGTAGATGTGGTCATTTGTCCCCCGTTTACATCGCTTCAGGTTGTTGGCGAAGCTATTGATAACACGCAGATTAAGTTTGGTGCACAGAATATGCATTGGGAGAGTGATGGTGCCTATACAGGTGAAATCTCTGCAAACATGCTGCGCTCGATATACTGTCATTATGTTATTCTCGGACACAGTGAGCGCCGATGCTACTTTGGTGAGACGGATGAAATCGTCAACAAGAAGACAAAAGCCGCTTTGGCTGCCAATTTGATCCCTATTGTCTGCATTGGTGAGACCCTTGAAGAACGCCAGTCTGAAAAACACAAAATGGTTGTAAAGGCTCAGCTTGAAGGAAGTTTGGCGGGAATTAGTGCTGAAGATATTAAGCGCATTGTTCTTGCCTATGAGCCAGTTTGGGCGATTGGTACGGGTGAGGTTGCCTCGCCGGAGCAGGCGCAGGACATGCACGCATTCATCCGCTCTGTACTTGTTGAGATTGCGAATGCTGAGATTGCTTCGGGAGTGCGGATTCAATATGGTGGAAGCATGAAACCCTCGAATGCAGCTGAACTGCTTTCACAACCGGATATTGATGGCGGTCTTATTGGCGGCGCTGCTCTTGATGCCCGTTCTTTTGTTGAGCTTATTAAAATAGCGCAGAGCGAATAGAGACAGGGATACTCAATATGACGATTATTTACGGATTTTTAATTGTGTTGGAAGCTCTGGTCAGTGCACTGCTGATTGGCGTGATTTTTTTGCAGAAATCGAAGGGTGGTATGGGTGGTGCTGCATTTGGAGGTGGCATGGGTGAAGCCATCTTTGGTTCTCGAATGGGCAACGTGCTGACCAAAGTGACTGTGGTTCTGGCAATTGTCTTCCTTACAAACACGATCCTCCTCACGATTCTTACGGCACGCCGAGATATAGGTGGATCTGGATCTGTCGTGGATAAGGGATTGGTTGAGCCCATTGCCGCTCCTGCGCCTATGGGTGGACCTGTTCCGACGACTCCGTTGTCTGTACCCGAGCCTATCGCAGTTCCTGATGATGCCGGTGCAATGAACACAACCCCCGTTGCTCCCTCACCGATGGTTGATGTCCCCTCGACGGTTTCAGACGTCCCGGCTGAGGATGTTGCTGTGGATATGCCTGAAGAAGCTGTGGCTCCTGCTGAGGTTCCTGTAGAGGAGTAAACAGTTCAAAGTGCGATTATTGAGCTCTTTGCCCGGGTACGGGTAAAGGGCTCTTTTTTGCTTTAGTTACTGGCGTTGTATACGTGAGTTTCGATTCCGCTTTCGCAGGTTGGCGATCTATCAAGTGCATTGTAGAAGCATTCCGCACCCGTTGGACAGATGGGGCGTTTGCCGCCCTTGATGTATGTTGATATGATGTTCATGTAACTTGGGTTTCCAATGGTGCCAGGGCCATCGGAACTGCCCCATCCATTTGAGAATGCAGCCAATTCTTTTGCTGCGGACATTTGGCGCAGGTTGTTGACGCATGCAGAACGAACAGAATCTGTGCGTGCCCTCAGGAAAGAGGGGATGGCCAAAGCGGCGAGCATGCCAATGACAGCGACAACGATCATGATCTCAACGAGCGTGAATCCGTGGGAGTGTCGCGAATGTTGGACTCTGGTATCTGTGACGAAGTTCATAGGCGAAAAAGATGACAGTTTGCAGAAGACGTATTAACCACTTATAATTGTACAGAATATATCTTTGTATTACCACCGCGATATCTATGGGCTTTTCGGACTCCGACTAACATGCTCAAAACCGTGGGGTCAATTTTCTCGTCTAACCTATAACGCATTACTGTCGCGTGGAGCGCGGGTCAAGTGCATCACGTAGACCGTCGCCAAGGAAATTCAGGGCGAAGAGGGTGACCGACAACACAATGCCAGGGTAAATGAGAAGCCACGGGTACGTTTCCATCATGCGGGCACCATCGCGTATGAGAAGTCCCCACGAACTTTGGGGGGCCTGAATGCCAAGTCCCAGAAAGCTGAGAAAAGATTCCAGCAGCATAACGCGAGGAATGGTCAGCGTGGTGTAGACAATGACTGGGCCTATGACATTGGGTACGATGTGTCTCGAAACAATGCGTGTGTGTGAGAAGCCGAGGACGGAAACGGCTTTGATGTAAGGCTGTTGTTTGATGGAGAGAACCTGCCCTCGCACGATTCGGGCCATCGTGAGCCATTCCACGGCACCAATGGCGACAAAGAGTAGCAGCAGATTGCGGCCAAATACGACCATCAATATGATGACAAATACGGTGAAGGGCAGCGCATAAAGAATGTCAACCATCCGCATCATAACGTTGTCAACATTTCCCCCGATGTAACCGGAAATGGCGCCGTAGGTAACCCCGATCAGGAGTGATACAAGTGTGGCGCAGAGTCCCACCGCCAGCGAAATACGCCCCCCGTAGAGCATCCGTGTGAGAAGATCACGACCGAGATCGTCTGTGCCAAGAAAGTGAGTAAAGGAGGGTGGAGTACCCCCCAGAATGAGGTCTTGTTGCTCGTAGCTGTATGGCGTAAGCACGGGTGCCAGTATTGCGGCGCTTATTAGGATAGCCAGTATAATAATGCCCAAAATGGCCATGCGATTGCGCTTGAGGCGTTTCCACATTTGTTTCCAGGGAGATGCGGGTTGGTGTGCGGTCATGACCCTACTCTCAGTCGGGGGTTCAGGCTTGCCAGAACGACATCAACGAGCGTGTTGAATACGATGACCAAAGCGGAGTAGAATACAACAAGCCCAAGTACCAGAGTGTAGTCGCGGTTGAAAGCCCCCATGACAAACATTTTCCCGAGTCCGGGAATGTGAAAGATGGTCTCAACCACGAATGATCCTGTGATGAGTCCGGCCACGGCGGGACCGAGGAAGGAAACCACAGGAAAGATGCCGGGCTTCAATGCGTGAAGTCCGATGATACGCGATTCGCGAAGCCCCTTTGCTCGGGCGGTTCTGATGAAGTCTTGTGGTAGAATATCCAGCATGCCTGCCCGTGAGAGTCGAGCGATGTATGCGGCGTAGGCTGAACCGAGCGTGATGGCAGGCAAGATTCGATCAGATGGCATATCCCAGCCTGAGGCATTGAGCCATCCGAGCCCAAGTGCAAACGCGAGAACCAGTAGCGGACCCAGAACAAAAGCGGGGACACAAATGCCAATCATCGCCAAAGACATAGGGATATAGTCAAGCGCTGTGTTTGGTCGTAGGGATGCGGTAATACCGGCCGGCAGTCCCAGGAGTAGCGCAACAAGGAGTGCCCATAATCCTAACTCAAGCGAGACCGGGAATGTTTCGGCAATAATTTCGTTGACCGACCGATTTTGGTATTTGAGCGAAGGCCCCAGGTCGCCGTGCAGCAGGTTTCGAAGGTAATGCACATACTGCTTTGGCAAGGAGTCGTTCAGCCCGTAGTGCTGGTTTAATTGGTCGATGGCTTGTTGCGGGTATTGCTTTTCTTCTGTGAAGGGGCCTCCCGGGGCCAAACGCACCAAGACAAAAGTGAGGGTAACCGTTGCCCATAGGACGGGGATCATGGTTAGCAGTCGACGAGTCAGAAACTTCAGCATAGGGGACTATGGGTTGGAGGGGCTTGTATTGTCAAGGGCAGCGACGGTTGGTGATCAAAGAGCATGAGGAGTTCGGAGGGGTGGTTAATGATGGCGTTTGCCCCGCTGGCGAACAGTTCATCTCGATCGCGGAACCCCCATGTGCATCCGACGGCAAAGATTCCCGCAGTCGTGGCCGTTTGCATATCGGTGTTGGTGTCGCCAACGTATAGCCATGCTTCTTTGGGTATCCCCGTGGAGGTTATGCTGGCTTGTGCGCCAGCAGGGTTGGGCTTGTTGGATAGAATTGCCAGCTTTGCCTTTCTAGCCTTCAAGGCGTTGAGCATTTCAAGGATGTCGAGTAGCGTTCCGTCCAGGTCAAACATGACCGCTTTCTTTTTCATGACTTTGCGCCGGTGTTTCCCCTCTGACGACAATTGTTGTGGTGAGATGCCTGTGTGCCGGTGAAAGGCTTTTGAGAAGGTGCTGGCATCGGGGTAGCCGAGTCCGAAGGCAATGGGTTTTACGAGGAGATCGCTGTGGAGAAGCAAGTTTTCTGTGGCCTCCATGCGTAGTGTGACATGACAATATCCAAATATGACATCAATTATGGCTTTGAAGTTTGTTTATGACATGTAACGATGATCTAAGTCGAAACAAATGTGTGATGGTAAAATTTGGGAGAATCTGGAATGAGTGCTTACGAAATGGCGTCAAAAGAACATCGCCGTATGGTGGATGCGTTGCTTGCAGATACGAAGGAAAATGATGGCCTTGCTCCTGTTGATATTGATCGGTTTTGGGCGGATCAGAAAATTGCTAAGCGCGATCCCTTTGGTGCAAATATTCCGCAAGTCCCTTTGGGGGCGATCTGCACGTGGGAGTGCGTTTTCGATGAGCTGGAAGAACTACAGGACTGGCGGCGTTATCGTTTTGATGAGGAGTGGACGCTGGATTTGAAGCGGCGCTACAATGATTTATCAGAAAAGATTGTGGGGCGTCGTCTGCTGAATGAGACTCCCGCTGATCCCCAGCGAGTTTGGCCTGAGGTGAAAGGGTTGCATGACATATTTGAAGCTGAGAATGTGTGGGAGGGAGGATCAACGGGATCATGGTGGCTGCATCAGGCTGCGAACACTCCGGAGGAATTGACAGCGCTCTTGGATCGTGTTGAAAAGCGGTTGGAGAATCTTCGTGAGTTTATGCTGCCAGAAACTTGGGATAGTGAAAAACGTCGTCTTGTGGATTTAGGGTGTAAGGTGCCCCTCTATCGTGGACAGCGTGGCCCCTGTACGTTTGCAACATCAATCTTTGGTGCTGAGAATCTACTGCTTCTTTTCTTTGATGATCCCGATTTGTTTATGCGTTTTGGAGATGTGATTGGGCGTGCGATTTTGGCACGCGCCAAGGTGCTTGATGAGGAGGGCGGATTTACCGCAGACAAAGCGCCGCGTGGATGGTCGTGGGCTGATGACAACAGTTGTCTGTTCAATGTTGAGATGTATGAGGCGTTTGCGATGCCCGTCCACCGTGCCGTTTTTGCACGTTACGCTCCTGATGCGAAAGATTGGCGCTATCAGCATAGTGACTCAAACATGGCGCATTTGCTTCCACAGTTAGGGTCTCTGAACCTGAGTGGGACCAACTTTGGCCCCACTTTGACGGTGTCTGAGATTCGTGAGCATTGTCCTAATGCCGTGATTGATGGACAGCTAGCACCTTTTACCTATAGCCGTAATGAGGAAGCCAATATGGTGGCAGAGTTCCTGCGCGACTTTGATCAGGCTAAAGAGAAGCGGGGTTTGAACTTTACGACCGCGGGTTCGATCAATAATGGGACACGCTTGATGGGGATGCGCCTGCTAATGGCGGCCATTCAGCGCTATGGGCGCTATTAAGATTTGTGATGAGTGATTTGGCTATAAACACGCCCAAGACCACTGACATGAGCCCGCGTGTTGATTAAAGAATGATTGCAAACACAGGGCCCACGAGCCTTATGCAGGTGAAGAGCGTTAGCATTGAAGTCAGCCAAAGTGCTGCAAATGGAAGCGATAGTTTCCAATCGGTGAAGAGCGCTTTCGGTCTCATGCCAAGCGTGATGGTGGCGGATAGCACCCCGAGTATAACGTATGCCATGAGTGCGCCCCAGACGGCGGCTTATAGCGTTGAAAACTCACTTTCGATTTTCCCAGCGGCGGCGATTGTTGTCCGGTTCCCCATTTTTGAGTGGGGCTTGTCTGGCCTTGACGAATACTGTGTTTTCGCCCAGTTCGTGTTCCAGTTCGTGTATGAGGCTGATGTCCGGAAGTACGTTAAAAGCATTATCCGTATTGATCATGACTTTTTCCCCTGAGGGAAATACCAAGCAGATGACGACGGGGATGGAGCCGGGGTGCAAGCGAAGAATGCATTTTACATTTGCAAGCGTTGCATCGAGTTGCGTGCATGAGATGTGGAGGCTGACGCATTCGGAGAAATGCTTTGGTGCATCTTCGAGGAGGACTATTTCGTGCGCAATGAAGCTGGGGACTTCCCCTTTTTTGGAGACTTCGCCGCCAATTAAAAGGGGGACGTCATTATTCAGAATGGCAGCATACTTTCGGAAGGTGTCGGGCCATACCAGCACTTCGATTGAGTTCTCCAGATCTTCGAACTGAACAATCGCCATCATCTCTTTCTTTTTGGTTGCCTTCTTCGTCACGATGGATGCAAGCCCACCGACGCGGGAGAGTGCATGATCTTCAAGGTCAGGGATCCCCGCAATTGTTGTTAAACAATACTGCTTAAGTATGAACTCATATTGGGTCAGTGGGTGCCCACTCATATAGATACCCAAAAGCTCACGTTCAGCAGCCAACTGCTCGTTCTCATGCCAGGGTTCACATTCTGGAAGATCTCCTTCAGTGGCTGCGCTGACGTCTTCGTCGCTGGCCATCAGGTCAAATAGGTTTCCCTGCCCGGACTCATGATCCCGTTGTGCTTCTGCCGCACGGGCCATGGCGAATTCGATACCATTAAAAATTTTTGCGCGGTGTTGTTTGGCGTCATCCAAGGCCCCGCATCGCGCGAGGCTTTCCATGGATTTCTTGTTTACGTCCTGGGTGTCTACGCGCGAGCAGAAATCCATCAGAGAGGTAAAGGGACCGTTTGCTTCTCGTTCTGCGATAATTGCCTTTGCGGCCCCTTCTCCCACGTTTTTGATGCCTGCCAGTCCATAGCGGAGTCCTTCCCCTTCGGGTTTGAATCTGCATCCGCTGTGATTGACATCGGGTGGCAAGATCTTGAGGCTCATCTCTTCAGCTTCGCGGATAAATACTGGCATTTTATCGAAATTTCCGATTTCAGATGAGATCAGCGCTGCCATGAACTCGGCGGGATAGTTGGCCTTTAGATAGGCGGTCTGATAGCAGACAATTGCATAGCCAGCGCTGTGAGCTTTGTTGAATCCGTAGCCGGCAAATTTGGCAATATTATCAAAGATACGTCCCGCAAGGTCAGCATTGATCGCGTTTGTGTCCTTGCAGCCTTTGATGAACTTTGCCCGCTGCTGGTCCATCACTTCGGCCTTTTTCTTGCCCATGGCCCGCCGCAGAATGTCTGCTTCTCCGAGTGAGTAGCCTGCCAGCACATTCGCTGCCTTCTGGACCTGTTCCTGATAGACCATGACGCCGTAGGTGTCTCTGAGAATAGGTTCAAGAAGGGGATGGTCATTCTTGATTTCGGATTCACCACACTTGCGGGCAATATAGTCTGGAAGCATATTCATGGGGCCGGGACGATAGAGGGCAATGACCGCGATGATTTCCTCAATGTTATTGATGCCGATCCGACGGATGAGATCTCGCATGCCGCCACTTTCTAATTGGAAGACGCCAACGGTGTCTGCCCGACTCAAAAGCGCGTAAGTTTTGACATCGTCAACGGGAAGTGTTGCCAGATCAATTTTGATCCCATGCCCTTCGGCCACCAGATCGACTGTTTCCTGAATAACAGTGAGGGTTTTGAGTCCAAGAAAGTCCATTTTCAGGAGTCCAATTTCCTCGACCGGTTCTTTTGCGAACTGCGTGACGGGCTGTTTGTTTTTATCTCTTCCTAGTGGGATAATGTTAATCAATGGCTCCTCGCCAATCACCACGCCGGCGGCATGGGTTCCCGGGTTGCGATAGAGACCCTCAAGCACCGTGGCGTGCTTCATGATAGCCATGAGATCTTCATCTTGCTCTGAGGCCTTCTTGAAATCCGGACTCATCTCAAGTGCAAGTTTCAGCTTCATCTTTGGATCATCCGGAATCATCTTGGTAAACTCGTTACACTTGCTGAACGGAATCTCGAGTACGCGACCGACGTCGCGAACGACTGTTTTCGCACCAAGGGAACCAAATGTAATGATCTGGGCAACATGATCTGAGCCATACTTTTCTTTTACGTACTGAATCACCTCTTCGCGCCGGGCTTGGCAGAAGTCGATGTCGAAGTCCGGGGGAGATACACGCTCCGGGTTCAAGAAACGTTCAAAGATGAGGCTATATTTGAGTGGATCAATGCTAATGATACCAAGGGAGTAGGCGATGATACTGCCCCCCCCAGATCCGCGTCCCGGTCCCACCGGGATGTTATGATCCAAGGCGTAGCGGATGAAGTCCCAGACGACGAGAAAGTAGTTGATGAATCCCGTTTTCTCGATCACTCCGAGTTCCATGTTGAAGCGATCCATCACCTCTTTTTCGGTTGCATCGCGAGGGTGTTCAGGATTCTGGATGTTGTATAGCTTTTTGAGTCCTTCGTGTCCGAGTTGGATGAGATAGCTTTTTTGGGTCATGCCTTTTGAAACGGTGTAGGTAGGGAAGTGCAGCTTTCCAAATTCCATTTCAACGTTACAGCGATCGGCAATGTCGGCAGTGATGTCCACGGCACCTGGAAATTCGCCGAAGAGTTTGTCCATTTCAGCGCGGGTTCTGAGGTAGAACTGGTCGGTGCTGTAGCGCATCCGTTTGGGGTCACTTATGACGGTGCCGGTTTGCATGCAAAGCATGATTTCGTGTGCCGCCGCGTGCTCGCGTTTCAAGTAGTGGACGTCATTGGTTGCCACAATGGGGAGGTTGGTCTTACGGCTGAGTTCCAGCATATACTTGTTAGCCCGCCGCTGTTCTGGGATGCCGTGGTCCATGACTTCAATGAAGAAATTGTCTTTTCCGAAGATGTCAGAATATTCCCCTGCGGCTTGAATCGCTCCGGGGACATCATCGTTGGCCAGGTGTGAAGTCACCTCGCCCTTAAGGCAGGCGGAAAGACCGATGAGTCCCTTCGCATGTTCTGCAAGGAGTTCCTTGTCAATCCGGGGTTTGTAATAGAACCCTTCCAGATGGGCTTTGGAGATTAGATAACTGAGGTTCTTGTAGCCCTCGTTATCCTTTGCCAACAACACCAAGTGGTGCGTATTCTGGCGTTGGCCCTCGACATTTCGATCATGGTGGCTCCCCAGTGTGATATAGGACTCGCACCCGATAATGGGTTTTATTCCTTTTGCGAGGGCTGCTTTGTAGAACTCCACTGTGCCATACATGACGCCATGATCAGTCATGGCGACTGCTGGCATTCCTAATTCGGCGACATTGTCGATGAGCTCGCTAATACGGCAGGCGCCGTCGAGCAAACTGTATGCCGTGTGAAGATGAAGATGAACGAATGGCCGCATAGTGTCCAAAATGGTAGGAGTGTGTGGGTGGGGATAAAAGCCTTATCTGCAATTTGCTGATAGGGAGGGGGTTAGCGATGCTATTGAATCTCACTATCGGATGAAGTACGGAGTAAGATCAGAATGGGGAGTCCCTCACGTATGTAAGCACCCACCTGATGGAGCATGTCAACGACTTGTCCGGTGAAGGGCGTTCGGACAGCTGTTGCTTGATGGGCGGACCCCCTGGGGCAGGGGCTGGCGCTGCTGACAACTGAGGGCGGCGCGGCACGTTCGACAGCACGTTCGCGGTTGACGAGGCAATCGCCGGACCGTTTAGGGATACGACCACCATCGACGACATCCTTGCCTTTCGGCAAAGCTTTGATCCGTTGTAGACATAGAATACGTTGGATGGTAAACGTTATCGCAGTGAAGGGGTTGGGCAGACGCCGTTTTGTGGAGATTGTTTTTTAATTCACCCATGAGGTTAACTCATGGGGGCTCTGCTGGATTACCGATACAGTGAGTTTATGGGGGGGGGTGGCTGGTATTCCAGTTTTCTTAAGCAGGGGAGGGTCCATTGGCAAAAGATGAGATGACAGTTTCGACAAGGATTTCCACATCTTTGGATGCGAGTATAGAAGCCATTGAGAGTTTACGAGCACGGTCCGCCGCGATTGAATCTGCTTGTGAAGTGGTGGTCGATGCGTTGCAGGCGGGTAACAAAATTTTGACGGCGGGCAATGGTGGTAGTGCCGCCGAATCTCTACACATGGCAGAGGAATGTGTTGGTCGATTTCGAGGGAATCGCAGATCGCTTCCGGCCGTGTCGCTGGTTGCCGATTGTACAGCTCTCACCTGCATTGGAAACGACTTTGGTTTTGATTCTATTTTTAGTCGGCAGATTGAAGGTTTAGGGCAACCGGGCGATGTCCTCATTCTCTTCAGTTCCAGTGGACGTGCCGTTAACCTGACTCTGGCACTAGAAGCGGCCAAAGCGAGAGGAATGAAGACCGTAGCATTGCTTGGTCGTGATGGCGGATCTCTTGCTGGATGTGCGGACGTTGAGATTGTCGTGCCGGGAGCGGCAACCGAGCGGATTCAGGAGGCACACCAAGTGCTTTTGCATCTCATATTAAATGAAGTTGAACATGCGTTTCCAGTAGGAGAATAACGGTGGCATTTCTGAAATACAGCGTGACGCGTGTTGGTTCATTTTTTGGAGATGTGATGAGGGTGGGGGTTGCATTCTTTCTTTTTTCGCTGCCTGCAATAGGGCAGGTTCGAGTTGGCCTTCAGGTTGAGCATCGTGTGGTGATGGAGGGCGAACCCATGGTCGCAACGATTATGCTTCAAAATGACTCTGAGACACCTTTGGTATTCAACAAAATCTATCACAATGCAACGCTTGAGGTGAATATTCGCCGTGGACGCGTTTCCGGTGAGCCCATCTTTAAAACTTTAGATCGAAATTTTGTAGTCATGCCAGATGATAGTTCTAAAGAATTGGTGGAGTTGACGTCGCTGAGCAATATGCAACAGCCGGGATCCTATCAGGTCTGGGCTCAGGTGCGGTACGATGGGAATGTATATGCGTCTCGTCCACAAGCGTTTGATGTGGTTCATGGTATCGAGCTCGCCTCGCGACAACGTCATTTGCCGGGATATTCCGACATTCGCCTAACGTACAGTTTGCGCTACTGTGTTCGTTCTGGCTCGGAGTATGCCTTTCTTGTTGTGACGGACATGCAGCATAAGGTGTCTTATGGTACATTTCGATTAGGAACCCTTGTTAGAGTTGGTGCTCCCGCAATGGACTTTGACGAATCGGGGCGGATGGTTGTTGCGCATCAATCGGGACGTCATAGATTCACACGATCGGTGATTTCGGTTCATCGAGATGGGGCCGTGTTTGAAGATCAGACCCACCATTTTCCAGATGGAACTCCTACCACATCTGGTACAGGACAGTCCCCAGAGCAAGCCTCGAAAACGCCCTAAGTGTTGAGAAAACGTTGTTGCACTTTATGCGTAAATTCCCTCTGGATTTACCAATGTTGACACATGCCTTCTCCCGTGGTAATTTTCCCGCCTTTCTAAATCAGAGGTAATCAATATGGCAGCAAAGAAAAAAGCCACACCAAAGGCTTCGAAGACGGCAAAGAAGACGGCAAAGAAGGCGACTGCCAAGAAGATGGCGGCTAAGACGGTAAAGCGTGTAGCCAAGAAGTCTGCCGCTAAAAAAGCACCTGTTGCTAGTAAAAAGGCTGCAACGATGACGGTCAAAAAATTGGCTGCGAAGACGCTTGTTTCCAAAAAAAAACGGGTAGTCAAAAAAGCTCCTAAAAAAGCATCTTCTGTGAAGCAAAAGGTTGTGGCGGATAAGGTTATACCAAAAAAGGCAACGAAGAAACCCGCTGTAACAAAGACGCCGGTTTCCAAGAAGGTTGCACCTAATAAAAAATCGACTTCTAAGAAGTCTGCTGCAACTCGAAAATCAATTTCAAAGTCTGCTCCTTCAATGGTTGATCTTGCTAAAGGGAATGCTGCACGTAAGGCCGCTTCAAGAGCCAAGATCGAGACGCGCAAAGCTCCGACATTGATCAAGAAGTCGACTGCGAAGCGGAAGAAAATTTCTAAAGCTCAGGCGAAAACCTACGAAGCAACGTTGCTGCGAATTCGGGATGAACTTAGCCGTCAAATCGCATATTTACGGGGCGCGTCTCTGACACGGTCTGATGAGGTGAATGCTGCAGAGGATGGCTCGGATGCGTTTGAGCGCCAGTTGGCCTTGAAACTTGCTGCAAATGAGAATGATGCAGTTTTTGAAATTGATGAAGCCCTTGAGCGGATCAAAAATGGCAACTATGCCATTTGTGAAGATTGTGGTTGCATCATTAGTAAGGCTCGGCTCCAGGCACTTCCGTTTGCACGTCGCTGTGTTTCTTGCAAGCAGCTTTCGGAGAAGAATGGTGGGTATCAGCAACGTCGATTTCTCTAAATCATGTTGTCGCTGTGCATAGCTGTAGCTATTACGTTTTTAGATCAGTTTACGAAGAGCTTGGTCATACAGTATTTCTTTCTGCATGAGTCATTGCCGATTGTGCCGGGGTTTTTTGATCTGCGACATATTCACAATACAGGTGCGGCGTGGGGCATGTTTGCCGGGGGGTATCTTTGGCTTGCACTTCTATCGGTAATCATGCTGGGAGTGATCGTTGTCTTTCGAAAATCCTTCTTGTCCAAATCCATCCTTGATCGCATCTGTCTTGGGTTTATTGTGGGTGGTATTGTTGGCAATCTGATTGACCGTGTGCGTCTTCAGTATGTGGTCGATTTTCTTGATTTCTATTGTGGGTCACACCACTTTCCCGCCTTTAATGTCGCGGATTCGGCGATTTGTGTTGGCGTTGGACTCTATATCATCTCACAGATTCTCACTGCGCGAAAGAGTGCCACATCCGTGGAGGATCAAGGGTGAGTCATGCTGCCCATTTTCTCGTGGGGCCAACTGCTGTCGGCAAAACTGCAGTGGCGCAGTGTTTGGCCGAGCAGTGTGGGGTTCCTATTCTCTCAGCCGACTCCATGCTTGTCTATCGCGGTATGGATATTGGTACAGCAAAACCTACTGCAGAGGAACGCGGGAGTGTCACCTATTTTGGTGTGGACATGGTGAGTCCCGATGTTAGCTTTAGCGTATGGGACTTCCGTTGTCACGCGCTAGATGTACTCCATTCTGCACCTCCGGAAGGGTGTGTGATCATTACCGGCGGCACGGGATTATACATCAAAAGCCTGACGCATGGGTTGATTTATCGCTCAGGAGAGAATGCGTCATTGCGGGAAAAATGGGAGATTCGGTTACGAGAAGAGCGCATCGAAGCGCTTCAGCGTGCACTGCGTGAAGCCGCTCCTGATGCGTATGAATCCCTGGTGGATAAGCAGAATCCACGGCGGTTGATTCGCGTTCTTGAGACGCTGAATTCCCCTCGGGGTTCCACCACGTGGAAGGATCAGCAAGGGGATTCTCCCCTTGTGGGGCTTTGGATGGAACCGGATCTGTTGAATGTACGGATTGAACAACGCGTCAGTGATATGTATGCTCAAGGCCTGATCGCTGAGGTAGAGCAGCTACTGGTGAACCCTAAGCCGCCGTCGAAAACAGCGCTTCAGGCGATAGGATATGCTGAGGCCATAGAGCTTATTGCGGGAAATGTGACGCAAGCTCAGGCCATAGAGCGAACGGTTGTGCGCACCCGTCAACTGGCAAAGCGGCAGCGAACTTGGTTTCGCAATCAAGCCCATGTAGAGTGGGTGAACGTTACGCAGGAGTCGACGGTTACGTCGCTTGCGGAGCAAGTGGATGCATTGTGGAGAAAGTATGGACCAACATCCATCAATGAAGGCTAAGCGAGTTGAGGGGGCTCTTGCCGACACGACTTATGTGATTCCGGCAAGCGGCTGGACCGTACATGATATGCCTGAGCGTATCCGTCCCCGGGAAGAAGTTCAACGGGTTGGCATTGAAAATGTTGCAGATGATGTGCTTTTGGCAATTCTGCTTCGGATGGGTGTAAAAGGGTTGAATGTGGTCGACTTGGCACGTGGCCTGATGAAGCGGTACGGAACGTTGAGCAATCTGGCGTCGACCTCTGTTGAGGAGCTTTCCCAGATTCATGGAATTGGCCCCACAAAGGCGCAGATTCTGAAAGCGGCTTTGGAAATTGGCAGCCGGCTGAATGCAGAACGGGCGCCAAAGTCACAAAAGATTCGAACGCCTTCGGATGTATTGCAAGTTTTGGCTGATCGTGTGCGCTCATTAGATCGCGAGATTTTCTGGGCCTTGCTGCTGAACGTGAAAAATGAGTTGAAGTGCCAGCCCGTGGATGTGAGCGCGGGACTGTTGGATGCAAGTTTGGTGCATCCGCGAGAGGTATTCTGCGAAGCGATTCGTTCCGCGTCGGCTGCGGTTGTGTTAGCGCATAATCATCCTTCAGGAGATCCAACGCCATCTGCTGAGGATATTCGGATTACAAAACAGCTTGTGGCGGCCGGAAGCATTGTTGATATTAAGGTTTTGGATCATGTGATTATTGGGAAGCGTGACGACAGTGGGCATGGGGGATATGTCAGCATGCGCGAAGACGGGTTAGTTGTTTTTTAGGAGTGATAGACACCATGACGAGCAAGACGTTGCCATTTACCAAAGCAGAAATTGAATCCATCATCCAAACGCATCCCACGCCGTTTCATATCTATGATGAGAAGGCTATTATAGACAATGCTCGCAAATTGAAAGCTGCTTTTGCATGGAATCCAGGGTTTCACGAGTATTTTGCCGTTAAGGCAACCCCCAACCCCTACATCATGAAGCTGTTAGCTGCAGAAGGGTTTGGTGCTGATTGTAGCTCCGGGCCTGAATTATCGCTCGCAAAGCTCGTGGGTGTGGTTGGAGAGAGTATCATGTTCACCTCCAACGACACCCCACGGCATGAATATGAGCAGGCGAAGGCGCTTGGGGCCATCCTGAATCTCGATGATATCACGCATATTGATTATGTAGATCGCTGTGTCGGATTGCCCGAGTTGATTTGTTTTCGTTACAATCCCGGTGCTCTGAAGGAAGGTAATGCCATTATCGGGCACCCTGAAGATGCAAAATACGGGTTTACGCGAGAGCAACTTATTGAGGGATATCGCATGGCCCGTGATCGTGGTGTGAAGCGGTTTGGTCTTCACACGATGGTGGCTTCGAACGAATTAAATGGTGAGTATTTCCTGGAGACAGCGCAAATTCTATTCGATCTGATTGTAGAGATTTCGCGTGAGTTAGGGATTCGCTTTGAGTTCGCAAATATTGGTGGCGGTATTGGAATTCCGTATCGGCCTGAAGAGACGGCCGTGGATTTAAAGCGAGTGGGTGATGGCATCAAGGAGCGTTATGAGAGTATCATCACGGCAAATGGTCTCGATCCGCTGAAGCTCTACTTGGAGTGTGGCAGAATGATTACGGGCCCCTATGGGTATCTCGTTTCGACGGTGCGACACATGAAGCATACCTATAAGGACTATGTTGGATTGGATGCCTGTATGACGAATCTGATGCGCCCCGGCATGTATGGGGCCTATCACCACATCACGGTACTGGGCAAGGAAGATGCCCCTTGTGACCACGTTTATGATGTGACGGGCTCACTTTGTGAGAATAATGATAAATTCGCGATTGCACGTGAACTTCCGGAAATCGCTGCGGATGATATTGTTGTGATTCATGATGCGGGGGCGCATGGGCACGCAATGGGGTTTAACTACAACGGGAAACTGCGCTCATCCGAGTTGTTGTTGCGACCGAATGGTGAGGTCGTTGAAATCCGGCGCGCAGAAACTGAAGCTGATCTGTTTGCAACTCTTGACCTTGATGGGGTTGCCAGCTTTGCGTAGTTTCAGGTCAGCCCCGCTCCCGGCGTCGTGCCTCCATCGGATTATTCAAGGTGGAACCGTCTTTGTAGCCTCCGGCGCCAGCCGGTGGATGACCCTTTCCTCACAGAGCGGAGAATCTACGCGCTGGCGCGCGAGACTACGGAGAGCGTGAACGTGTAGAAAACGGCCAAGTTTCACCTGCCCAGTCCCCCGCTTTCATAGCCTTTCATTCAATGCAGGAAACGATTTGAATCAAGGCCCTCTCGTTGAAGCAAGATAGACTTGAGTGGGGGGCCGCCATTTGCTGAGAATCCTCCGAGTTTTCCGTTTGCACCGGTGACGCGATGACAGGGGACGATGGGAGGGATTGGGTTATTCTTCATCAACGCCCCCACGGCACGCGCTGCGCCGGGGCTTCCTACGGCGGATGCAATTTCACCATAGGTGATGGTTTTTCCGTATGGGATCTTCATTAAGGTGCCGTAGACCCGTTTGGCAAATGGAGTCCAATCTGTATCATCAATGGGAACCTTTGTACGGGGGGGGGCGTCGCCGGAGATCCTGTTGACGAAGTGTTGCTTCCAAGTGTTGAGTATGGCTTCACATTGTCGCGTTTGTTTGCAGCTCTCCTGAGGGGAGCATGCAAGTTGATTTTGCAGTTGGATCAACGCTTCTGCTTCGGAGTCATACATGTAAGTTGAACGCCTCAGCCCGAGGTGGGTGAGTGCAAAACTCAGCCATCCCAGCTTGGTTTGAACGGCGTCGACCAGAATGGTGTGGCCGTTCATCTTGGGAATGTGAAGTGTCATTCTGCGGGTTCTTCCAGCCAAAGGTGTTTGTAGGGGTGATGATCCAGCAGGGTGGAGTGCCAGCCTCTGACTGAGGGCTGGATCAGCGATTTGCTGCGGTAGAAGTAGATGGGCATGATGGGCGATTCATCCATAAGGATTTTCTCGGCTTCCTGAAAGAGGGAAAACCGCGCTTTGGAATCTAGGGTTTCGGATGCCTTGCGGATGAGTGCGTCATAGTCCAGATTTGACCAGCCGGTGCGGTTGTTGCCGCCATCAGTTACCCACAGATCCAGAAAGCTGTTAGGGTCCATGTAGTCTCCAATCCAGCCCGCTCGCGCAATATCGTAGTTGCCGGATTGGGTTTGGGCCAGGTAGACCTTCCACTCCATGTTGACCAGTTCAATATCAATGCCAAGCCCCGTTGCCCACATTTGCTGCAGAACTTCGGCAATTTTAGCATGAGAGTCGGCCGTGTTGTAAAGCACGGAAAGCTTTGGGAAGCCTTTGCCATTTGGAAACCCGGCTTCAGTAAGGAGTGCGCGGGCGTCATCAAGCGTGCCCCCAATTTTTGCAGTGGCCGTGTATCCGCCGGTGTTGGGCGGAGTGAAGTTGTAGGCCGGTTCTTCATCAGCGCGGGTGACAAATTTGGTGATCTGGTCGCGGTTAATAGCTAAGGAAAGCGCCCGGCGCACTTTTGGGTTATCCAGCGGTGGTCGGTTGACGTTGAAGAGGTAATAGTAGCACCCTAAGTAGGGATCCAAACGGAGCCGTTCGGGATGGCGCGTCTTGTAGTAGCTAATTCTGTCAATGGGTACCGTTCCTGTTACATGGAGTTGACCGGAGCGAAATGCATGCTCTTCAATGGTGTGGTCACCGATGGGGTAGAAGTGAATGGCGTTGAGCTTCACGGTGCGGCGATCCCAGTAGGTCGTGCTTTTGCTTACCGATATCTGTTTGTTGGGTTGCCAATCGGTAAGGACGAAGGGCCCGTTGCCTACAAAGTTTTCCGGTTTTGTCCACTGGCTTCCAATTGAGGCGATATCACCATGAGCTAGAACGGTTGGCGGATGAACGGGGAACCAGGAAAAATGGTTAAGCAACGACAGAAAATAGGGCGTTGGGGCTCTCAGGGTGAGCTGCAGCGTTTTGGGATCAAGCGCCTTGGCGCCGACCTTCGTAAAGTCGGATAGTGTTTCGCGGTTATAGGCTTCGGCATTTTCAAGGCAGAAGAGCATGTATGCATAGGGACTGCCAAGTGCCGGTGTCAGTATCCGCTTATAGGAGAAGATGAAGTCATCGGCCGTTACCGAGTCGCCGTTTGACCAGTTGGCCTCAGGGCGTATATGAAAGGTGTATACACAGCCATCCGGTGAGATCTCCCAGTGGTTTGCGGTGCCGGCAACGGGTTCCAGTGTTTCGGGATCTTCAGAGACAAGCCCTTCCAGAAGTGCCGATATGATGTTGTTCTCCGTGACGCCTGTTACGAGATGTGGATCCAGATCTTTGGGTTCCGAACTATTACCCAGATGGAGGACCTGTGTGCGATTGCCGAGCTGAACGCGCGTTTCGCGTTTGCTACAACCAGAGCTGAGGAGGAGTAAAGCAGAAATTAATAAAAGGAAGGAGCCGTGAAGTATTAAATGTCGAAGAATGTCGAGATGTTTAGGTCGGTGATGCTTGATTTCGAATTTCGAATATTGAATTTCCAATTTACTTACATTACTCATATTTCATCCTTTCGGATGCAGGCGACAAGTTGCCTGCTGTTGTTTTCGATATTGAGGGGGGTAAGATAGGGCCGTTCTTGAGAGCATTGTTCTATGGCATACGGACAGCGGGGATGAAAGGGACAGCCAGAAGGCGGGGAGGCAGGGGATGGCACATCCCCTCTGAGCACGATTCGATCCTGGTGAGGTTGCCCGGCTTTGGGAATTGCCGATATTAGGGCTCGGGTGTAGGGGTGTTGCGGATGTTCCATGATATCTTGTGTGCTGCCAGATTCGACAATGCGGCCCAAGTACATGACGGCAATCCGATCTGAGATGTGTCGAACCACATTAAGGTCGTGTGAGATAAAGAGATAGGCGAGTCCATACTTTTTTCTCAGGTCCATGAGGAGGTTCATGACTTGGGCCTGAATGGAGACGTCAAGAGCGCTGACGGCTTCATCACAGATGATGAGTTCGGGGTGTAGGGAGATGGCTCGGGCGATGCTAATACGCTGGCGTTGCCCTCCAGAAAATTCGTGGGGATATCGGTGTAGAGCATCTTGTCCGAGTCCGACATCTTCCAGAAGGCCACTGACGGCCTCTTGTCTTTCTCGCCTGCGAATGATGCCGTGCTCAATCATCCCTTCGGATACGATGTCGAGTACCGTCATGCGGGGGTTGAGTGAGGAAAAGGGGTCTTGAAAGATGACCTGCAATTGCCGTCGAAGCGGTTGGATTTTCGAGCGCGGACTTGAGAGCATTTCGATATCTTTGAATTGAATGTGTCCGGAGTGTGCTTTGTCGAGCAGCAGAATGGTGCGGGCCAGGGTTGTTTTGCCACAACCGGATTCTCCAACAAGTCCTAGCGTTTCGCCGGGATTCATGGTGAGGCTGACGCCATCGACAGCACGGATCTGTCCCACCGTTCTTGAAAAGACCCCCCGCCGAATGGGAAACCAGGTCTTGAGATTCTTAATCTCAAGCAGTGGATCCTCTCCCACGGTTTCTGATTCTCTATTTCTGATTTCTGATTTGCCATTTCTAAGTTTCTCTCTCATGGGTTTTCCTCTGCGAGAAAGCAACGGATACTGCGGTCGCCGTGACAATAGAGAGGGGGGTGATCTTGTCGGCAGCGGTCAAAGGCGTAGTGGCAACGATCTTGAAAATGGCACCCTTTTGGATAGTCACCTGGCGAGGGGACTTGGCCGGGAATGGCGGGGAGATGTTCGCCGGGCAGGACTTTTCCAGGGATGACAGCGATGAGGGCTTTGGTGTAGGGGTGGATGGGATCCTTGAACACTTTATCCACGGTGCCGGTTTCCACGATCTCGGATGCGTACATGACGGCGATATGGCTACACATCTCCCAGATGACGCCCATGTCATGTGTGATGAGTAGCATGGAGGTGTCCTTCTTGCGCATACCGCGAATGAGATCAAAGATTTGGGCTTGAATAGTGACGTCCAGTGCCGTTGTGGGTTCATCGGCAATGAGAAGTGCCGGATAGAGCATGAGTGCCATGGCGATCATAACGCGCTGCCGCATTCCTCCAGAGAGTTGGTGAGGATAGGCATACATGCGTTCAGACGCATCGGGTATTCCAACCTTTGTTAACCATCCCTCAGCAGTCTTCCATGCCTCGCGGCGACTCAGATTGCCTCTTTTGTTTGGGGGCAGGTTGTTGACGGTTCTGCTTGTGGTTGGATGCATTCGAAGGGCTTCTACGAGCTGAGCTCCAATGCGCTGAAGCGGGGATAGTGCCGTCATGGGTTCTTGAAAAATCATGCTGATTGCGTTGCCGCGAATTCTTTGCATCTTTTCAATCGGAAGCTGTAGCAGGTCCTCCCCCTCGTAGAAAATTGAGCCACCGTCAATTTGCCCGGGAGGGGTCGGGAGCAGGCGCAGAATGCTCATGGCGGTGACTGACTTGCCACAGCCAGATTCACCCACGAGTCCGAGCACATCACCCTTCTGTATCGAAAGTGAGACGTTGCTTACGGCAGGAGTGACATCCCCATCGCTGCTGCGAAATGAGACGGACACATTTTGAATTTCCAGAAGCGGTTTCATGCTATTCCATTTTGGTTCGGGGGCGTGGGTCGTAGGCTTCACGGACGCCCTCTCCAACAAAGACCCCAAGAAGCATTACAATGAAAAGTGCGAGAGTGGGATAGAGAATCAACCACCAGGCTGAGCGATTTGCCTGAGCCTGATGCAGGAGCTGTCCAAGGCTGGGGGTGAGTGCCGGGAGTCCAAACCCAAGGTAATCCAAAGCGGCCAGGGAGGCAATGGCTCCCACGAGGTAGAAGGGGAGAAAGGTGATAATGGGCGTTATGGCATTGGGAAGAATATGCCGAAAGATGATTTTTCTCGTGCTGACTCCCAGTACGTGTGCGGCGTCAACAAAAGGTTGCTTTCGCAAGCGAAGAAACTCGGCTCGCATATAGTAGGAGATGCCAATCCAATTAAAGAAGGCGTAGCAGACAAGCAGTAGCCAGAATCGGGCACCGTAGATGGATCCAAGCAGGATCATTACGTACAGGAATGGAATGGCACTCCAAATTTCGATGACACGTTGTCCTGTAATGTCAACAATGCCACCGTAGAAGCCTTGTATGGCGCCGACGACAATGCCGATCGACATGGAGCTGATGACGAGAAGCACACTGAAGATCAGGGATACGCGGAGACCGTGCACGATACGAGAAAGCACGTCGCGCCCTGCACTGTCGATTCCCAGCCAGTGGCCATGGACGGGGGGATGTGGCCAGGCAACGCTGTTGTCAAACAGGGCTCGGTAGGCGCGCCCTGCAATGGTGACCCTGATGGGGTCGATGGCCCCTTGTCGGCAGGTTTCCGCCCCTTCTTGTATGCGTTCTTGATCTGTTGGAGAAAGGGTGTCCCATGCTTTGGGCATGGAGTGGGGTGAGAGGGGGGCTTTGTTCAGTGTGAAGGTGTGCCGTTTTTGGGTTTCGGTTTTAGGGGATCGAAAGATCATGCGCACGGTTGTGGGTGGTTTGGAGCGTGGCGAGAATGCGGAGAGAGAGAGTTCTGCGGAGAGAGATGAATTCCCCGTGGCGGTTAATGTTTGACGCAAGGCAGCCGCCTTTTCATTGCGAAAGCGCGTCACAATGGCCTCTCGTAATTCATCGTTGATTGGCCAGTATTTGGAAAGCGATAGACCATGCAAATCGGGTTCTTCCGCGTCTTCGAAAAATGGAGAAGCCGCCTGGGATCGCACGATGGAGAACGTTGTGTCGAAGTTAATACTTCCTGCCAGTGGGATGGGAAGACAGGTGACGACGACTCGTCCTTGGGCTTGGAGGCTTGCCTCACTGATGGTTTCACGTGCGCCAAAGGGGATGGGAGCGAACACCATGAAGTTGTCTTCTTGCTCTTGAAAGAGGGGGGTGGCATTGAGGGCTTTGTAGTCCAGTCGTGTTGCGTCCCCCTGCGGCAGAAACTCACTTTCGGCGTAATAGCGGATAAAAGGAAAATAGGAGTGTCCCTCAAAACGGACGAAGAGGGGTTTGTCGTTGCAGATTAAGTCAGCGCAGAGCGTAAACACAAAGATAATGGCCAGCAGCCAGGCCGAGACGTAAGCACGACGATAGCGCCGAAAGCGATGCAAGCGTTTACGGGTTGCCGGGTTGAGTTGAAATAGGTTCATCATCGCTCAAAGGTTATGCGGGGGTCGATTAGGATATAGCAGAAGTCAGATAAAATATTACCCAGGAGACCGAGAATTGAGGTAAGCGCAAGAATACCCATAAAGACGGCATAGTCGCGCCCCACAATGGCGTCTAGGCTGAGTCGTCCCATGCCGGGGATTTCAAAAACGCGTTCAATGATAACGGATCCGGCAAACATGACCGTCATGATGCTGCCGAATCCCGTTGCAATCGGAATGAGCGCATTGCGTAGCGCATGTCCCCATATTGCACGACGGGCACTCCCGCCTTTGGCCAGCACGGTTCGGACATAGTCCTGACCCACCTGTTCGAGAAGCGAGTTCTTCATCAGCATCGTTAGCACGGCGAAGTTGCCAATGACATAGCATAGGACGGGCAGAGCCATATGCATGACGCGGTCGGTCAGTTTGTCGAGTGTTGAAAGTGCCGCAAACCCTTCGGATTCGAATCCCCCAATTGGAAAGAGGTCGAGAGAGCCCTCAAGGGTTCCGCACAAGAGCATTTTGAGAACCATGCCGAAGGCAAACGCAGGGATGGCGTATCCGATAAAGACAATTCCACTTGATACGAAATCAAAAGCGGTTCCATTGCGAAGTGCCTTGCCGATGCCCAGTGGGATGCAGATGAGATAGCTGAGAATAAATCCGGTAATGCCGAACGTGAGCGAGACAGGGAAGCGTTCTTTGATGAGTTGCCATGTGGTTTTGTTGGTGAACTTATAAGAGGGCATCTGCATACCGAGACGATCGTGGAAAAGCCATTTAATGTAGCGTTCGTGAAACGGGCGATCAAAGCCGAAACGGATTTCAAGTTGTTTGCGGTAGGAATCGGTAAGGCGGTTTGATGCGTCTGTCCCGGCAGCGGCTTCGCCGGATTGCATACCTCGCATCTGGAGAATGGCTTGATCGACAGGGCCGCCGGGTACGAGCTGGATCAAGCCGAAGCAGACGATCGTGATGCCAAGAAAAGTCGGGATGATCAACAGCAGTCGTCGTAAAAAGTAGCTCAGGCGTTGCATAGCGAACTGTAAGGTTATGGGTTTTGGGGCAGAGGGTTGAATGCCTCGTCAAAGGAGACGACAGGTTTAACAGGGGGGAGCGGACTGTTGGTCTGGATAGCATCTTCAAGATCGGCTGCGGAGTCTTCATCATACCACCAGTACCAGAGTGCAGAGCTTGCATCGCCGTATTTTGAGAGGACTGTTGGTGGGGTTCCAAATTTACTCCAGTAGAGTAGTCGTGAGTAGTTCAGGTTCCAAAGTAGGGCATAGGGGCAGTATTGGGTGATAATGGCGTCTATCTTTCGGCAGTCGGCATGTCGAATGGCCACGTCAAATATGGATTTTTGTTTCTCAATGAGCGCGTCGACTTGCTCGTTTTTAAAACCAGTGATGTTGTTTCCACTAGTTCGGGTTGCTTCATCAGAATGCCACATGGATTCGGGGTTTTTGAATAGGCCTGCACCCCATGCAGCCCAGGTCATGTCGAAATTGAATTCATCCATATCCTTCGCCCATGCGGCCCAGTCTTTGCGTTCGATCTTGAGTTGAATGCCCGCATTTTGGAGATCCTCGTTGTAGATCTGAAGGAATTTGTCGGAACTGGGATCACGGGAAAGAAAGGTAAATGTAAAGGGTGTGCCATTCTTTTCAAGGATACCAGTCTCGGGGTTTGCAATCCATCCTGCTTCCTTCAGTAGCGCTTCCGCCCGTTTGGGGTCGTAGTCATAGCGCGGGTTTTTGCAGGGGTTTTCAGGCGTATAGAGATCCTCATAATAGGAGCGATGCAGGAAGTACTGGTTATACATTAGCGTTCGGTTCATGCGCTCGCGATCCAAGAGGTGTGCCATGGCTTTGCGGACGCGGATGTCATCGAATGGCGGTCGCCGCATGTTCATCGCGAAGCCTTGGAATCCAACGGGTTGGTAGTTTTCAATACGTTGTTTTGAAATCCAGTTATTGATGAACTTCTCGCCCCGTGTTTCTTTGACCCACAGGCGAGAGGTGTACATCGGGTAAATGTCGATCAACCCTTTATTGAAGGCATCAAATGCATTTTCACGCTCGGCATAGAATCGAAAGATCAGGGTTTCAAAGTTGCCTTTGTTCTGATTGCGTTTTTCTGTGCGTTGCCACCACTGTTGACGTCGCGCCAGATGGAGCGCGACACCTTCTTTGACTTCGGCGATCTTGTAGGGACCTGAGACGACCGGAAACTCAAAGTTGATAGTGTTGAAGTCCGAGCCCGTAAAGATGTGTTTTGGGAGAATGTGGAATCCACCCGCAGCTCCAAGATTCTGCCAATGGACTTCATTGGCGACGAACTGAATCGTGTGGTCGTCGATGATCTTGGGAGGGGCAAACCTGCCCAGTGACACTTTGTGAGGGCCGGTTGTATTGGCCGGATCCATGATGGCATCATATGTCCAACGAACATCTTCTGTTGTGATGGGCTTGCCATCGCTCCATTTGGCGCGAGGGTCAATGTGAAATGTAAAGGTCTTCTTATCATCGGAAATGCTCCACGACTTGGCTATTGACGGAGTGTACTCCATGGTCATTGGGTCCATGTCGAGGAGCGTTTCGTACATGAGGGAGAAGAGCTCAGCGCAGAAGGAGTTGTTGGCAAGATAGTAGTTGAAACTTTGGGGGTATTGACCGGCAAAGGTTGATATCGAGCCGCCGATACGGGCGTTGACACTGGCGATTGGGTCGGAGGCATCCTGCCAGAGGGATTTTGGGAAATGCTCATCGGCCTGCAGCGATGCTGTGATAAGAAAAGCTACGATTGTGGACAGTGCCAAGCGCATGAAGAGCGGTCTCCTTTTCGAGATGTTTGCGTAAATGGAAACGATACACGGGAACGCTTTAGGCGTCAACGGAGCAGTCATTTTGAGACTGGGGATGCAGATGTGGGTAAAGATTAGGGTAAAAGATTTGTGTGTGGCTACCGTTTAGCTTAGACCGAGCTAAAAGGCGCAGATGCCTTTCTCTGCAATCTGCGGCCCCGAATCGAGTCCGGGGTTCAAGCACCCGAGGGCGGGCCACCTCCAGTACTGTATTAAGCGAAGCCCTGCAAAAATGGAGTTGTGGCGTCCTTGCCCCGAATAGCGTTGCCTACATCGTGAACGGCCTCGATAACTCCATCGGCACTAACTGTTTTGTCACCTTTGCCGTAAACGCCAACGATCTCCGCGATTGTCCCACAGCCATGAGTGATACAGTCTCTACAGCTACCATCCATCCTCCCAATCCGTGCTCATCCGCGTTATCCGCGGTTTACATTTTAAACCTCGCTGCGCGAATGCGCGGGGGCTTGACGCGGCGGGGTGGTGCGGTACGATACAGGGATGCAACGTATCTGTTTGTTATTAATTTTGGGGCTCCTTTTTCAGGGCTGTCGTCGCTCAGATGAGGGCGTTGTGTCGGCTTCTTCTGAGATTCGAATTGTATCCCTGGCTCCAAGCATAACAGAGGCCGTTTGTGCTGTGGGGGCCGGACATCTGTTGGTGGGGCGTACGTCTGCCTGCAATTATCCGCCAGAGGAATTGGCTGATGTTCCGGTGATTGGTGGTTTTGGTGTTCCTTCGCTTGAGCTGCTTGCTAAGGCGCGGCCGACGCTTGTTCTGGAAACGGCGCTGGCGGATGAGTCTATTGGTGCTCAGTTGGACGCGATGGGCGTGCCGCGAAAGCGGATTCGGTGCCGGTCGTTAAACGATATTCCCGCGATGCTGAGAGAGATCGGGGCTTTGACGGGGCATGCTGACGATGCTGAGGTGCTGGCGTCGACTTTGGCTCAGAAACTTTGTGAGCTTAAGAGCGCTCCCCGTAATTCGGACGCTCCCAAGGTGTATGCCGAAATCTGGCATGATCCGATGACGACGATGGGGAAGAAAACATTTCTTTCAGACCTCATTAAACTCGCTGGTGGCCGTAGTATTGGGGATGGTGTCGAAAAAGACTATTACCAGATCTCTCCAGAGCATGTTATCAGCACCAATCCGGACGTGATCCTCTGCTTGTATATGGGAGCGAGAGAGGGGGCGGCAGATGCATTGAAGAGCCGTCCCGGCTGGCAGCATATCAAAGCGGTTCATAATGCTGCTGTCTATGATGGCCTAGCAAATGATATCCTTCTACGTCCGGGACCTCGTGTTCTTGAGGGCGTGGCCCAGTTGAAGCAGTGCTTTTCAGGGAAACCCAAATGAAGATGCCGTGTCGTGAGAGCAATAAATCGGGCCGTCAGCAGGTTTTGCTGTGGGTATTGGTCGGTGCCGTTCCGGTGGTCGCGCTGATATGCCTTTTGTTTGGTGCATCTGGCTTTGGGGTGCCCGAATTATCAACACCAATGGGACGTGCCATTTTTGGTCTACGATTGAATCGTGTGTTCACGGCCCTTGTTGTGGGCGCTGCGCTTTCAAGTGCGGGTTGCCTGTTTCAGGCGCTTTTGCGCAATCCCCTTGCGGAACCGTATGTCCTCGGTGTCAGTAGTGGTGCGGCACTGGGTGCGGCCGGGGCCATTCTGTTGGGCGCAGGTGGCGGTTTCATGCTGGTCACATTGCCGGCGGCTGCTTTTCTGGGTGCGGCACTCACGATGGGGCTTGTTTTGCTCGTGGCTGGGGGTGTTCGGGCTTCGATATACAGCCTGATCCTTAGCGGTGTGATTGTGAGCGCAGTGGGTTCTAGTATCTTGATGTTCATGGTGTCAACCGCATCTCATGAGAGTCTGCACAGTGTGGTTTGGTGGATGTTGGGAAATCTCCAGCCGACTTCGCCGGGACTGCTGGCGACATGTGCTGTTGTGGTTGTGGGCGGAATTGTTGGTATTTGGTGGATGGCTCCTGATTTGAATACACTAACGCTGGGACGGGATACGGCGCATCATGTTGGGGTAAAAACGGAGTTTGTGACGTTTATGGGGTTGGTGCTTGCCACGTTGATTACATCTTCTGCAGTTGCCGTTGCTGGACTTATTAGTTTTGTGGGACTCATTGTTCCTCATACGGTGCGGAGTTTGATCGGCCCGGATCATCGCCGTTTGATTCCAGTTGCGGCTTTGTCTGGCGGTGCTTTTCTGGCGGTGTGTGATGCTGTTGCCCGCTCTCTGTTGCCATTGCTTGTGGATCTTCCGATTGAAATTCCTGTTGGTGTTTTGACCGCCCTTTGTGGTGGGCCTTTTTTCCTCTTTATTCTGAAATGGCGGGGTCGGCGAGGGTGGATTGGGTAGAGAGAAAAGCTGAAATTTGGAAAGCTGAAAGCTGAAATTAAGCCGTGAATGGCTGAAAGTTAAAATGCTGTTTCGATGCGGGCGTAACTTTAGAATTTGGAAATGATGGATACAGAAGTAACAGTTCAGGAACCTGAAGATCTGCGTGCGGGGGCGATTGCCTTTGCAGATGTGTCGGGTGGCTATGGCCGTGTTCCTGTGTTTCAGGATATGTCCTTTACGATTCGTGAGGGAACCATGGCCGCCATTATTGGTCCGAATGGATCGGGAAAGACAACACTGCTTCGCGCTGCCACAGGCTTGCTTGATCGTGTGTCAGGACAGGTTCGCTTGTTTGGGAAGCCCGTCCGTAGCCTGCCTGCCCGTGAGCGAGCTTCCACCATTGGCGTCGTGCCGCAGGAGGTGCATACCCCCATGTCCTATTCGGTTGAAGAGATCGTAACCATGGGGCTGACACATGCGTTGTCCCGCTGGGGAGCGGTTAGTGATGCCGATCGTAAGATTGTCGAGCAGTCCATGATCTATACGGATGTTGCGGATATGCGGGACCGGCCCTTTCCTGAGCTTAGTGGTGGTGAACGTCAACGTGTGGTTATTGCAATGGTGCTTGCGCAACAGCCTCGTATCATTTTAATGGATGAAGCCACCTCGCATTTGGATATCAATCACCGTCTGGAGGTGATGCAACTGATTGAACGCCTCAACCGTGAGCGCGGGGTTACGGTGTTGATGGTGAGTCATGATCTGAATATGGCATCCGAATTTTGCGATCGACTGCTTCTTGTTGATAAAGGACGACTTGTTTCGGATGGGAGTCCGTCTGACGTGTTGACGGAATCCGCCCTTCGCCAGGTTTATCACTGCGATGTAAAGATTGAATCAAACCCACAAAGCGGGTCGGTGATGGTGGTTCCCAGCCCCCGGCTTGTTGCAGGGCAGTCGGCACGGGGGATGCGCTTGCATGTGGTTGCTGGTGGTGGCTGTGGTGAAGAGGTGTTGAGGCGACTGTGTTTGTGCGATTATGCTGTGAGTTGTGGCGTGTTGAATTCGGGTGATCGTGATGCCGATACGGCTATGGCCCTTGAATTGAAAGTGGCGCTTGAAAAGCCGTTTTCGCCGGTTGGGGGTGATGCTTTTCTTGAGGCAGAGCGACTGGCATCAGAAAGTGCGGCTTTGGTTGTGTGTGGTGTGCCGTTTGGTCCCGGTAATGTTGTGAATCTTGAGCTTGCTGACCGTATGTTTGCGAAGGGCATCCCCGTGTTTCTCATGGCTGGAATTTCGGATCGTGATTATACGCTGGATGGGAAAGCCAGTGCTATTGCGGCGCGTCTGCTTGAGGCGGGGGCCAAGGAGTGGGAGTCAATTGCAGATCTCCTACGGCTTTTACCTGGGGGAAATGTCGACCGTGATCAAGGAGAGTTGGTATGATAGAACACGCTTCATTGAAGGGCGTCTTTCCTTTTCGCCTTGGAACCACATCTTATATTATTCCAGATGATATTTTGCCGAATATTCGCTATCTGGCAGATCGCGTTGATGATGTGCAGTTGATTCTGTTTGAATCGGATACTGTGTCAAACTTTCCCACACCAGAGGTGATTCGGGAGTTGGCGGCACTTGGTGAGGATCATGACCTTACCTACACGGTGCACTTTCCATTGGATGTTTTTCTGGGGGCTCGCGACGACTCCGTTCGCGCGGCATCCGTTGACATGTGCCGCCGTGTTATGGATCTCTGTCGCCCCTTGTCGCCGCAGACATTTGCGCTGCATTTTGCGGGAGATGATCCCGATGATCGTGGTATGCAGCCTAGTCAGGATATGCCGGGCTGGCTTGGGGCATTGCATGACTCCCTGGGATGTTTGATTGCTGAGGTAGATTCGCCACGCAACATTTGCGTTGAGACACTGTCGTATCCTTTTGCATTGATTGAGAATGTGGTGCTTTCGCATGATGCTGGTGTCTGTCTTGATATTGGCCATCTTATACGATGGGGGCATAATGTTGATTCGCATTTAGAACGTTATGCGGATCGTATGCATCTGATGCATATTCATGGCATTCTGGAAGGAGATGACCACAAATCGTTACAGCATCTTTCTCCAAAGGTTCTTGATGCCGCACTGGCATCTATGTCTGTTCAAGATGGGGTGTATCGCGTGATGATCGTTGAGGTGTTTGGCAAAGCTGATTTTGATGCGTCAATGACATGCTTACAAAATTGGAAATGAATATGAAACATCGTGTAATGTTGGTTACGGGGGGAGGGCGTAGCGGAAAGAGTCGATATGCCCTCAATCAGGCTGAGCGATATGGTCGTAAGGGGTTTGTGGCAACGGCGGTGCCGTTTGACGATGAGATGAAAGTGCGCATTGCCAAACACCGTGAAGATCGTGATCCTACTTACATCACCGTGGAGGCTCCCGTTGATCTGGTGGCGGGGATTTTGGAGTTGGAAGGGAATTCTGATGTTTCGGTTGTGGATTGTCTAACGGTTTGGTTGGGCAACTTGCTGCATCGACATGGTGAGTCTGACACTGCGTATCCTGAGGTGGTCGCGTTGCTTTCTTTTCTAGAGGATCCTCCCATGGATTTGATTCTGGTTACGAATGAGGTGGGATCGGGAATCATTCCTGCGAATCGAGCCTCACGTCTGTTTCGAGATCTCGCGGGTTTTCTGAATCAATCGGTGGCGCAGCTCGCTGATGATGTGGTGCTTGTGGCCTGTGGGCTTCCGGTTTTTCTGAAAACGGGGGCGCGCTAGCCTGAATGATCCAGCAGAGGCACGATGCCGGGGGCGGTAGTGCAGTTTTGTTTCTCAACGCATTCATTGTCAACCTGTTACGTGATGCGTCAGCACTGGTGGCTTGACATAAAGACTTTTAAATGACAAAAGGTTGCCTCTACGACGAGCTAGCACGCTAGCTGAAAATAAATCCGTATATCGCTGGAAACATAAATTTGCCCATTTAATATGGATGATGGGGTCGCACGAAGTCTAATCAATAACTAAGAGAAATCATTATGAGTAATAGTTTTGAGAACATACTGAAAAGTAAAATGAGCGAAGCGAGCTATCAGAAGCTAACAGCGCTTAATAATCCTAAAGTAATTGAATTTATTGGTGTTTTCGCTGATCACTGTGATCCAGCATCTATTTATATCTGCGATGACAGTGCTGAAGATACCAAGTATGTGCGCGAACACGCACTTAGCATGGGCGAAGAACAGCCCATGGGGTTGTCGGAGCAGACTATTCACTGGGATGGTTACGGCGATCAGGCGCGTGATAAGAAAAATACGAAATTCATGGTCTACAAGGAAAATCTTGAGCGCATGAAGTCCCTGAATTCAGTGGAATATGAAGAGGGATATGCTGAAATCATGGAAATTTCCAAGGGCATCATGAAGGGCAAGGACGTGGTCGTACTTTTCTTCTCTGAAGGACCAACCGAAAGTCCGTTCACAATTCCATGCATTCAATTCACAGACAGTTGGTATGTTGCTCACTCAGAGCTTATTCTTTACCGTACTGCCTACACGCACTTTCTGAAAATGGCTGAAGCCGAGAAAGATCATTTATTCCGTTTTATCCACTCTGCTGGCGAAGTAGATGAACGTAATTGCACGGTTAATCTGGACAAACGTCGTATCTACATGGACACCCAGAACAATATGGTTTATTCCATGAACGACCAGTATGCAGGCAACTCCATCGGGCTCAAGAAGCACGCCATGCGCCTGGCCATTAACGAAGGCGGCAAAAACGGATGGCTTTGCGAACATATGTTTGTAATGGCTGCACTTAATGAAGAGAAGAACCGCAAAACCTATTTCTGCGGAGCTTATCCTTCAGCTTGCGGTAAAACATCAACCGCTATGATTCCCGGTGAGCAGATTGTTGGTGACGACATTGCCTATTTCCGCAATATCAACGGTGAATTCAGGGCTGTGAACGTGGAATTTGGAATGTTTGGCATTATCAAGGATGTCAATGCCAATGATGATCCTCTGATTTTCGAGAACCTGCTTAAAAATCAAGAGGTTATCTTTTCCAACATACTCAAGGGACCGGACCAGAAACCTTACTGGCTTGGCATGGGCATGGAACCACCGGAAGAGGGTAACAACCATTTCGGTGAGTGGAAGAAAGGTGTCAAGGATGCCGCCGGTAATGAAGTCGCAATCGCCCATGGTAACGCCCGCTACACAATGCGTCTGGATTACTTGGCCAATATCGACAAAGAGGGGTTTGAAGCCAAGGAGGGTGTCAAGGTACAGGGAGTTCTCTATGGCGGACGTGACAGTGACACCACGGTTCCTGTGGAAGAGTCACCAAGCTGGAAAGACGGGATTCTTCTGAAAGCCGCCACTCTGGAGTCGGAAACAACCAGTGCCACTCTGGGAGCAGAGGGTGTCCGTACCCCGAGCCCCATGGCCAACCTTGATTTCGTTTCCTATCCTCTCGGCGAATATACGATGAACAACATCAAGTTCGGTGAAGGCGTTGACAGCACACCTAAGGTTTTCAGTAATAACTACTTCATGCGTGATGATAGCGGTAATTTTATTACCAGCAAGCTGGCTAAACGCGTGTGGCTGCACTGGGCTGATGGACGCGTCCATGGTGAATACGAAGCCTACGAGACACCGACAGGCAAGATTCCTCGCTACCAGGATCTGAAGGTTCTCTTCACTAAGTACCTGGACGAGGACTTTACTGAAGAAACTTACACCTACCTCTTCACATTCCGTTGCACAAAATGGATTGAGAAGATCGAACGGACTAAAGCTTTTTACGCAAAGATGGACGCAAACACACCTGCAGAAATCATTGAGTACTGGGATACTGCTATCGCCAAAATTCAGGCGGCCAAAGAGCAGTATGGCGATCTGATCGAGCCCGGTAAGTTCAACGCTTAAGCGTTGTACAACGCCGAGAATGGCACGGATAGCCGACGTGGATAGTCGACTTAATAACACAGCAGCATCTATACAGTCCGGGGGAGACTGAAGGAATGGCAGGCGCTTACCAGCTATAATCTGCGGCCGGTACTACGCCCTATCGGATGTGCCCACGTTTGATGCAAACGGTCTGTGGCAGTGGCACTGTGTGTACGTACTGTTTGCTTCACGTAGCCTCGCGCGCCAGCGCGTGGATTCTTCCCTCTGTTAGGCAACTCAAGACCCGTCCTACAAAGAATAACATTAAGCGATAGTGTTGAGGATGGCGTCGCGGAGTTCCTCCAACTGTTCGTCAGGGGCGGTTGAGGTAAGCGTGGGGAAGTGGACGGCATCCTTAATGTAGTCACCATCTCGCTTAATGATTATCTTTCGTTTGCGCACCTCAATGAGTTGTATGCCGCGCTGGGCAGCAAGGATTCGCATGGTTGCAACTGCGAGCAACCGACTCACGGCTAGGGGCATCCTTCCAAAGCGATCTTCGAGTTCCTGCTGCAAAGCCTCAATATCCGTTGTGGCGTTGGCTTCAGCAATTCGGCGGTAGATGGCGATGCGCAGGCGTTCGCTGGAAATGTAGTGCATGGGTAGGTATGCCGCCGTTCCCCGGTTTTCATCTGAAGGGTTTAGCTGTATAAAATCCAATCTCATTTCGGTGTCGACCAGCAAGGGTTGTTTTTCTCCTTTAAGACGTGCAATAGAGCATTTGAGGAGTTGGCAGTATAGGCCGAACCCAACCGCCGAGATATGGCCGCTCTGAGCAGCCCCGAGGATGTTGCCGGCACCCCGGATCTCCATGTCACGAATGGCGAGATTGAATCCGGTTCCTAGACCGGAGTGCTTGCGAAGCGCATGGATGCGTTCGCGTGCATCGCTATCTACAAAGCCGTGAGGTGGCAGAAGGAGATAAGCGTAGGCTTTGTGTCGAGAGCGACCTACACGCCCGCGCAATTGATACAGATCTGCAATGCCAAAGCGATCTGCCCTGTCAATCAGGATGGTGTTGGCTCGGGGAATATCGAGTCCGCTTTCAATGATCGTTGTGCAGAGCAGGACGTCAAATTTACCAGCGGCGAATCGACTCATAACCTGCGAGAGTTCAGATGATTTCATCTGCCCATGGGCAAACTCAATACGCGCTTCCGGAATGAGTTTTGCAAGTTTGTCACGAAGCCGTTGGATGGTCATGACGCGGTTGTGCAAGTAGTAGACTTGCCCATCGCGATTTAGCTCGCGTAGCACGGCATTACGAATGATGTCATTCTCGCCATTGGCGACGATGGTTTCGATAGCCATACGCTCACGGGGGGGTGTTTGAATCAGGCTCATATCACGCGCCCCAGTCATGCTCATGTAAAGCGTTCGCGGAATGGGGGTTGCGCTCAGAGTCAGGACGTCGACCAAGCGTTTCATCTTCTTTAGATGTTCTTTGTGATGCACCCCGAAGCGCTGTTCTTCGTCGATGATGACAAGTCCAAGATTGGCGAAGGATATACCGCGTTGCAGAATTGCGTGGGTGCCAATTACGATATCAATGGAACCCGATGCCAGATTGTCTTTCAGTTGTGCACGCATTCCAGCAGTGCTAAAGCGGCTAAGCACACCGATGCGGACAGGAAATCCTGCCATGCGTTCAGTGAAGGTTCGGAAGTGTTGTTGCGCAAGAATTGTTGTGGGAACAAGCATTGCCACCTGGCGTCCGTCTTGAACGGTTTTGAATGCAGCGCGCATGGCGACTTCGGTTTTACCGTATCCAGCATCACCACAAATGAGGCGATCCATAGGCCGCGTTGATTCCATGTCTTCCTTCACGTTACGAATAACCTGAATTTGATCTTCTGTTTCCTGGAATGGAAATGCAGTTTCGAACTCATGTTGCCACTTTGTGTCGGGAGGAAACGAGTGCCCCTGAAGAAGGTTGCGCGTGGCCTGTACCTCGAGCAAACCCGCGGCAAGATCCAACACGGACTGTTGCGCGGCGATTTTTTCATTTTTCCAGCGCGTGCCACCGAGACGATGTAAGGAGGTTTGTCGGGAGGCGAGTCCCACGTATCGACTTAGCAGATGCGCGTGCGACATGGGAACGTAGAGTTTTGCATCATCGGCGTAGGCTATGGCGAGCACTTCCTGTTGCTGATCATTGAAAGTGATTTCCTGTACGCCAAGATAGCGTCCGATGCCGTGGTCGATGTGCACAACGAGATCGCCGGGTTCCATGTCCGTAAAATCGGTGATTCGGCCCCCCGTGTACTTTCGGGAGCGTGATCGGTACGCATCCGGGTCGTAGCGTAGTCTGAGGGACTTTCGCCTGCCGTAGAGATCGGACTCCGCTACGATGATAAGGCGTAGATCCGGGCAGTCGCAGCCTTCGCTTAGAACGCCCAGATTTGGTTTGATGTGTTTTTCGGTTGGTCGAGCAAGCGTCTCTTCGAAATGTGTCATGGAGCCAGTGCTGTCAAGATACAGGGCTACATGGTGTCGCTTTCGTGCACGTGCATAGAGGTCGGATATAAGGGCCCCCCGTGTTTGTTCTGTGTGTGTGGCATCGAAACGGTTTCCGGTTTCTTCAACCGAATTCGCAATGGGAAAGAAGCGAGGAAAGCCGGAGGGCAGGGATACGGGGTTGTCTGGATCAATGCGAATTTCCTGAAAGCGGGTGGCGGAGGTGATTGTGCTTTGGATGGCGTCAAAAGAGAGCACAACTTGTGAGGAAGGGGTGTCAAGGTGCAGTAGTGCTTCGTGTGCAGATGCACGGGTTTTGATGCTTCCAGGTTCGCTCCAGACGACTGTGGCGCTATGCGTCATATAGTCGAGCAGTGTTGTGGGTACCTGTGAGGTAGGTTGCTTGTGAATCCATTCACGTGCGGGAGAAATACGAACGCTGGCACATTTTTCTAGAGAGCGTTGAGTTTTGGGATCAAAGCGTCGGATGGATTCTATGGTTGAGCCAAAAAGTTCAATTCGAATGGGCCAGGTGTCTGTGGGTGACCAGATGTCCAGCAGTCCTCCTTTCACGGCAGACTGCCCTTTTGCGAGCACTTCTGCTTCAAATGCATAGCCCAAATGCAAAAGCTGCGAGGGTACGGTTTCAAGCTCGCAGGTACCATCGACTTCGAATGTCAGAGTTTGCGAACTTATGATTTCTGGTGAGGGCACTGCTTGACAGAGGGCTTGAATGCAAGTGACGATGATGAACGGTTTTTTCGAGTCGTGCTCGAGTAGTTGTTGAAGCACGCGGATGCGGTATCCCGCTATTTCAGGGTCATCGTTGGCTGTGGTGTCGGGGATGACGTCCCGCGGGGGGAAGTAGCCGATTTTGGGACTCTGTGCATGACGCAACGTGAGCAGGTTGCGATGGGCTTGATCAAGATTTTCTACTGAGTCGTGAACCCAGAGCAAGACACCGGGCTTGGTTGTTGTCAACGCAAGAATGGAGAGCGCTTCTGCCGATGGCGGCATGTCGGGGAGGTCAACCACGTCACGATCTTTACACAACGCGTCTAGCGCCGTGGCAACTTTTTTGATGGCACTACGAATGTTCACTGCTAGCAACCTGTCGTCGGTCTTAAAGAGACTACACGATTAATTGATTTCACGGTTCATCCTCATCATATTGCTTCTGCCTTGTTCATACAGGCTGCTAATAAAGGATGTTAGTGGTATTTCCGGAGGTGGGAGGGCGGAATTTTCAGGACGATGCGATATTTTGCTACAGTTCTTCGAGCGACATCGACACCCGTCTGTTTGAGTTTTTCCATTATCGCTTGATCGGATAATGGTTTATCGAGATCTTCTTCGGCGACAAGCTGTGCAATCATATCCTTGACGGACTTGTTAGAGATGGATGTACCATCTTGTGTCGTAATTCCAGGGGTAAAAAAGTATTTCAGCTCATAGGTGCCAATGGGGGTGCGCATATATTTCTGATTCACGGCACGACTCACGGTTGTTTCATGAACCCCTACAGCGTCTGCTACAGTGGACATGGTGAGTGGTTTGAGGTGCGATACGCCGTGTTCTAGAAAGTCATACTGAATTCGCACAATTTCGTCTGCGATCTTGTAAATGGTTTTTTGTCGCTGATCTATGCTCTTGATGAGGAACGTGCTCGCACGCAAGCGATCACGAATATATGACTTCACTTCTGCAGTGGTTTCTCGATTTTCCATAAGCCGACGGTAATGCCGACTGATTCTCAGGTGAGGGAGCTGGCTGTCGTTGAGAATAATAACATATTCCCCGTTAACCTTGCGGACGACGACTTCAGGTAGAACATAGGACGCTACCTCTTCTGAGAATGCGCGTCCTGGTTTTGGGTCAAGCGAGTGAATTAGATTTTCAGCTTCCTTTATTTCCTCGACGGATACTTTTAATGCCTTGGCAATGGCCTGAAGTTTGTGTGATCCGAGGCTCGTGAGGTAATCGCGAACGATATCCCCTGCAACGGTATCGGCCTTGCCGATGCGTTCCAGTTGAAGGAGGAGGCAATCCTGTAAGTCAGTGGCGCCGATACCGATAGGATTAAAATCCTGTATCACGAGCAGGATGTCCTGAAGATGTTCTTCGGTAAAAGGCAGGGAATCTGCCAGTTCGGTCATAGAAGAGGTAAGATATCCGTCGTCATTGATGCTGCCTATGATCATCTCTGCAATTTGTTGATCCTGCTCGCCGAGCGCGGTCATGTGCAGTTGCGTCATAAGGTGTTCTTGGAGGGACTCATGTTGCGGTAACGAATCCATAAGAAATTGGTGTTTCTTGTCGTCATCCGGTGAGTAGGGACGGTTGTCCAAATCCTGAAAGAAGTAGTCTCGCCACTCATCGTCAAGCTTCGCCATGACCTCGAACTCTTTGTCGAAATCCATTTCCGATTTATCGTCAGGGGTATCACCGGGGTCGGCTTCAATCTCAAGCGTAGGTCCCTCAGGGGCTAGCTCTTCAAGGGTGGGGTTTTGCTCAATCTCTTTCTGAATCATGGCACGCAGTTCCAGAATGGGAACCTGTAACATTTCCAGAGATTGGCGCAATTGGGGCGCCATAATCATTTGGAGACGTTGACTCTGAACCAAAGATAGGGTTTGACTTGGCATTGTGTTTACTTTCGATCTAATATGACCCCCAATTTACTTGGCCTCTGTTCGTGGGTCGAGCTTAATGCACGTTCGAATTGTTCGTTTGGGCCTTGTCCTGACTGCAATTGCGAATTCTATACGGTTTTTTGATGGGAGAGGGTGTTCTAAACATGGCTTTACGACTGTGTGTGCTTGCAAGCGGGAGTTCGGGAAACTGCATTTATGTGGGTTCTGAGAACACAAATATTCTGATTGATGCAGGAGTCAGTGGTAAGGCGACGGTAGAGCGTCTTACGGAGATTGGTGTGTCTCCCGAATCGCTTGCTGCAATTTGTCTTACGCATGAGCATGACGATCACAAAGCGTCCCTACATGTTTTGCACCGTCGTTTCGGCATGGGGGTCTACGCAAACTCGGGAACGATTGAAGCCCTTGCACACAATCCGAAGCTCTCTGGGCTCCCGTGGAATGTGTTTACAACGGGCCAGCCTTTCGAAATTGGTGATTTGGTCTTGGAACCGTTTCGGGTGCCCCATGACTCCTACGATCCCGTGGGTTTTGTTGTGCGGTGTGGTACGGCACGTATTGGTGTGGCTACAGACATGGGGATGGCAACTGAACTTGTGCGTCAACGGCTGCGTAACTGTGGGGCGTTGGTGCTGGAGTCAAATCATGATGAGACGATGCTTCAAGATTCGGAGCGTCCCTGGGCTTTGAAACAACGTATTGCGGGTAGGCAAGGGCACCTTTCAAATGCGAAAGCAGGGAGCCTTCTTCTTGACGTTGCCGGGGATTCACTACAGACGGTTTTTCTTGCGCATCTGAGTCGAGATTGCAATACACCATCGTTGGCGTTGCGCACGGTTAAGCAGGTGCTTCATCAGGGGGGGCTGTCCCATGTGGATATCAAAATGACCCATGCCAGCAGGATCAGTGATTTGGCCACTGTGGTGTGAGGTATGGGTAAATGGGGAAATCTGAAATCTGAAATTGGTGAATGGGAGCGTGTTGGGCTGCAGTCTGCTTAGGCATTCAAGGGTTGCCGTGTGCGTGCTAGGCTGCGGGCATCAATCATTGCGCGAATGAGACGCGTTGGGGAGTCTGATTCTGCAACGAATACAACATCATCCGAGAGCGGGGGATTGCTTTCGGTGTGATCTACCTCAACAACGATTCCTGCTTGTGGGCAGAGTTTTGTAATTGCTCTCAGGAGGCCAATGTACTCGTCACCGAGTGATTTGTGGCTCAGGATGATCACGGATAGATTTGATCCCCGTTCGATTCGAGACAGAATGTTGATGATACCTTGTGTGCATTCTACGGTAACGTCGCAACGTTCGAGGTAGCGCTGTAGGCTGTCGACTGACTTAAGATCCCGTGACATGAGAACATTCCAATTCGTAATGTATGCTTCCAGCCCCAGAGAGATCTCATCTGAGGACATGTCCATTTCATCGCTTGCAGCGAAAGGAAGGCAGACCCGATAGACCGGGATTCCCGAGTGGCTTCTGAAGCAGTCGAGTCGTCCGCCTGTTTGCAACAGCATTGAGGCCACAACAGATTCAATGAGTCCAATTACACCTGTATCCTGTGGTCGAAGGGCCGGTATATCAATGGAGGACATGGGCGCTGCTGCCACCGTAATGATTCCCGCGAATGTTTCTTCTGTATGGCGCAGCCCCGTTTCTTGTGGGATGCCGAGATCAATGGATAACACGCTTTCCTTATCGTATATGTCGGCAGCCAGTAGGCCGAGACCGTGTACGATGTGCTCAATTTGTATGCCCGTGAGGTTGATCGGTGGGATGTTTTGATCAATGTCACGTACAATATTCCATGTTGATGCAAGATCTGTGGCGAGGGAATCAATGGCGGTATCCACGTAGGCGGCAGGGTGAGCTGCAGACGGTTGTTGTCCCTCAGTTGAGACGGAAAGTTCCAGAAGGCGCCCAGCTAAATGAATGCCACGGTTAGCACATTCAGTGATGGCATCTGCCGAGTGTCGCACCATGGTTGTGTCGAAGGTTGAACGCGTGATGAGTGATGCATGCCCTGAAATCCCGCAGAGTAAGTTGTTGAAATCATTGGCGACTCCCTGGGCAATATGCCCCACGAGTTGCAGGTAGGCGGCGCGACGGTGGCGTGTACGGGTGCCCGAAAGTTTTGTGACATCACTTACGATAACCAACGTTGCGCCTTTTGAGGGTTGTGAGCGAAATCGGAGTGTGTTTGGGTGTCCTGCGTTGTCGAATGTGCACTCGACCTCTTCAGGCTGCGTTCCCTGGAGTAGAAGTTCGATGTTCTGGTCGGTTAGATCAACATGGATGTCGTGAAGGGAATAACCTGAATTGGCAGGCACATTTAGCATTTCACGAGCGGTGGGATTCATTCCGGTGATGTTGCCTTGCCGATCAACAGATAGGACACCATCACGGATATAGGTCATTGCGTCAACGACACTTCCCAATCGGCGCAGGCTTTCTGCTTCTGCCGAGAAACGAATGGCCCACACCGCGAAAGCGGCTGAGATCAGCATAAGCCCAAATGTGAGGGTGCAGAGGACCGCGATGATAACAGGGCGCTCGACTTCGTCCACGAGCGGTTCAATATGGTTGATTGTGGCCTGTGTTGCGAGAGCCGCTATTGCAAAGAGTACAATGAGTAGGAACGCGTAACGCCAGCTATCTTTCGGCAAAGCCTGCATGTATGCTATTCACCGAACTGGTTGTCTTTGTCTTTGTCTTCGCGTTCGCGATCTTTGGCTGCTTCTTCGTCCTCGTGTTCCCGCTCGGCCTTGGCGGCCTGGCGCAACAGTTCGATTTCCTTGTCGTGGGTACGCTTTCGGGATTCCAACTGAATGAGACGCTTGTGAATCAATTCGCCACGCTCTGGGATTCCTTGTTCGTTGTCAAGATTGTGGGGATTAGCCAGCGTGAGCGTAACAAAGATAATGGTCTCAATCTGACTTTTAACTTCCTTTGTATGAGAAAAAAGATACTTTCCGATCAGCGGGATATCACCTAATAGTGGGACTTTGGTGGTTTCTTTACTGTCCGTCGTGTCTGTCAGGCCACCAATGGCTACGGTCTGTCCGCTTTTCAGAGTGAAGCGCGTTTTAATTTCTTTAACGGATATGATGGGCCATGAGTTACCCTCCACCTCTTTGGTTCCGGTTTGGCGTCGCAGCGAGGGTTCAATCTGAGCTTCGATGAGGCCATCTGTCTTTACAGTGGGAATGACCTTGAGCTCGATGCCTGTTTGGAGATATCCGTCTTTGATGTAGTCTGTACTAATGGAGGTGTCTAGGTTTGCCGTGATCTCATCCCCAGGACTGTCTGTGGTTCCTTGCTTGATGGTCTTTTTGATAATGGGGTTTCGTGATCCCACGCGGAAGAAAGCGTTGGTGGCCCCGTTGGCGATAATAATCTTGGGGTTTGAGATGGTGCTGACACCTTCCGTTTCGTTCAGTGCGCTGATCACAATATCCATGGCATCAATGTTGAGAATAGCCGCGCCACTCTCGCTGATGGTTCGTGTGAATGTGTCACTGATGTCGGAGGTAGCATCGCTGCCGATTGTCAGCGCATTGTTGATCGTGCGAGTAGGATCGGTAGATGTGGTTTGAGCAAATGTGCCATCTGGACGTTCAACGTACGCAACTGTTTGAACTTGATATTGGCCGCCATACTGGTCGTATAGACCGTTCTGCCCGCTGATCGAGCTCTGATTTCGATTTTGAGCGAGTCCGTCTGATCGGGATTGTACGCGTTCGGAAGTTGAGCCATAGGTAAAGGGCCCCGCTTCAGCACTCACGCCAAATTCTCCGAGTGAGCTCCATTTGATTCCGAGTTGGTGGATTGCAGAGTCGTTTAGCTCCATAAACTGCGCCTCGACACAGACCTGTTTGCTTTCAATATCAATTGCCTTTAGGACTTGCTCAATTTCGGCAAGATTGTTTTCAGTAGTTTGTATGACCAGAGCGTTTCTAGAAGCGAATGTCGATATTGAGCCGGGTGCCGGGATCATTTTCTGAATGACAGGAGAGACTTGGCCAACGGTTGTGTATTCAAGGAAGATGGTTTCAACGACAAGCGGCTCGGGGGCATTGGGCTGTTTTGGCATAATGCTGTAGACGCCAGATCCTGCCGGTTTCTCAATAAGGGCTAGGTTGTGCATGGCGAGAATAGAGGAGAGCGCCGGTTTCCACTCGACACCATCCAAGTTGGCCGTGACCCGGGCATTAAGATTAGAGGGTGTTGCAATGATATTGGCATGAGAGATGCGACTGAACATTCGTACAACGTCGATCATTTCGACATTATCGAGCGAAATGGTGATGAGGTTTTCACCCCAATCGCTCGGTCCGGCTTCTGCTCCTTCAACGGGGGCCGTGTCGGTGGGTAATGCAATGAAAGCCGTATCTTTGGCTGCATTGGTGGTTACTTCCGTTACGTCAACAGTTTCCTGTATTTGTGCAAATACGGAACTTGATACGATAAACAAGGTGAGAACAGGTACAAGTAACTTCATCTATAACACTCCATTTATTGTCACGCTTATCTGTTTCTACGTCATTATTTCGATTTGTGCAAGGTCGACATGCGTTCGTGCACATTCAATCGTGTTCGCGAAATCCCACTATTACTAATGGTGTTGATTTTCCAACGATAGATGAGGCCGTTGTGCTCCATGGAGATAACATCCCCGGGTTCGACAATGCCAATGCCCTCAATGATGCAGATAAAGTTGCCTTGGGATGTCTGCGAGACACCGCGCAGTTCAAGTTTTGGCCAACTTAGACGTTCGTGTATGCGAGATTCCTTTTCCTTTTCCTTGTCCTGCTTTTCGGATTTGGGCGTGGGATGGAATCCAACGGGCCAGAAGGGATCCCGCATGGTGATGAGGGCGTTGTTTGTTGTGGTATTGGCGGGGGATGCCTCCGGCGTTGGAGCCGCAAACAGCATCCAAACCGGAAGGAGCAGCGCAGTGAGGGTTAGGTGTTGGACGCACAGCTTCACAGCTTCTCCTTATCTGAAAGATGTTCAGCAGCTAATTGTATGGAGTGTGTCGGAGCATTCCATATGGGCCATTGAATATCAAAACTGACAGCATGGCTTTCGGGTGTTTGTGTATTTTCAATCACCCCAAGACGGGTGATGCATAGATAAGGATTGTCTTCCTCAAGAGCGCGAACAAGCTGTACGAGATCAGCAAGTCCACATGCAAGACTTACATTTACGGCGTATGGCATGAATCGAGGGGCATTTGGATTTGTTGTGACGCCTGTGCGGGGCATGTTTTTTCTGGCAATCGTCTCGTTGATTTTATCAATTTTCAAGTTGAGTGCATCGGCACGAGACTCCACGATATCTGAAGCCACAAGGAGATAGTTGCCTAGGCTTGGCCGGAGGATCTGTCGTTTAACCTCTGAGATATCAAGAATTTGCTCCAACGTCTCGCAGTTCTGCTTGAGGTTGATTGGGATCATGTTGATATCATTTTTCCCGCGCCATAGTAAGTCCTCTAATTCGGTGATACGGGCGCTGGTTGCCCGTTGCTTTGCAAGAAGCGGGCTCAGGCCAAAGCTGTAGGCAACGTATCCGACTCCAATAACGGCAATCCCAATAATCATAAGGATCTTGGTGCGCTCGGCTTTGTCGGTAGGCAACTTCATTGGGTTGTCTCCTCGGGACGTTTGCGATATTGGCACTCAATCCGAAATACCCGATCAAACTCCCCCGCAGATGTGCTTATGTCGGCTCCGTAATTGGCCACGGCAACCGCCTCTACTATTCCTGTTGTAGCAGGGTGTGTTTCAAGGCGATGTTTGAAGCTCTCGACGAACAGCATGGCCCGTTCTCCACTTGTTTTGCCTTCTAAATTCAGTGTGAATTTCCGGGTGGGGGGGCTGGCTGGGGCAGCGGCATTACGATTCGCGGCGATGACGAGCATTGTTGCTTGAATGGAGGTAGGTGCTGTCTCCATGACCGCCCTTAGCTGTTGATGCCACTCAATGCGGCTGGTTTTCCATGCATCCAATTCTGTAGCCGTCTGCATGTTGTAATGCAACCGTTTGGAAAGTTTGAGAGATTGCTTCTGTTTGGGCTCGGCCGATTCCCAGCGACTTTCCAAAACGCGGAGTCGACTTGAGGTGAGCATGCCCTTAAGGGCGAGGTGACCCATGGCAAAGATAATTAGAGTAGGCAAGATGATAGCGCCAATACGTGAGAGTGATTTGACGTTTATGGCGCTAGCGCTGCGACGTTCTTCAGGCGTAATGAGATCAACGCTTAGGCTCATGAGGCCTCCAGTACAGCAAGGGCAGCTCCAATGGCAGCTCCCAATCGCCAATGTTGATCTTCGATCTCGGGGGCGAGAGCCTGTGGTGCTATGGTCAATCCTTCAAGAGGATTCCAAACTGCAATGTCGACACTCAGGGCCTGTTCGATTTCTTGCATGGCCGCTTTGGACAAGGCAACACCGCCAGTTGCTAATAGCTTGATGTCGCTGCAATTTTCTCGCCGCTCGATGAAGTCCCTTGAAACCACAAACTGGTTTATGACCGGGTTCATAATATCGCCCAGTAATTCTGAAACGTCGAACGCACTATCGGCGAGAATGCCTTGCGCGGTCTGGGTGTCAACATGAAGGGCTGTCTCCACACGCTCAAATAGACTTCGAGTACCAAAGTCGAACTGCCGCATTAGGACGAGGCTTCCGCGGTAAAAGAAAGAGAGGGTGGTTTTGGTGGTTCCAAAATCAATCAGGCCGATCGCTTGTCCGTGTGCATTGGCAACAGGGCCATATTCGAAGGCGGTTAGAGCGGAGAGGGAGGCAATTTCAAGACTTTGGGGCACGGGTATGCCTGAAGAAAAGTGCTGTAAGAGTGGATCTGCTGTAGCATGGTCAAGAGAGACGGCAAGTGCCCGGGATTCAACCCGCCCCTGGCCTTCCGTAATGAGGCGGTAAGAAATGCGGGAATCATCCTCATCATTCAGCCCGAGACTTTTTCGCAAACGTGCTTGGAAGGCGCTGTCGATTGCGCCTGGAAATGTTAGAAGCTTGGTGATGGCATGACCACGACTGGTCGTGATCCCCGCGTAGTGTGCTCGTACACGGGGTGGAATCACAAGATCACCAGCACTGGGAGGGAGTATCTCGGCTGCTACAAGTTGGACATCAGTGCCCGCGTTGCGTAACCGTACGAGTTTCGTTGTCGCAGTGCCAAAGTCGATTCCTACGCAATCTACAGGGCCACGTTTCAAGCCATCAATAATTGTTTTAAATGATTTCATTCGTACTTTATTTCTTAATGGCCGTCATTAGACGTGATTTTTGATCGAATCACAAGAAAATAGACCCTTGTCTGGTGATCCGTTGTGTAAGAGGACTCGATTGTCGCTAGCATTGGGTTTACAAAATTCCATTTTGACTCTTCACTAGGCTCATTTCTTGTCGCTTAAAAAAACACGATGCATGCCAAGGTGTCGGAAGTCATTGATTGAATAGGGGCAGTTTGGTTGGGTGCGAGGGGGGCTAATGTGGTTCTAATAAAAAGGTTTGAGGGTACGTTCTGATTTCGTGACCTATGATGAACGCAATTGAATGGTATCGAGATCATTTGGATTCCTCATTTTTTATAGACACGAGTTCTCTGTTATGACAAAATCGTCATCAGATGAAGATGAGGATAGTTGCAAAGTTGTCCCTCTGTAGGTGGAGATTAAGCGTTTGACAAATCAGAATGATATGTCTCGAACTATGCGGATCGATTTGATCCCCGATGTTCCTAAGGAGCCTGCCAAAGGGGGGGGGCAACGTCCCGTAGTTGTTTCTTCTACTTCAAGCGCTTCTTCCAAGCGAAATCAACTCCGTCTTCCTCTCACCTCATCTGGAGACCTTGGCGATTCTCGGTATCACGAGCTCCTTCACAGTATTTATGACGCGGCGCTCATTACGGATATGGATGGCGTGATTGAGGAAGTTAATACGCGTGCTGTCGATTTTTTGCTGTGGACGCGTGATGATTTGGTTGGTGTTTCTGTGACGGATATTATCGCGGGTGCTGATTATTCTCTGATTTCGACACTTGCTGAAAATCTAAAGAAGGATCGCTTTACTCTGATTCAGGCGTACTGCACGCGTGAAGATGGATCTCTTTTTCCTGCCGAAATTGCGGTGAACCAATTTCGTAAAGGCGATGGTAATCTCTGTTTTTTCCTTCGTGATATCACGATTCGGCGCCAGGCTGAAGAGATGCTACGTACCGAGCACAATGCAATTCAGCATGCGGCTAATGGTATTGCGATTGCGAATTTGGCTGCAAATCTTGAGTATGTGAATCCTGCATTTGCCGATATGCTGGGGCACGAATCTCCCGAATCCCTTTCGGGCGTTGACATACGGCGAGTTCTGGGGGCAGGGGATACAACGGATATAATGCTGGAGGAAGTTCTGGTTAATGGGCACGCGTGGAATGGCGAGATATCTGTTCAGAAGCCATCTGGTGAGCACGTTGAGCTTGGCGTTTTGGCGACCTGCAACCGTAATTCTGATGGGGATACGGTTGGTGTTGTTTTCTCGTTTATGGATTTGTCGGATCGAAACCGGGCGGAGACTGCGATGCGGGAGTCAGAGCGCCAGCGGGTCATGCTTGAGAGTCTGGGGGCAGCCTGCCACCATTTAGGGCAGCCTGCTACGGTTCTTATGGCCAATCTGGGGATTATTAAGGCGCGATTGGAGTCGTCTGACAGTCTTGTTTGTGATCTTGTAGACAATAGTCTGGATGCTGTGACGCGCTTGGGTGAGGTGCTCCACAAGCTCAATGATGTTAATGAATATCGAACGACGCGATATCTGGGAACGGATTCAGATGAAACGGATGATAATAACCCCAGAAGCATGATTCTCGATATCTGATTGGCAATGATAATGTGGGCGTACTACGCGGCGGTTTTCCTTGGGGCCTTTCTCCTGTTTCTGATTCAGCCCATGCTGACAAAGGCACTTTTGCCTAGCTTCGGAGGAAGCTATCTGGTCTGGGGTGCTTCGATGGTTTTCTATCAGGGGATGCTCCTGATGGGATATCTTTCCAGTCACTTTCTTCAACGACGCTTTGGAACCATTCGCTATGCGCGGTGGCATTGGGTGCTACTGCTAGCGCCTTTTGTTTTGTGCCCTTTTGATTTCGACCGACTCGTCATGGGGGTTCCGTCTTTGCCTCTCGCATTGGGCGTGTTTGCAATGCTTTTTGCCGCTGTCAGTATTCCGTTTCTTACGTTGGCGATGACAAGTTTGATTCTTCAGCGGTGGCTGGCGGTAACGTCGCGGGATGCCAATCCCTACGTGCTTTATAGTATTTCCAACTTAGGGTCTTTGTTGGCACTTGTGCTTTACCCTTCCGTGATCGAACCCCTGAGCAGTCTCGAGCAACAAGGCGCGTGCTGGTGGTGGGGATATGGTCTTCTGGTGATACTGCATGCGTTCTGTATGCCACGATCGCGTCATCTGGCTGCTGTCGGACGTGATGAGACTCAGGCTTCTGTGGTTATTGCGGCGACAGGGCAGGAAAAGATCCGCTGGTTGCTGTTGAGTCTGGCTGCCTGTGCAATGCTTCTGGCAGTCACCAATGTGATGACTCTCGATGTTGCCTCGTTTCCCTTTTTATGGGTATTGCCATTGGTGGTCTATCTGCTGGCATTTGTGGTGACCTTCAAGCGTGTTGCATGGTGCCCCCCTTGGATGCAGCGTGCGTTATACTGGGCTGTCATTGCAGGAGTCGCAATTCACATGCTATCGCAAGTGCGCTTAGCTCCACCCGTGGCGGTTTCCATTGGAATCCATCTGCTGGTGTTGTTTGTGGTGTCTGTGAATTGTTGCGGGCTTTTGGTTCGGTCAAAGCCGAAGGATCCTGGGGAATTGACAACCTTTTATGTGGCGATTGCGATTGGCGGGCTCTTGGGCAGCGTAGTGGTGAGTTGGATTGTGCCACTTGTTAGCAGCTCTCTTACCGAATACCTGCTGGCGCTTGCATTAACATTTGTGGCAGTTGGCGTGGCAACCCCGTCCCGCGATAATGCTCCCCTATTGTTAGAGGTGGATTGGAAAGGGGCTCTCGTTGGATGTGTTTTGATGGTGTTGGCCGTTACGGTGCTTCCCGGTGTGCTGAGTCGATGGTTGCCACCAAATGTACTTCTGATTGTGATGGCATTGCCGGTTGCTTTCTTGCTGCGCTACCGTGCGGGTGATGCCTGGCTTACATCCGGATTGTTGGTGGCTCTGATGGTGGCATCCCCATGGACAGAGTCTCTCTCTGTACACGTAAAGGGGATGACCCGCCTGCGAAACTATTATGGTATCTATAAAATCTACGATCAGGAGGGGCTGCGCTATTTGCAGCATGGCACCACGCAGCATGGACGCCAGTATCTGGCAGGACCAAAACGTAATGTACCGCTGGCTTATTATCATCCGACAACACCGGTGGGCGGCGTGCTGCAGCATGCCGCATTCGAATTTAAGGATATTGGGATGATTGGGTTGGGAACAGGGGCATTGGCGGCGTATGTGGGGACGGGTCAGGTCTTCACGATATATGAGCTGGATCCGGACAATGGCAGAATTGCAGAGGACGCATTCAGCTATATTGATCAAGCACGTCACCAAGGGGCTACCGTTGAGATCGTTTACGGTGATGGTCGCGTATCGTTGAGATCACGCCAACCTGCCTCATTCGATTTGCTCATCATTGATGCATTCAGTAGTGGCGCGATTCCGGTGCATCTTCTGACAACACAGGCCTTTGAGGCGTATATGCGGGTTTTGCGAGATGATGGAATTCTGCTGATGCATGTTTCAAATAAGATGCTCGATTTGCTGCCGGTAATCTATAGCAATGCCAGGGCGTTGAACATTAGGGGTTGCGAACAGTCCAATGCATCCCATTGTCATCCAGACGCTGAGGTGACGTATTGGGCTGCTCTTACTCGAGATCCTGCGCAGTTCCAAATCCTGGTTGGAACTCTGGGATGGTGGAGCCGTGGAGAGGCTGATTTGCCGGCTCCCTGGACCGACCAGTACAGTAATGTGCTGGGTGCGATGCTGTGGTAGCATAATGTGCAGCCCGATGTGGGCCTGGCTCAGGCGAAAGCCATTTGGTGGACTTTCTTCCGGATGTGCGCTGCTGACGCAACTGTTGCCACATCAAGATCGTAATTAATCCAGTTACCCGAAGGAACACGAAGGACCTCAGCTGTTGAATTCTGGTGCAACATGTACAGTTTTCGGAATGCAACCTTCTGGCTGGTCGAGGGGAAGTCTACGTGAGCATTTGCGGCTGAAGCTCTTTTTTGTCTTGTCTTGATTGGCTCTGTTTCGGAACAACCCTCAGATACTTTACCGTGAGCGATCAGGGTCAGACCGTGATAAATATCAATGACACTGTCGGTCATTCAAACTTCAACTCTTCAAGCAGCGTTGATTCTCCATTTGAAGATCCTATCCTCCCGCCAATGCTCTGTCAGTCATTTATCACGGCTGACCCTAGCGGGACTAGGAACCTGATGTGCCCCCGGCTGAAGGTCGTGGGGGGGCTACATCTCGGAGATGTGTGCCTACTTACTCTTAACCGATGTGCTTAACCGATTCTGGACCATAGCGTGAGCTGTTCTTCCTGGCGAAAAATGAAATTGCCGAAGAGTTGGGCATGTTGCTCTCAAAGTCCCCGCTGGCGGGTCATAGGCAACATCTTAACCGAGAGGGATGCGGTTGTCGAAAGCTGTGACGTCGCGATGCGATGTTCATCGCGAATGATCGCGTTTGATGGCCAACTTTGTGGCGGCCAAAAGCGGCTCCCCGGGGAAAGAATGGTTTCATAGACGGTTGCTTTTGCCTCCTGTATGGAGAGGAGCATGTCTGCATCCGGCGGCCCCGTTGCTGAGGTCTCCCAGTAGAGATGAATCACACTGAAGGACGTGTTGCTTTCAGCATAGCCTTCAAAGGCACGCAGCACGAAGCCGGTGTTTGCTTCCTGGAAAATGTTGGTTGAGGCGGTTTTGGGAATGGCTGCAACTTGCTGAGCCAGGGGGAGGCGCGGGTCCTGAGCCTCTACACGTTGAAGGGCTAGCATGGATTCCGCATGCGCCAGAAGCTTCCAGTGACCGGTTTTTAGCAGGCCTTGAAGGCGGAGGTATGTTGTGGGTTGGTAAAATCCATTTGGCGAAAAAGTGAGTCGATCGTTTGTGTCCAGAAGGATTGTATCAAGGGTTTTTGGCGTGGGGTAGGGTTTGGTAGATAGGGTGTAGGTGCCCGAACTGATGTGATGTAGGGAGTACAAGGCATCGTGCCCGGAGAGTGGTGCGAGAAATTCGAAAGTTGCCGCGATCCTTGCGGTTTCGGGGATGCTTTTTACGATGGTCTGTTTTGCTTTAATAAGGGGAAGGCCTGCCGCGGGCGGTGCCCAGTAGTGGCATGTCAAAGGAATGACGCCTCCAGCAATTGCAGCAAGAATAGGGAATCCAATTGCAAGAATTTTTGGCATCACATTCAAAATTCTGATGGGGAGTGCCTGAAGGCGGCGGATGGCGTAGATTGTCGATACAAATACAAACGGAATGAATTCCGCCTGATAGTGGAAAATGGTTACAGTTTCGGTGGGGCGATTGGAAAGGAGGCGCTGTGCTAGAATGAGCCCTGCTGGGATCCATGTGAGAGGACTCAAAAGGGGAAGAAATCCTAAAGGCGCGAAGAGCTCTTTTAGAAAACTAAGTTTTGCAGGCTCGGTGATGAGTTGCAGGGTTTTCAGGGGGTGGCGAAGAATGGTGAATGCGATTTCCGGCATACTGTTGCCGAGGTGTGCGTATAGGGTTTGAAAGTTAACCGTGTCATTAAGGTGTGGCATCACACTGAGCACAACGATGGCAAAATAGGCGGCTCCCAAAATCACGGGGGTTACGATCCACCACCAACGTTTGCGCTCAACGATGGCAAACACGCCAAACCCAATCGCCATCAGTGAGATGTTCTCCTGGCAGCTTCCGGCAAGGAGTAGCATGAGCAAAAAGGGCAAGAAGGCGTTCTGTTTCCAATACAGAAGAGCGTAGAGGATGAAGGTGGAGGCGAGGGCGATAGGGTGGAATTCGTAGAGGTTAAGGTAGATTAGGGGGGGGTAGATAAGATAGGCGGCTGCGAGCACGAATCCCCAGCCTGGTGATAGCTCCAGTTTTGCGAGACGGAATATGGCCCATGCCCCGGCTGCCAGAACAAGGGTTTGGACATAAAGCAGCAGCGTGGCGCTCGGAAAGATCAGATAGAGTGGGGCAATGATATAGAGAATGAGCACCATGTGATTGCCAAGAAACGGAATGCCAAGAATGGATGACTCGCCGTTCCCGCGCAAGATGGCATCCAAACTCTGGGTGTGAATGGCGAGATCAAAATCGTTATACCCGAAGTGGTTGAATTTGATATGGCAGGTTGCCATCAGAAGCGCTGAATAGAGCCCCATGAGCAACAGCACGCCTAATGCGTAGCACAATGGTTTGTTTTGATGAAGTTTCATAGATGGTGGCGAAAGTGTGGTGTTCCCACGTATGGGTTGTAAAGAGGATTAATGGCTGGGATTGATTGGGCTGAAACGGTTATGCTGTCGAGCAGAGATAAAATGCCGTGCCGCGAGTTTGTGAAAGGAGATCTGTTGGCTGATTCATTCGATAGTAAGAAAATCCTTATTTTCATTGTAGCCTACAATGCGGAGACAACGATTCAACACGTATTGAATCGTATCCCCGTTGACCGCATGCCGGCTCAGACAGATGTTCTGGTGATAGATGATGCATCATCAGACTTAACCGTCAAGACGGCGGAAACATACCGCGATCAGATTAAAGGTCTTAATCTCACGGTACTTTATAATCCGGTGAACCAGGGGTATGGCGGCAACCAGAAGATTGGATATGCCTATGCCATTGAACATGGGTATGATGTGGTGGCCCTGCTGCATGGCGATGGACAATATGCCCCCGAGAAGCTGCCCGAATTGATTCAACCGATCATGGATGGTGACGCGGATGCCTGTTTTGGCTCCCGTATGATGGAACGGGGTGCAGCGCTGCAGAACGGTATGCCGCGGTACAAGTACATCGGAAATAAGATCCTCACCTGGTTTGAAAATCACGTTCTCAAAACCAACCTTTCGGAGTTTCACTCGGGGTATCGTATCTATAGCGTTGCCGCTCTTAAGCAGCTTCCCTTTCGGTATAATACAAATGATTTTCATTTTGATACCGACATCATTATTCAGTTTGTGCTGCGCGGCCTTCGGATCAAAGAAATTCCCATTCCGACACACTATGGGGATGAAATTTGTCACGTGAATGGTCTGGCGTATGCGTGGAACGTGGTGATGTCTACACTCGGGGCCACGGTGCATCGGTGGGGAGTCCTCTATCAGCGAAAATTTGATGTTGAACATGGGGCGCCGCATTATGATCTAAAACAGGGATACTGTTCTTCGCATGTTATGGCAGTGGATTCGGTCGCATCGGGGGCACAGGTTCTTGATCTTGCCTGTGGTCCTGGTTATGTCGCCAAGATCCTGACGCAGAAGGGGTGTCATGTGACCGGGCTTGATCGGATTGCGTCCGACCCACCTCGCTTTGATGGATTCATCTTACATGATCTGAATGCGGATAGTCTGCCTTCTGAACTCGGAACCTATGATGCCATTCTGGCGCTTGACTGTATCGAGCACTTGGCCCGCCCTGAACGATTTTTAGAGCTGCTTCGGCAGCAGTGTTATTCCGAGCGAACGCATTTTATTCTTACGACGCCCAATGTAGCTCTGTTTTCCGTTCGACTGGCCCTGCTTTTGGGGCAATTCAATTATGGGCCTCAGGGGATTCTCGATCTGACGCATACGCGGTTGTTCACCTTCAGCTCTCTGAAGCGGATGCTGGATCAGGAAGGGTATGATGTGTTGCGTGTGAAAGGCATTCCGGCGCCATTCCCAAAGGCCTTTGGTGACGGATGGTTAGGGCGTTCCCTAGTGTCGATCAATCAACTCTTGATTGGTATTTGGCCGTCAATGTTTTCCTATCAGATTTTTGTGGAAGCGCGTTTTCGCCCCCCCCTGAAGCATTTGCTCTCTCGTGCGCTGGAAACGTCGACTAATAGGGGCGTGAGTGAGTAGGGGCGTGTAGGCCTTGAGTTTACCCGGATCATTCAAAGGTTACACTTGTGAATGAACATCGAACAATCAACACTGAATATCGAAGTCTGGAATTCTCTTCGTTCGACGTTGTATGTTGAATGTTCGATGTTGAATGTTCGAATTGAAGTTTCAGGCTAGGAGGCCGTTTGCGTGATTGCATTACAGCGTGGAAGAGCAGGACTACCCCGTATCGTGTGCTAAGCTTAATCCTGACGGCGGCGTGCTTTGGATATGTTGCTTTTGCGTGGCAGAGCGTTTTGGGTCTTTGTTCGACATTTGCGTCGCTTCCCTTTGATGCGTGTTTTGCCCCAGGGTTGGTGAGGGTCGTAGAGACGATTCGCACCCAGAATGCTCCTGAAGTATTCGGCCCCCATTTTGATGCATCGCCTTACGTTTACCACGTTTCTCCGAAATGTTGTACCCGGTGCCGTATTCTGTCCCCATTCTGTCAGAGAAGCTTCCCCCGGGGTGTATCTATGTTTTGTTTCCGGGAGATGCTGTTCCGGTTGCTTCGGTCGTGATTTATGAGGACACGCTTTTCCGTGTGCTGGAGGTCCAACCATGAGTGGTGCGGACCTTCTTAGTGTTTGCATTTATGGCCTGATGACGGTCGCATTGGGATGGGTTTTCCTCTCGGCTATTTCTGCTCCCCCCTTACTGCGGAATGGTGCCTCAGCTTTTTTGGCAGGTCAGCTTCTATGGCTTCTGCTGTTTCATGTTGCAGCGTGGGTTGGTCTCCCGGGGAAGGGGATGGTTGCGGGCGTGGGTGGTGCTGCGCTTCTGGCAGGTGCTGCGGGGATGCTTGACGTTATGCCGTACGGGATTTCCGCATGTTAAGGCGACTGCGAAAAGGCTGCGCTTTAATGCTGGAGCCGTTCTGTTTTTGGCGGTCGCCCCCGTTTTGCTGTGGATGAGTTTCAAGGCGGCGCATGGTATTGAGGGTGACCTCCACCTGAGCAGGCTTGTGACGAATCCCGTTGCAAGTATGGCTATGATTCTTCAGCGCGTTCCTATTGTCCTTGGTGTGATGAGGGTCGTTCACGCAGCACACTATACACATATCGTGTTGGGTATGGTTTTCGTACTAACCCTCTGGGCGTACCTATTGGCCAGCAGGTCTGACAGGGGGGCATTGAATCTGCTGTCAGTAGAGGAACAGGTGTTGTGGACGATCCTCGTGCTGGGGCATCTTCTCGTGCTGCTGGTCTACGGGCTCACTCCCTATGACGCGAATTGGCATTTGGCGACATCATTGGACCGTGTTCTCATTTTTCCGTTTCTCATGCTTGGAATGCTGCTACTCTGTGCGGGAGAAAAATTGCTGTTGCCCAGATCGAATTAAGCAGTTCGTTTAAGTGTATCCGGGTGCATGCTTCTGACGTGCCTACGTCTGACAAAGAACGCCGCCAGAAAGACGAC
>CAZNWT010000005.1:0-102050 GCA_964576795.1 uncultured Victivallales bacterium
AACACTTGCACTACTACGCTATTTCTGATTTGCTACCCCGTGAACGGTTACGTTTGCAGGGATGGAGGTGGCCCGCCCTCGGGCCGCACATGTGAGTGGACGTGCGTTTGCACACATTCTCTTGACGATAACTTTTAAAAACCCTGACGGTGTGGGCATTGACTTTGATGGTGGGTTGTGAGATTATTGAACCCTTAGGAGGACTACTTTATATGAAGAGGTTACTGTCGTTATTGTCGGTTTTGGGTGCACTTGCGTCTGTAGTGGTTTTCCCGATGCTACAGGTAGGGTGTGAAGAAGCAACGGGATTAGATGGATTAACAATTAGTCCTTCGAGCGTGACGCTTACCACTAATTTGCAGGTTACAACGTTTTCCGTCAGTGGACTTACGAATGCGAGTGATACGCTGGCCCTCCCTCTGACGTGGAGTGTGAGCGATGCTTCTCTGGGCGCAATAACGGCCAGTAGCGGAGCCTCTGCGATTTATCAGCGCACGTCGGTTGATGGTGTCAATACGGTGACGGCCCGCGATCAGTACGATAATGAAGGCTACGCCACGGTCACGTCAGGGGCTGCCGATTACAGTTTAACCCTAACGGCTGCACCAACGTCGATCACGGTAGGCGGTTCTTCCACGATTACGATTAGCGATGGCGGATCGGCTCCTTATAGTTGGAGTTTAGCGTCTGGTACTGGGACATTGGTTGGCCCTGCGGGAAGTCGATCAGCAACATTCGCTGGCACGACAGTAGGATCTGCCACGGTTCAGGTCACAGATGCGAATGGCGCTTCGGGTACGGTTGGTATCACGGTTACGGATGATACATCTGTGGTTATCGATCCTGAGACCGGGACGTGATTTAGATTATTCTAATGGCTTTCTGAGAGCCAACATTGAGGGGCGGACAACGCATGCGCCAACGGCATCATAGTAATGGATTGCTTCTTTGGGTGGCGATTTGCTGCTTTTTGGTTGCTGCTCACACCCACGCTGCCGATTATCCAGTGTCTGCTGGTGGCTCCATTCAGGCGGCAGTTGACTTGGCTGTCGATGGCGATACGGTTACTTTGGCTGCCGGTACTTACAATCTAACGGCAGGTGTGGATCTCGGGTTTCGGGCGATTGAAGTTCGTAGTGCATCTGGTGCTGCTGCTGATGTCGTCGTAAACGGGCAAAACCTTGTTCGTTGTTTTCATCTGAGAAATGGACTCGCCAAAGTTGTTGGCCTGACGATTCGCAATGGAAAAGCACCGACAAGTGATAATGGCTACCGTTATGGGGGGGGCGTCTACTGTGAAGGCGGCGGGCAGGTCTTGAACTGTATTGTTGAGAACTGTACGGCCAACTTTGGCGGTGGTATTCGTATCCATACTCTGGGGATTGTTCAGAATTGCATCGTCCGAAACAACTCATCGACTTTGACGTCAGGATATGGTGCAGGTGGTGGGATTCATGCCTATCTTGGTGGTGAGATTTCCGATACCACGATTTATGGCAATACGGCAGCAGCTTCCGGCGGCGGCATTAAGTTGCGAGGCGGTGGCGATGTTTCCCGTTGCACGGTGTTTGACAACACCGCTGCCGTTTACGGCGGCGGCATTTACTTACACGATGGTGGAATCGCCTCTGAATGTCATGTTTATGGCAATATGGCTCGCTACGGTGGGGGGATGAGGATGATCAGCGAGTCCGGAACTCTTTCGGAAGCGCACCAGTGTCATATACACGATAATACGACCACAACGGGCAACGGTGGTGGTGTTCATATTGTTTATGCTGGTCTATTAGAGAATTGCCTTGTTTATGATAACGAGGCTGGAGCGAATGGTGGCGGTGTCTCTCTCCGTGATGGCGGAACCGTGCATAGTTGCACGATTGCGAACAATAGCACCAAAGATACCGATGGAAATGGTGCTGGCGATGGGTCCGGGGGTGGCCTTTATGCTGCTGGCGGCGGTACGATTCGCAACACCATTATTTTCTGGAATACCTCAGAGACAACTTCGAACATTAATTCTCCTGGAACGAGTGTTACCTATGAGTATTGCCTCGCCTATCCCAAACCCACGGGGAATGGCAACATTTTTGGTACCCCTGATTTTGTCAATGTTGCGGCACGCAATTATTATCTAACGGCTGGATCGCCCTGTATTGACAACGGCGGCACATCGGGTGCTCCAACCGAAGATTATACAGGTTACCGCCGACCGCTGGATGGTAAAGATGACGGCATTGTGTCGCAGAAATATGACATTGGCGCGTATGAATTCAAAGAGACCGATGATGCCGATGGTGATGGACTGCCGACCTACTGGGAGGTGCTGTATGGATTGGACCCGGCTTCAACAAATGATCCCGATGGAGCTACTGCCGATTTTGATGACGACCTTCTCACGAATCTGGAAGAATACAACAATGGGTCGCATCCTAACGATGCAGATACGGATGATGATGGACTCAGCGACTCTGAAGAGGTATACCCCGCTAGTGGGCCTGCTACAGATCCGGCCAATGCCGACACGGATGGCGACGGGTTTGATGATAAATATGAGATTGATAACGACACCGATCCCACCGATCCGAACTCATATCTGACATCCCTGTCTGGCACGATTAGCTATAGCGGAACCGTTCAGACCGGGCCGGTAGTGGTTTTGGTTTTCAACCCAACGGTGGCGGTTCGTTCTTCCACGATCGCCGGGGTGGGTGCTTATACGGTGACGAATTTGCCGACGCTTGAAGCGCTGACGGTAACGGCTTATCAAGATTCCAATAGCGATGGTACGAATCAGCCGTGGGAGGCCTATGGCGAGTACGTGAGCAATCCCCTCACGTTGAATGGGCAGCAAAGTGGCATCAATATCGTCCTTTCAGATCCGACAGCGGATAGCGATAGTGATGGTCTTAGCGACTTCTTTGAGGTCTATACCTCGATGACGGATCCCAATGATGCAGACTCCGATGGGGATTCAATGTGGGACGGATGGGAATGGACCTATCGGCCGTTTGTGAATCCAACAAATGGGCTTGATGGAATAGAGGATCCCGATGGCGATTTTCTGACGAATACATTTGAGTTCGTTGTTCGTTCGAATCCCGGCACGAATGACACCGATGGCGATACATTACCGGATGAGTGGGAGTGGCGCTATCAGCCCGCGACCCATCCCACGAATGGTCTGGATTGGTCCGAGGATCCTGATGGGGATACGCTGTCAAACAGCAACGAGTATGCATTTGGCACTAATCCCAATCTGCCCGACACCGATTTTGACGGTATGCCGGATGAGTGGGAAGTGCTCTATATTCCATCTCTCAACCCAGCATCAAACGATGCAAACGAAGTGGGGGTAGATTACGATTTGCTGAGTAATATTGACGAATACAATGCCGGGTCAAATCCTACTAATTCTGACTCGGATGCCGATAGTATGATTGATGGGTGGGAGTACAATTACACGAATGTGTGTAATCTTGTTGACGGGACGGACGGGACCAATGATCCCGATGGTGATGGGCTTACGAATTTTGAGGAATATGACTGGTGGGCCACTTATGGCGTGCAGCCATGGGGGCCGCACCCAGACGTAGCCGACTCAGATGGCGATGGAGTAAATGATGGCGATGAAGTTGCGGTTGGTAGTGATCCCACTAATCCTAACTCCTTTCCGGTTTCCATTTTGGGAACGGTGGCGCCTTATTCCGGTATCCAAACGGGTGTTTTATATGCGGTCGCCAGCCAGAGCCCCAGCGGTCAGGTCTATCGTAGCTCTGCGATAACCAATGCGTTGACGAATGCGACGCCGTATGAGATTTCCAATGTGGCCATTTTCACGAACTACACGGTTCGCGCATTTCTGGATTCAAATGGCAATGCATCTCAGGATGTATGGGAAGCCACCGGAACTTATAATGGGACAAATGGATTCCCCATGCTGTTTTATCTGACAAACATCTACGTCGGTGCCGATATCACACTGACGGATAATCCGACCAACGATTTCGATGGCGATTCCCTGACGGACTTGGACGAGGTCTATGTGTATGGAACCGATCCCCTACTTGCAGACACGGATGGCGACAGCATGCCGGATTGGTGGGAGATCCTCTACACCAACGCCTGTGATCCCAATGACCCAACTGACTGGGAAGATGATGTTGAGACGGATTTACTGCCGGTTCCTTTCACTGGTGACGGCCTGAATAATAGTAATGAGTATCAGAATCTTACGAATCCTGAGATCAGCGACACGGATGGTGATGGTATCACGGATTACAATGAGATCAACCAGACTGATCCCACAGACCCGACGGATCCAGATAGCGACGATGATGGGCTCAACGATGGGGAAGAGGATACACTTGGAACCGATCCCAACGACCCCGATTCTGACGGCGATGGAGTAAATGATGGCGATGAAGTTGCGGAAGAAACCGATCCATTGGATGCGGCATCTTTCCCCACGTCAATTTCGGGTGATCTGATATATACCAATGGTTTTGGTGGTCCGATCTATGCGATCGTTACAGATGGTGCGAGTTTCTGGACAAATACCATTGCTGCACCTGGGGCCTACACGATCACAAACCTGCCTACTCTGACGAACTATACGCTTTCGGCCTACCAAGATACTAACACAAATGGCCTGAGGGATACTTGGGAGGCTGAGGGTGATTACACCAACGGCGCCGGGTTTGTCTGGTTGACGAATGCTGTCATAAATATCAACATTTGGCTGACGCATCCTCTGACTGATACCGATGATGATGGGTTGAGTGACTTTGATGAGGTGAATGTCTATTTCACGAATCCCAATACAAACGATACCGATGGCGATAGCATGCTGGACGGGTGGGAAGTTCTTTACCCACTCGCTCTCAATCCGACCGTGGCTGATGGCGCCGATGATTATGCTGGCGAGTCTCCATCGCCGGATGGTTTGGTTAACAGTAATGAGCATGTTTGGAACACGAGTCCAGAGTTGTGGGATACGGATGGCGACAGTATGCCAGATGACTGGGAAGTTATGTTTTCCTATGCCGTTAATCCCACAAATGATACGGACGGTGCTGAGGATTATGCGGGTGAAACCAATGCGTTGGGCGTCATCACGAATGATTTTCTGGTGAACAGTAATGAATATTTGTGGGGAACCGATCCTGGATTGTGGGATACCGATGGTGATGGGGTCTCAGACGGTGACGAAGTTGCCGCTGGAAGCGATCCGACCAATTCCGCGTCCTATCTGATAAGTATTTCCGGTTCTGTGAGTTACACCGGCTCCCAGACCGGTCCTGTTTATGCTCTGGCAGCATTCGCTGGCGAAATGCACACCAATCTCATAACGCCATTTGGCGTGAGCGGATCTTATGTATTCTCGAATCTGGACACGTTGGAAGATTATACGATTAGAGCGTTTCGTGACTCGAATACCAATGGGATACTTGATTCCTGGGAGGCCGATGGGAGCTACTCAAACAATGTCATTTCGCAGCCTTCGAATAATGTTCTGAATATTGATATTTTCATGAGCAATCCGACCAACGATACGGATGGTGACGGATTGTTAGACTATGATGAGGTGTACACCTACGGAACAAGTCCTAGCACGAATGACACCGATGGTGACACCATGCTGGATGGTTGGGAGATTGGTTGGGAGCTAGTCTATGGCAATACCAATGTGGTCAATGCTCGCTTCTATGATGCAACCAATGATTTCGACAGTGATGGGTTGATCAACAGTAATGAGTTCAACGCCCTCGCGGATCCGGGTAATCCCGATACGGATGTTGATAGTATGCCGGATGGCTGGGAGTTTTCCTACCCCAACGCCGTGAATCCGACTAACGGCCTTGACGCAACAAGTTCCCCTCTTGACATGACAACCGACCCTGATGGCGACAAGCTCTCCAACAGTAACGAGTTTATCTGGGGCACCAGTCCGGAGTTGTGGGATACGGATGGTGACAGCATGCCAGATGGTTGGGAAGTCCTGTACTCCAGCGCCGTGAATCCGACCAATGGAGCGGATGGCATTATTGATAACCCGAATGAGACCAATGCTCTCGGCTTCATTGAAATGGATGGCCTTTCGAACAGCAACGAATTCTTCTGGGGGACTAATCCTGAAGTGTTTGATACGGATGGCGATGGAGCCGGGGATGGTCGCGAAGTGGATTCAGGAACGGATCCCACCAATGCAATGTCAAAGCCAATCTCAATTTCAGGGGCTCTTTTGAATAGTACCTCAAACTCCATTACGGGTGAGGCTTATGTCATGCTGAGTTGGTCCTCAGGCACCAACAGCTATGACGTCGGAAATCTGGGGGCAATAGCTCTGATTTACACGTCGGTTACAAACGTTCCGAGTCGGTCCAATTATTGGGTTTCTGCGTTTGTCGACATCAATTCCAATATGACGTACGAGACGTGGGAACCGTATGGTGCATTGACCAATGCGATTCCGGCCGATAACAATGTTGTCGGTGTGAATATAGAAATCTTCGATTCCCACCTAGACTCAGATGGTGACGGATTGACGGATTACGAAGAGGTCTACACCTATTTCACGAACCCGACCACTAATAATACGGATGGCGATGGATTTACCGATAGCAACGAGGTTCGGCGTGTTTACAGGACCGACCCCAACGATGCGGATTCGTATCCTGCTAGCATTGGGGGAGGTCTTAGCTATGCGGGTTCGCTTACAACAACCTATCCGGTATGGGTTGTGGTTTCCAATGCCGCACTGATGGTGACAAATGGCCCGTTTGCCGTCGGGTTGTATGCAACACCAACGAATTATCCCACACTGACAAACTATTTCATCTCGGCGTATATTGACGAAAACACGAATGGTGTTTTGGATCTGTGGGAGCCTCGTGGCAAGACCGAAACCTATCCGTTATATCTCACGGCAGATGTGGGAGATGCCCATATTGCCATTATGGATCCCTCCGGGGATACCGATGGTGATGGACTGACCGATTATGAGGAACATTACCTCTACTTCACGAGTCCAATTACGAATGATACCGATGGCGACCTGATGCTGGATGGTTGGGAAGTTCTCTACACCAACGCCTGTGTTGCCACGAACTCGGATGGTGGAGTTGACTATGATGCCGATGGTTTGACGAATCTGGAAGAGCACGACTTGGTGCCGCAGACCAATCCTGAGTTGTGGGATACGGATGGGGATACGTTGAGCGATGGCGAAGAAGTCAGTACGCACTTCACCGAGCCTACGAATGACGACACAGATGGCGACACTATACATGATGACTGGGAAGTGCTGTATAGTCCGGATCTGAATCCGTTGGATCCTACAGACAAGTATCAGGATCCAGATTTCGATGGACTTTCGAACTTGCAAGAGTATGAAGACTCACTGACCGACCCCACTGATTCCGATACGGATGCTGAAGGGTTGACGGATTATGAAGAGTATGTGACGTATCACACGAATCCGACGAACGCGGATACGGATGTGGATGGATTTGATGATTACGAAGAAGTAGTTGATATTGGCTCTATCGCCACGAATTACAATGATCCGCGTGTTGTAGACGACGATGCACCAGATGATGTTGCCAATGGCGGTTCTGGAGATTCAAATATATCTGATCCAGAAGAGGCGGGAACAAAGGCGCATCCCTATGATTCTATTCAGGAGGGCATAGAAACTGCTGAGGATGGCTATACAGTTCTTGTTTTGGATGGCACTTATACAGGTACCAAGAACTTTAATATTAATCCACAAGGCAGATCCGTTGTAATTCGCTCGTGTAATGGCTATGGCTCTACTCGCATTGAGAATGGGTTTGGTGGCGGATTTATCTGTAACAGCGGAGAGGGTACGAATACCGTTATCCGAGGATTCACTATTCTGACAAGTACAGCCCTAAATGGTGATGCAGGTATTGACTGTGATGGCACCTCTCCGACTATTCTTGAGTGCTATTTCAATGATTGTGGTCACGCGGGGGTGTATTGCAGAAATGGTGCAGAACCGAGCATACAAGAATCTGTTTTCGAGTACAATGAGGGCGCAATTAAAATTGTCTCAAGTGATCCAATCGTTGAGCGTTGTACAATTCGGTTGAATCATGATGCAAATGGTGCGGGCCTATGGATTACTGGGACGTCAACGCCGCAAATTATCAATTGTGTTATTACGCAAAACACAGCAGACAATGATGGTGCAGGAGTATACGTTGATGCCGATTCAGAGCCGGTATTCATGAACTGTACGATCGCAGACAATGTGGCATCAAACCGGGGTGGCGGAATTTATATCGAGGGAACGATGTATTTCGGGAATGGTGTATTATGGGGTAATAGTGCAAGTGTTAATGATGGTTGGTCGCTTCAGGATGAAGGCCAACTTAATGCTGAATATTGTTGCATGCAAGCCTTCCATCCCAATACGGGAAACAAGCACGCTAACCCACGTTTTGTGGCCTCAGGTGATTATAATTTACAATCTTCGTCACCGTGTATTGATGAAGGTAGTGGGAATCCTCTTGGGATTGTTGCACCAACGGATGACCGAGATGGTAATGACCGACGCATTACCGTCGGAGGTCGCAGTATATACGATATGGGTGCATACGAATATCTCTCAGAAGGCCGAGTCAGCATTCAGTCCCCGGGAGGAACGGATTTGGAGACGATATCGGCATCGCTTCCGACGATAGTTGAATGGACTTGGGAAGATGCGGTTGGAACAAATCTCACGCTGGAATTCACGTATGATTACTTTGAAACATCTCCGACATGGTATCCAATGGCCTCAAATGTGTTTAGGGGTACAAATGGCATGGGAAGCTATACTTGGGACGTTCCTCCAACCAACGTGTCCCAGTGCTATCTCCGTGTATCTGATAGTACAAACAGTCTGATCAAGGATGATTCTTCATTTGGATTTTCCATTACAAGTGGCATACGTCTGTTTGAGCCTAATGGCGGGGAACAGTTCTACATCGGGAAAACGGTGGATGTCACGTGGGCATCTTCTGTGACAACCAACACTACCGTTGATCTGGTTCTCAGTGTGGATGATGGTGCGACCTACGACGTTTTGAGCGGTGCTGTTGCATCTAGCGTCACCCACACGGATGGCGGTGACACAAACAGCACAACTTGGGTGATTCCGACTAATGATCCTAGCGTCTTGACTGCGAATGGACGGATGCGGGTTGCTTATGAGGACGAAAGCCTTTCGGATGCTTCGGATGCGAGTTTTGAGGTGCTGGGCTTGTTTGTGACATCGCTGACGAGTGGCGGCATAACAACAGGGGATACGGTTACTGTTAGCTGGCTCACGGTCGGGGCTGGTGCTGCTGTTGATGTTTTCCTTTCCACGGACTCGGGAACGAACTACGTGGCAATTACCAATGGGCAGGCGAGTGTTGATGGGTCAAACAGCTATAGCTGGGTTGTGGGCAATACGCCGTCCTATAATTCTATGATACGGATTCAGTCTCTCAGTGATTCTAACGTGGTGGGATATTCCGGTAGCTTTGTGATTTATGATCACATCACGGTCACAGGTGTTCCAGACTTGGATGGTGATGGCATGAGTGATGATTATGAAATTTTGAGCGGCTTGGATTATCAAAGTGCTTCTGGCGACGATGGGCTTGATGGCGATCCTGATGCTGATGGTTTCCTCAATAGTGCGGAAATGCTGGCGGGAACGGATCCTCTGGATAGTACTTTTTGGATTGGGGTTCGCTCTATGGGGATGCAGTCTGTAACGGCGCCACAGCTAGATAGCGGCGCTCAGGTTCCGGTACCCACGATTCGCGTATCCACTGTGCCTGGTCGTGATTATCGGATTGAATCTGCACCATTTGTGATGGGGCCGTGGAGTAGTGATGCAAATAGCATCTTGAATGCCGGTCCCGATGTTTATGAGATGACGTGGCAGGATATATCTGGCACGCCGCCGCCTCGGTTCTACCGGATCATTGTGCTGGAGTAGTACGCGGGCAGGCGAGAAAAGTCGGTAACCCGAATAGAATTTAGATTTCTCCTAATTGTAATCTTAATCGTTCCCATTTTGATTACGATTACGCGTAGGATTACGATTAGGATGCAAGCACTTTGTCGCACACTTACTCCTCGTCGTCACTCATGCTCTCTCTCTCTTAGTCGCCACTTTTAGTCGTTAGGAGGGGCCGGGGTGCTCACTGTCACAATCCAGGCTTTCGCGTTGCACAACCGTGTCGGGACGCCACGGTCCACCTAGTGGCGTATGAGTCCAATTTGCGAATGCGTGCTGAGTGCAAGGTGGATGCCGGCCTCCGGACGGCGTTGAGCAAGTGAGGGAGCACACTGTCATACCCTAGGCTCTCACGTTTCCACGGCCTGGCGGCCAAGGCTACATCAAGCTTCCCCCCTCCCCCCCCCCTTTTTTGATATTTCAAAGGGAAAACGCATCCTCCTCACTCACAAAAGAATCAGTTATGCTCAAACCGCGTCACAAGCAAAAACCTCTTTGCATGGTAGGTGCTTCTTGCTAGTATTTACCCCACATAATGGAAAACCTGATGCATCGTTTATTTATAGGTCGTATACAGCGACTATTTAGTATTTCTGCGGCTTTGTGTCTTGCCTGTGCGGCATCCGCATCGGGCGGAAAACTGGTGCTCAGAATTCATGCTGCTCATAAGAGTAGTGTTACGCAGCCGGTGACGATCCGCACTAGCCTTCCCAGCCGCGTTTCAACAAATGATATTATTGATACTGCGGGTCTGAATCTTGGGTATGATGTCAAGAGCGATACCTACTACGTCTATGACACCGTTGAAGTGGCTCCTGGTGAGGTTAAGCAGTACGATGTCGAGATCGAGGACATCTGGGTGATTGATGAGGGTGAGCTTGATCAGTATCGGATTCGAGCTGGTGCCATTGCGGGGATGCTGTCGGGGACGCGGTCTTCTGCGGTCGGTGACGATGCGCTGGGGGCAGCACAGGCACAGGCAGATGCCATTCTGACGCGTCAGGCGGAGAATGGAATTGCTGCCGTGGCCAATCCGATTATTCATATCCAAGCTTACGAGGCAAATCTAAAAGCCCTGCAAGAGGTTAAGCAGTGTGTAGGGGTTTTGGAGAATCTGGCTTTGGCGGAGGGCCTGAATCCTGGGAAGGCATTGATTGGGGATGATCGTTCAGCTGCGATGCCCCGGCGTGACGTCCATTTTCCAAAAGAATATGGAGAGGCGGTTGTCAACATCACGGTGCACAACAGTTCAACGACTCAGCCCCGCAAGATTAATATTCGCCGCGATATGCCTTCAGAGATCAATATTGATGATGTTCTGGATGCGGGAGGACTGGCGGTACGGTATGATGCTCAGGTCCGCACAACCTATGTGTTTAAAGATGATGTTGAGGTGCAACCCTCGGAAACGATTACGTTTAAGGTGTTGATTCGTGATAAGTGGAATATCAACACAGAGCGAATGACTTTTCTCGAGAAAAAGGTGAATGAGCTGTTGGTTATGACATCGGGTCGGGCGAATATTGAAGCGGTTGAAAGTACTCTAAACAGCGCGCTTGAAGCCCTTGAAGCGATTATGACAGAAGTGGGGCCAGAGACGTTAAGCCCCGCTTATATTGCTTTCTACCGTCGACAAGCCGACCGGTTGGATGCGGTAGAACAGGATCTTAACCGTGTCGACGCGGCTTTGAAGCCCCTGGAAACGAAGCGCGGCTTTGATATGCCCGCTCCAGACAAGAAAACGACTTGGTTGATTATCTATATGATTCTTGGTTTTCTGGCGATTGTGAGTTTGCTTTTCTTCCTGCGTTGGTATGTTCGTTCGTCGTAGGGTATTATTGTTTTGATAGTTTGAATCAGAGTCTTCTTTAGAGTTTAACGAGGTATTTCATGGCGCTGAACATCAATTTGCTGAAGCTGAAGGAGTACGGTACGGTTGCCGAAATTCGCCAGGATGTTATCAGCGTTACGGGGCTTTCAAACTGCATGAACGGTCAACTGGTGTTGGTGAGCGACTGTGCAAAGGGCATCATCGTTGGTTTCGATTTGGATTATGTTCTGGTACTCATTGTACAGATGTTTGGAAAGGTGAAGCCGGGAGATACTGTCACCACCACAATGGATGAATTTAAGGTTCCGGTTGGCGATGCCTTTATGGGGCGGCGTGTGAATGCGCTGGGGGAGCCCATTGATGGTCAGGGCATTATCAAAGAGGATATGACATATCCCATTTTCAGCACGGCTCCGACGGTGTTGGAACGTGAACCCCTGAATGAAGTGTTGGAGACGGGCACCAAGATGATTGACATGACGCTGCCGATCGGTCGGGGGCAACGTATGTTGATTCTTGGCGATCGCATGACCGGAAAGACCACGGTTGCGGTTGATGCGATTGTGAATCAGAAGGGAAAGGACGTCATCTGCATATACTGTGGTATAGGCAAGGCAGAAGCGGCGATTTCTCGTGTCATAGAGGTTTTTGACGAAGCGGGTGTTTGGGATTACGGAATCATGGTCACGGCGGGTGCGGCTGACTCGATGGGACAGCAATATCTAGTGCCCTATGTGGCGGCCAGTATTAGCGAATACTTCATGTATGAAAAGGGCGCTGATGTGCTTCTTGTCTTAGATGATTTTACAAAGCATGCCTGGGCCTATCGCCAGATATCCCTTTTGCTCGAACGGGCTCCCGGGCGCGATGCCTATCCGGGAGATATTTTCTACATTCACTCACAGCTTGTGGAGCGTGCCGGGAAGATGAAGCCGGAACTGGGTGGGGGAAGCTGCACGCACCTACCCATTGTTGAAACGCAGCAGGGCGATTTTGCCGGGTATATTCCCTCCAATATTATCTCAATGACGGATGGTCAGGTATTCCTGAATGCATCGTTGTTTAGTGAGGGGTTCAAGCCCGCAGTCGACATGGGATTGTCTGTGTCTCGTATTGGTAGCAAAGTTCAGTGGCCCGCGATGAAGAAGCCCACCGGAATGTTAAAAATTGAGTATGTGCGTTTTAAGGAGCTTGAGAAACTGACTCGAATCAAGGCAGGACATTCGTCCGATATTGACCATCGGCTCCGTCAGGGGAAAATTCTGGAAGAGATTCTCAAGCAGGATCAGAATGCACCTGTTCCAATGGAAAATCAGGTAATGTTGCTGTTTGGCCTTCAGCATGGTTTGCTGAAGGACGCCCGCCCTGGCGATGTCAATTATCTTGTGAATGGATTTATAGAGTTGGTTCGAACGAAGCGTCCCGAGATTGTTCAAGAATTGGTCGATGGGAAAACCATGACGGATGTCGTGGAACGTGGGATTCAAGAGGTTCTCGATATGTATTTGGATTCTTCTGCAGAGTCAAGGATTCGTTCAGTTTAGTGACGCGTGTGAGGTGATGTTATGGCACCAATGATTCCGTTGTTAAAGATAAAGGTTGAAGAGAAGGGTGTGATCCGTGACATCAAGGAGATCATCGTTCGGATTGATGGTCTTCCTACATGTTTGAATGGTGAAATCGTTGATATGGGGGATGGCGTACGCGGCCTTTTGATGGAGTACGATGAGGAATCGGCTCGCGCCCTTGTTTTGGGAAACACGAGTAAGCTGCGAATGGGGAAAGCGGTTCGCGCCACGAGTGAGCCCTTTACGATTGGCATTGGAGATTCGTGCATCGGTCGTATGATCAATGCGATGGGGGAGGAACTTGATGAACATGGCCCCATTGAGACGGTTGATCGTGTTCCTGTTTTTCGCGATTCGCCATCCCTGATGGATCGCGCTCCAATAAACGAACTCCTGCATAGTGGAACCAAGATTGTGGATATGCTGACGCCCATCGGAAAGGGGCAGCGGCAGCTCATTCTTGGGGATCGTATGACGGGAAAGACCTCCGTTGCCATTGACGCCATTCTGAATCAGAAAGGTCGGGATGTTGTATGCGTTTACTGTTGTATTGGGAAGTCTGTATCAAGTCTTGAGAAGGTTATGGCGATGTTTCATGAGACAAAAGCGCTTGACTACACAGCCGTTGTGGTGGCCACCGATAATGCCCCGGTTGCCGAGCAGTATATCGTGCCATTTACGGCGTCTGCCGTCGGTGATTATTTTGCGAGGCGGGGGCGTGATGTGCTTGTGGTGTTTGATGACATCACGAAGCATGCGTGGGCGTATCGTCAGATCTCACTTTTGCTGGATCGTCCTCCGGGTCGTGAGGCGTACCCTGGTGACATTTTTTATGTTCACACTCAGCTTATGGAACAGGCTGGCTGTTTTAATGAGAACCATGGTGATGGTACGATGACCTTCATTGCGCTGGCAGAAACGCAGCAGGGCGATTTCACCGGATATATTCCATCAAATCTGGTTTCCATGTGTGACGGTCAGATTGTGCTGAGTAGTACGGTTTATGCTGAGGGCACTAGGCCTGCCGTTGATGCACAGCTTTCCCTTTCTATTGTTGGCGGTCGCGCTCAACCCCCTATTCTCAAGGTTTTGGCGTCATCCCTGCGAGCAGACTATGCGAGTTTTACTGAAATTGCCCGGTTAAGTCGCTTGTCGTCTGGCCTCTCTGATAGTGCGGCAGCGGTCATGAAAAAGGGTGAATCCATTCGTGCTGTTTTTCAGCAAGGCCACCATATGTTGGCAACCCTTTCGGAGATGGTGTTAGAGCTTTATGCTGTGAAACACGGTTTTTTAGATGAATTGCCGCATGACGGGAAGGTTGCTTTCTGCAATCAGATTCTTGGGTTTACTCAGGAATACGCTCCGGCTCTCATTCGTTCAATTGAAGAACATCAGGATATGACACCGGACATTGAGGATGGATTGGCTCGTATTGTAAAAGAGTATTTTGCTCATCTTGAGCATGATGCCTTACAGGTGGGGCATGCACCGTGAAGCTGACGGTTCTAAGTCCTAAGCAGATGATTTTTGAGGGGGAGGCTAAAAGTGTCTTTCTTCCGGGCGATCTTGCAGAGTTTGAGATATTGGATTACCATGCTCCGATTGTGAGTTTGCTTCGAGCGGGTAATGTGTTGGTGGATTGGAAGCAGAAGATCCCCATCCGCCGTGGAATGATCAAGTTTGATCGCAATGAATGCATGATCTTGGTTGAAGAAGAGTCTCAGGAAATGTCAGCGCTCACAGAAGTTCCGGAGGAAGGGCGCTAGGCAGCGGAATCAATATGGATAGTTTTATCATATTCCTTGTGATGTTTGTGACGATCATCGGTCCATCGGCTGTGATTGCAGCCATTGGCTATGCCAGTATTCGTGCATTGGGGCGTAATCCTTCAGCGGCCCCTAAAATCTTACAGGCAATGATTTTTGCGCTTATATTTTCGGAAGCAATTGCGGTGATCGCATTGTTGATTTTGTTCCAGATTTTCGGCAGGGGATAAGCCCCGGTGGTTGGTTATGGTGTTCCGCCAAATAGTGAATTAGAAACGGAGACACTGTTTCTTGTCTTTATAGAGAGGTAAATGATGCAGGAAGTGTTAAGAGTCGCGGTTCCGATCATTGTCATACACGTGGTCGTGTTGGCTGTATTGGTGGGATTCCTTCGTATGATTATTGTGGGGCATGCCAAACGCGCGACGTTGCGTGTGAAGCAGGTTGAGGAAGAGGTTCGCAAGAAGGAAGAAGATATCAAGCGCGAGATTGAAGATCATGAGAAGGACTTTAGTGAGCGCAAGACGGAAGCGGAGCGTCAACTTCAGGCTCACAGCGAAGAAGCCAAGCGCGAAGCGGCACGCTTGAAGGAGCAGTCTGTCGCTGAAGCGAAAAAAGAAAGCACTAAGATTATTGAACAAGCGCACAAGAATGAGAAAAAGATTCGGGATCAGATTGCGCGTCAGATGGAGGAGAAGACAGTCGAGTACGGTGGCCGTGTTTTCAAACTCGTCTTTAGCGATCTTATGACTGCCGATTTAAACAAGCAGTTTATCAATGAACTTATTGATGCTCTTGATGAAATTGAAAAGGGAAGCATTACCGTAGATGTTCCTGATGCTGAAATCATTACCAGCCATCCGCTCGATGCGGATCAAAAGACGCGGTTAGAAGAGATCCTCAAGAATAAATTCAATGAGGCCGCTACCATCACGGAGACGGTTGATGAGGAATTGCTGGGTGGGCTCGTCTTGAAGATGGGAAGTCTCGAGATTGATGGGAGTCTTCGAAATCGCTACAAGGAAGCCGTTAATGAGGTGAAGAAAGAAGCCCACGTTGCCGCGTAGGCGGTGGCAGATTCAATACCATGCAGCTTCATGAGTTGAGAAAAGAACTTAGCTTTAACCACGAGCTTCTCAGTCTTGTGGAGACGCTAAAAAATGTGGCGGGATCACAGTATCACGTCATGGAGAAAAAAAAGCAGCGTTTTGATGCGTTTATGGATGCGTTCTCCGGTTTCTTTCGGGTTGTGGATCTGGTGAATGTGGTCAATCCGTTGGTGACGGTCGATTGTGATACGACGGGTGTTATGATTGTGACGTCGGATTCTGGTTTTATGGGGGGCTTGAATTCAGGGGTTATACGAGCAGGGTTTAGGGCCATCGAGAACCTCCCGCTTGAAAAGACACAGCTCATTGTGATTGGGGATAAGGGCGCGGGAGTGCTTTCCGATCAAACTCGGAAGTTTAAGTTTTTTGGTGGAATTGGTCAGGACACCATTTACGAGCAGTCCGTAATCATTAAGGACTACCTCATGCAGGAGGTTAAGGAGAAGCGTATTGGCAAGCTGATGGTAGCTTATCCAAAGGCGTTATCATTTAGCGCTCAGACCATTGAGGTTATTAACCTTCTGCCTTGTGGTGACCTTTTTGATAAAGCAGTGGAGAGTGAAGTCAGTCACCATGTGGCAACGCATCGATTTCTGGCAGAAGCCCGTGAGGTGATCGTTGAGTCATCATATGATGCTATGGTCGAATATCTGGCGGGTATGTGGGTGACGTCGAAGCTGTGTGAAGTATTTGAAGATGGAAAGTTGGCTGAGTTCTCCGCGCGTGCGATGCATCTCGAAGGGAGTCTTCAGAAGGTGGAGAAGGAATACGAGAAGGTGAAGCGCAAGTGTTCGAAAGCGTCCCATGAGTTGATTGATAAGGGCATGCGGGAGTCTTTTGCAGCGAAGAGTACTAAAAGTCGGAAGAAAAAACGTCCGGCAGCCTAGCGGCAATTTTGCGGCAAAGGACGCTGAGATTGATGTGAGTTTGGGTTTTGTGAGCTGTTCATGGAGGTGATGATGAGTGAAACAACTGCTTCGACGGAAGAGGTTAAGGAGTTGACGTTGGGACGCGTCGTGGCTGTGCAGGGGCCCGTTGTCGACGTCAAGTTTAAGGCGATCGAAGACATGCCCGATATGCATGAGATGATCGTCACAAAAACTTTTGACGGAAGGGATTTGACGCTACTTGTGGCGGAGCATCTTGAGGGAAACCTTGCCCGGTGCGTCGCGATGTCGTCCACGCTCAATCTTCAGCGCAATGCCAAGGCAACCGCCATGGGATCATCGCTATGCATTCCGATTGGCGATGAGTTGTTTGGTCGCATTATCAATGTGATGGGGCAACCCCTGGATGGAAAAGGACCGATCAAGACCGAAAAGATGGCTCCCATTCATAAGGATATATCCCGCGTTGAAATGAATGTCGGCAAACTTGCCTCTCAGAAACCTGAAATTGTTGAGACGGGCATCAAGGCTGTTGATTTGTTGTTCCCCGTACTCCAGGGCAGTAAGACCGGCGTCATTGGAGGTGCGGGTTGCGGCAAGACTGTTCTGATTTCCGAATTGATTCATAATATTGTGGAAGAGCACGACGGGGCTTGTGTGTTCTGTGGAATTGGAGAGCGTATTCGCGAGGGTAATGAGCTCTATCATGAGTTCAAAGAAGCCGGCATTCTCGACAAGGTCATGATGGCGTTTGGTCAGATGGATGAACCTCCTGGTGCCCGTTTTAATGTTGTTCAGACCGGAATTACGCTTGCTGAGTATCTTCAGACAACAGGTCGTGAAGTTCTATTGTTTATGGACAATGTCTTCCGCTTTGTTCAGGCCGGTGCCGAGATTTCAACCCTGCTGGGCCGTACGCCCTCTGAAACGGGTTATCAGCCGACCTTGGGGTCGGAGGTTGGCGATGTTCACGAACGCATTAAGGGCTCCATTTCCGCCTTTGAGGCTGTGTATGTGCCTGCCGACGATTTGACGGACCCGGCGGTTGTTGCCATTTTTAGTTACTTGGATGCGGTCATGGTGCTTTCTCGCGAGAGAACCCAACTCGGTCTTTATCCTGGCATCGATCCGCTGACATCTTCATGCTCAAATCTTGACTCCGCTATTGTGGGTCAGCGCCATTTCGATTTATCGCAAGAGGTGTTGCGTATTTTTACCAAGTACGATGAACTGAGGCGGATTGTTGCTGTCATTGGTATTGATGAACTCTCGAAGGCGGATCGAACACTTTATGAGCGCGCTCGTAAAATTCAATACTTTTTGACGCAACCCATGTTTGTTGCTGAGGCCTTTACGGGACGCAAGGGAGCGTTTGTTCGCGTGGGAGAGACGCTCGACAGTATTGAGATGATTATCGACGGCAAAACGGATTCCCGCGGCGAAGACGAATTCTACATGATCGGAAAAGTCGAACTGTAGTGGTCGCTTGCCATTCGTTGCGTAGGAGCTTTGTAGGACGTGCTTCCCGGTATTCCGGGAGCGCGTGTCTCTCTGGCATCACAGCACGGGCTCCCGGATACGGGAAGCCCGTCCTACAAGCACATGATCATGCTTGTCTGTACACCAAATCCAAGATGCGCCAGTGCAGAGGTGCCGTCAACTTTGCGCTTTGATCTGAATCGGGGGAGGGGTAGACTTTCTTTGTAATGTCTAAGTTGACTAAGATTCTTATTAGTGAGGGCTTGATTTCTGCCGAACGCTTGGCCGAGGCCGAGGCGCTGGCAGCATCCTCGTATAGTCCATTGGTATCCGTCCTTGTGCAGCAAGCGTTTGTGGACGAGTCTGAGTTTCTTCGAGTCTATGGACGACTGCACGGCCTTGAGTTTGTTTCCTTGCGTGACATAACGGTTGATGCCGGTGCGGCTCGAAGCATTAGTGCCAAACTTGCTGCGCATTACCATATTGTTCCCATTCGCCTCACATCGGGAAGCATTACCATTGCGGTGTCTGACCCGCTTGATTTACGAGCCGCCGAAGATATTGAGACGAATTTGGGGCTACGCGTTGAACGTGTTTTGGCCTGTCGTGCCGACATTGAGGGGGCACTCCAACGGCACTACGGTGTGGGTGCAGACACGGTCGAACGCATTTTGGCTCGGGAACCGGAGCGTGACGTTGAGACGCTTGAGTCTGATTCGTTGGACATTGAGCAACAGGCGTCCGATGCGTCGGTCGTACGGCTGGTAAATCAACTTCTCAAAGAAGCCATCAAGGATCGGGCAACGGACATTCATTTTGAAGTTCACCGTAACGGTGTGGTTGTACGGCGTCGTATAGATGGGATTCTCTACGATACGAATGTGTCGAGTCGGATGCTTTCGCTCTATCCCTCTATTGTCTCCCGCATCAAGCTGATGGCGGGGCTCAATATTGTTGAGCGCCGGTTGCCTCAGGATGGGCGCGCCCGGGTCTCGATTGAGAGCCAGAATTTCGACCTGCGGGTTTCGATTGTGCCCGCAATGCATGGCGAAGATATTGTGATTCGCATTCTACCCTCTGCAATGATTTTTGATCTTGGCGAACTTGGGTTTAACGAAACGCAACTTTCTATGCTTGGGGGGTTGATTGAATCGCCCCACGGCATTTTGTTTGTCACTGGTCCCACGGGCAGTGGAAAGAGCACAACCCTGTATGCGTGTATGAGTCGTCTCAATACGCGAGAGCGCAAGATTATTACGATTGAGGATCCGGTTGAGTATGAATTGCGCGGCATTACGCAGACGCAAGTCAATGCCAAGATCGGGTTAACCTTTTCGCATGCACTTCGTAGCATGTTGCGGCACGATCCCGACGTCATGATGGTGGGTGAGGTGCGAGATCGTGAGACCGCAGAAATTGCGGTGCAAACGGCGATGACGGGACATCTTGTTTTGAGCACACTGCACACGAATGATGCAGCGGGGGGGGCGGCGCGATTGATCGATATGGGAATTGACCCCTATCTCATTACCTCGACCGTGCAGGCGTTCATGGCGCAGCGGCTTGTGCGTACCATTTGCACAGACTGCCGGGAGTCCTATGAGGTCGACGGCCGCACGTTATATCGTGGGAAGGGGTGCGATCGTTGTAATCACTGTGGGTTCTGGGGGCGTATCGCCATATGCGAGTTCCTGCCGTTGACAGATGAAATTAGCGAATTGATTCTGGCAAAAGCGTCAGCGCATCAAATTCGTGAGCGTGCCAATGCATTGGGTATGAAAATGTTGATTGATGATGGTTGGGCTAAGGTTGAGCAAGGACTGACGACCGTCGAAGAGATTATGCGAGTTACAGCGGTCTAATCGAGGGCACCGATGCCGAGCTATATCTACAAGGCTAAAGAGGGGCCAAGCAAGACTGTTCAAGGGGAACTGATTGCAGAGTCCGAGGCGTCCGCGATTGCGCGTATTGAGGCGATGGACTTGATTCCCGTGTGGGTTCGTCCCAAGGGGGCGGGGCATGCGGTGAGCGCACGGCCTTCGCAACGTGGCATTCGTTCGCGCGACATATCCGTTCTTACTCGCCAGCTTGCAAGTATGTTGCGTTCCGGGGTTCCGATTCTGAGAGCCCTAAACACGATTGGGGATCAAACCGAAAACCGGCGGTTGCAGGCTGTTATTAGTGACCTTGAGGCCTCCATTCGCGATGGCAGCATGTTGTCAGAAGGGATGCGGCGTTACAAAAAGCTGTTTCCAGATCTTTATGTCAACATGGTTGAGTCAGGCGAATCCGGAGGGGTTCTTGATACCATGCTCTTTCGACTTGCTGAAGCGGGGGAAGTTGAAGAAGAGAATCGCCGAAAAGTACAGGCAGCCATGGCTTATCCGGTGCTGGTTGCGGTTGTCGGTTTTATTACCGTTTTAGTGCTGCTGTCTTTTTTTATGCCACGTGTGGTCGTGCTGTTTGAGGGATATCAGCAATTGCCTCTCCCCACTCAGATTCTGATTGGGGTTAGCACCTTCTTCTCCAGATATTGGTATTGGCTTGTTTTTGCAGTGGTTTTGGTTGTTCTCGTCTTCCAACGTCTGGCGGCGTTGGACCGCGGACGCACCTTTGTGGATGGGCTGAAACTCCGGTTTCCACTGTTGGGTCGATTCTTGCGGGATGTTGATCTGGCACGCTTTGCCCGGACGTTTGCATTGTTGATTGCTTCCGGAGTCTCCATTGATCGTGTATTGCGGTTGAGTGCAAATTCTATTCATAATGCCGTTTTGCGTAACGAAGTGGAGTCGATCCGAACCCGAACGCTGAAGCATGGCATGACGCTTTCGGCAAGCATTAAGGGCTCGGTATTCTTTCCCCCATTTGTTGGCAATATGTTGGCAGTGGGAGAGGAGACAGGGCACATTGATGAATCGTTGAATGAAGTTGCCCGTTTCTATGAGGGGTGCGTGGATCGACAGAGCCGTATGGCGACCTCTCTTATCGAACCCATACTCCTGCTTGTTGTCGGCCTGCTTGTTGGATTCATTGTGTTTGCCATGTTGTTGCCCATTTTTGAAATTGGGAGTGGGCTGCGGTAGTCTGAGTAAATCGGAAATTGGAAATTGGAAATTGGGAAACAGAACCTGACATTTCATGCCAGCCAACCCCCTGTCGTCGTACCTCCGTCGGATTATACAGGGTGGAAACTTACGGGTACTAGGCGTCGTGATGAATTGGTGGTTATTTCAACGTCCAACAACCAACGTCCAACGCCCAACTTCCAAGAGAGGGTTCCTCTTCGTTTGGCGTTGGTTGTTGGACGTTGGTTGTTGGGCGTTCGATTTGAGTTTCAGGTTTGGCGGGGCTGGGGAGTGGCGTGGTTGCTGATTCTGGTTGCCGCATCGACGCTCGCTGGAGCGACTCCCGATGTGTGGGACACCCTCAAAGGCAAGCACTTTATCGTTTCCCATCAGGGAAATGCAGCCTTTGCGGCAGAGGTTCTGCACCGGGCAGAGTTGTATTACGATTCAATTGTGCAGCAACTCGGGTTTAAGCGAGTTGATAACTTCTGGCTTTGGGAGCGTCGCGCCCGGATAAAGCTATATGCGAGTCGTCAGGCGTTTATCGAAAGCACGGGGGCTCCTGATTGGGCGACGGCCAAGGCCAATGTCCGTGACCGCACAATTGAATCCTTTGGTAACAGTAGGGTGTTTCTCGAATCCAGGCTTCCCCATGAGATGGCTCACCTTTTTTTTCGCGAATACATTGGATTCACGGGTGCGGTTCCGCTCTGGCTGGATGAAGGAGTTGCTCAGTGGTGTGAGTTTGAGCCTGGGCCATCTACGCCGCCCGCTTTGCGGAAGTGGATTCCGCTACGGGTGATGACGACCATGACTGTAAATGAAATTATGGATGTTGATCGGGCACAACTTTTCTATCGCGAATCCGCTTCTGTCGTTGAGTATTTGGTTACGACCTATGGCAAAGGTGCATTCACAAAATTTTGTCGACAGTTGCGGGATGGAAAACGTTTGGATAGGGCTTTGCGGTTTACTTATCCAAACACCATCTCTACACTGGAGCTATTAGAACAACAATGGTCTGTGTGGCAGATTGCACGCAGTATTCGCAATCGCTGATACGGAATAGGGAAGGAGATACGATGAATAAGCAGAGAGGATTCACGCTAATTGAGTTAATGATTGTCGTGATCATTATGGCGGCACTGGCTGGGATGGTATTGCCGCGCCTTCTTGACCGTGCTGATGATGCGAAGATCAATATTTCAAGAGGTGAGATTGCATCCATCACAATGGCGCTGAAGTTCTATAAACTGGACAACGGCTCCTACCCAGGGAATCTGAGTGCCCTGATGTCGAATGCCGATTCTGCAAACAACTGGAAGGGCCCCTATCTTGAGAAGGCTGCGGTTGACCCCTGGAAGCGAGCTTATGAGTATCAGCGGCCGGGGCCCAATAATCCAACGTCCTTCGACTTGTGGTCAAAAGGTCCCGATGAGGCCAATAGTGATGATGATATCTCGAATTGGGAAGACTAGGCTTTTGAATCGGTCTTCTTTTTCTGTGAGAACAACTTCTCGCGATGGGTTCACTCTTATTGAGGTGCTTATTGCTGTTGTCATCCTTTCGACGGGAATTGTTGTCGTGTTACAGGGATTGCAATCATCCCTGAGTGCCTTGGATGGTGCGGTGGAAAAGACGCGATCGGCAATGCTGTTGCAGGGGAAACTGGAAGAAGCCCAAGCGACTGCACTTGTTGGAGCAGACCCGTCAACGCTTGGCACGAGCGGTGGCTTTGCGGATCCTTTCGGTCGGTATCTCTGGCAACTGAATTCTGTCTCTGCCCCGCTGTCGAGTATGGGTGGTGGGGTGGAAGGTGGCGGAGTGTTTTACGAAGTGAATGCCACGGTGTGGCGGGAGGGAAGTGTGCGCACCTATTCGGCCGCAACACGCGTCTATGTGAGGCCTGAATTGGATGCTTCATTGGGGGATGTGGGAGGTTCTCTGTGAATCGCGTTCGCCAGTCTGCCTTTACGTTGATCGAGCTGGTGGTGGTCTTGCTGATTATGGGCACTGTGGGCTCGGTTATTGTTGCCTGTTTTATGGGAGGCGTTCGTGCCTATGAACGGGCCCGTGATTTTGGTCGCGGAGAAACCGATGTTTACATCGCCTTTGAAATGTTGGAACGCGATCTGAAAAATGCGGTTTGGGTTCCCGGATTCCCTTTTATGGGAGAGCCCTCTTTGATGCAGTTTGCGAGCAAGCGGTCTGAGCCTGTCGAGGATGTAGGGATGGGCCTTGATGTCGTAAAAATTCAGTATCTGGAGCGTGATGGGGATGGCGTTTCACGGTCTTCGTCGGGTTTCGGAGAAACGGTTGTGGGCGATTCTGAAGTGTGGGACACCTTGCTGGCCGGAGATGTTGCTATGTGCTTAGCCTTTAGTGAAGGTGCCGACGCGGGGCATCTTCCGACGTGGGTCGAGACGTGGCAGAGTGAATCAAACCTCCCTCGTCAGGTGCGCGTTCAGTTCACAGGTGGGGAATTTGGTGACGCTGGTATTGAGCGCATTATTACAATTCCGGTGGCTGGGGAGTAGGAATGATCATGGGTGCCGCAAATTTTAAGGAGTGTTGCCCAAATCGAAAGAGCGCCTTCCTCCTTCAGAAATCTCGCTCCGGGGGGAGTGTTCTTATCCTTGTGTTGTGGGTTCTTTTCTTTCTGGTGGCCCTGACCGTGGCTGTTGGAACTCACGTTTCAGCCGCTATTACCGCCGCCGAACGGCTGTGGTCGCGTATGGAAGGCCGCTCTCTTGCAGAGGCTGGTGTTCAGCAGGCGTTCGCGATAGCCATGCAGCAGACCAATGAGTGGGATGGTATCGCCCGTGACGCATGGAATCGTGATCTCTCGGCTTTTACTGATATTTCCATCGGTGATGGGTTGTGTTCTATCCACTATTGCACGGTTGGGGCCGATGGAAGCGTCGTAACGAACGCCGGTATTGTGGGTGAGGATGGGAAACTCAACCTCAATACGATTGTGAAGAGCGATGAGTCGAAACTGGCGTTTGGGGTGCTGATGACAACGGTCGGCGAGCTTGACGCCGAGCGTGCTGATAAGGTCGTGGCAGCAGTGTCAGATTGGATTGACGAAGACGATGAAATATTGACAGGGGGAGCGGAGAGTGGCTACTATGCGAGTCTGTCACCCTCGTATAAGTGCGCCAACGCTCCGATGCGTTGTATGAGTGAATTTAGGCTTGTTAAAGGGGTGAGCAGAGAGCTGTATACACGGCTGGTTTCCTGTTTAACCGTGTATGGGTCTGAGCTAGTGAATGTGAACTGTGCACCCGAACCGGTTATAGCGGCTCTGGCACAAGCGCATGCGGAAGGGACGACCGATCTTGATGCCTGTGCGTCATTGGCGGAAAAAATAGGGAATTTTCGTAAGGCCGGAGGGGCGTTTCGCGAATCTGATGATATTGGGAGTCCTCCCGAGGATATTGGGCTTACAGGAGATGAGCGCGCCTTGTTTAGGGGAATGCAGTCGGGACTATATTGGAGTTCAACCGCTTTTCGTGGGGTTTCCGCAGGTGTTTTTGAGGGTGAGGGGCATTCTGGGATGTCGATTGAGTTTGTTTTGGACACGGTAAGTGGAAGTTTTGTCTACTGGCAAGAACGGTAAGTGGTGTTTGCATTTTCAGTATAGGATGAGGCGGAACTGATGGGAAGCAAGGGTGCAAAGCTAAAACGTTCGGAGGGGGAGCCCCGCAAGATCGTCGTGCTTGTCGAGATTGGTAACGACTGGATCAAGCTGATCCAAGCCGAATCCAGTAAACGCGGCGTTACCCTTTCAAAGGTTCACCTTGAGCCGATTGACGTAGACACAAACGTTGTAGATAGCATTGCATCTGCGCTGAAAGCCAAGAAGTTCAGTATGACTGCGGTATTGACATGCCTTCCACGACAAGCGGTGAATCTGCGATTATTGGAGCTGCCGTCTACGGATAGTGCCGAAATAGCTGACATGGTCGAGCTTCAAATCGGTCGCCAAACGCCCTATTCCCGGGATGAGATTCTTTCCGACTACAAGCCGTTGGGACGCACACGACAAGGGACGTACACGCGAATTATGCTGGCAATCGTGCAGCGTAGCGTGGTGCGTGAACGTTTCTATGAAATCGAACAGGCCGGTCTGGATGTTGAACGCATGGGCGTCAGTTCTGAAGGGGTGTTGAATTGGTTTCTGTACCGAATGAAGGATAAGCCTCAGGATAAGGCTGTGGCCCTTATTGATGTGGATTCCTTTTATACGCAAGTGCTTGTGCTCCAGCATGGACGCGTCATTTTCACCAAGAGCATTCTGGTAGGAGCCAAACAGTTGCTGGAGACGAGCGAAGAAAGTCGCGGCCAGCTTACCCAAGAGATTCAGAGTGCATTTCAGTCTTGCCGCAGTGAGCTTCGTGCTGGCGAGATTGAATCCATTGTTCTGTCGGGTTCAGGTGTTAATATTGAGGGGTTGGCTGAGGAGTTGAGCAGCGGGCTGTCGCTGCCTTGCGAAGGCCTTGATTCTTTGGCGGACGTCAAATTGGGCAAGGGGGCGGGAGATTTGGGTGATCCTCGTTATACAACAGCCTCTCTGACGGCCCTCATTGGCATGGCGTTGAATCCTGACGCCCTTGAATTTGATTTAATTCCAGATGTGGTTCGTATGCGCAGGACGCTGCTGCATAGCGCGTTATCGTCCACGATGTTGGCGGCTCTGGTTATGGCGGCGATGGTGTCCGCCTCGCTGTATGCGATGTTGTCCTATGCGTTCAAAACGCATCGTCTTAACGCATTGCGTGAAGCTGTGGCCATAACGCAACCCGCTGTGGTGAAGGTTGAGCGTATGCTTGAGGTCATCCGCGAAACCAACGAACGCCAGGACTCGCGTTTTTCCATGGTGAATCTGTTACCAGCCATTCACGGTTGCGTCCCCAAAGATGTCTATTTTGAGTCCATTGATGTTGATGTAGAGAAAAAAAATGTCTCTTTGTCTGGAACAGCACCTGCCCGAAAGGATATTCGGGACCTGCTTAAAATGCTTGTGGATTCACCGTTTTTTGGCGATGTGAGTGAAGATGGACGCGTCACCATGGATAAGGATGGACGCTTTAAGTTTCGGGCTGTTGCCAAGTTTGAGGAGGATTCCTGATGCTCGGTCGACTATCGCAACTTCCACCTCGGGAACAGGTCGGACTTGGCCTCGCCTGTGTTTTTGTGCTCTTGCTTATTTCGGATCAAGTTGTCGTGAAGCCTGTGTCTAAAATTTTAGATCGAATGGGTGTTGAAATCGAGGTCGCTGAAAAGCAGGATGATGATAATCGCGAGATGCTTCAGTATGAGACCTCGGTTGAGGTGCGGTATGAACAGGTAAAGAACCTTATTGGGGTTTCTACGTCCGAGCAGGAGAGTGTTGAGCGTTTCAAGAGCAGTATTGATGAAATGGCGCTGCGCAATGCTATTAGCTTAAAGTCCATGCAGCATCTTACCCCTGAGCCAACTGACTTTTTGGTGACCTACTTCGTGGAAATTAGTGATTTTGAGGCCGAGACTTTAGCGTTGATCAATTTTCTGCAGGAAATTCAATCGGCACCGGGCATGCTGCGGGTCAAGAAGATGGCGTTGTCATCGCAGGATGAAACCACGATTGTGAAGGGCTCATTGGTCATCTCCAAAGTCATGACTCTCGCAGGGGAACAGGAGTAAGGCATGGTCGATGAACTGACTCAAGTTGAAGATAAAAATCTGTCCGAGCTTGATGAGCTACGCGAAGCGATTAGCACTGAACAAGGGCAGGGCCGTCGGGTCATGCTCTGGTTCATCACGGTATTCCTCTTTATTCTTTTGGTCGTGTTGGCCATGTTCCTTTTTTCTGGAATCTATATCCTGCGTAACTCCCAGCAAATGGTTAATGCTGTCGAGGATGTTGGTGATATGGCAACCGTCAACACCTTTCATCTCAGTAGTTTTACAAACAGACTTGCGCAGATTGAGGGCGTCCAGATGCGCATCTCGGCAAAGCTCAATTCTGCAGACTTCGCCCGGGGGCAGGGATTTGATGCATTGGCATCCGAGCAACGCAAGCATGCAAAATGGATTGATGCGCGAGATGCTGCCGTTGAGCGCGACAAGCGTAACATCAATGATAGACTGCTTAAGCTTGGTGAACAGAATGCAGTAAACGCCCGTCAGCTTGCAGAAATTCAGAAGAAATTGGATCAGTTTGTTTCTGCAGGAGGCGTCGTTGTGGTGCCTGGCAATACAACATCGAAAATGTCCACTACGTCAGCTCCGGGAGAGGGTGATGCCGCCGAGTTGGTGGATTTTGGCATTATATCTCAGGAGTCCCTTGACGAGATGTTTACGGCGGCGTTGGCGTCTGTTGCTGATCCCGTTCGTGAGCGGGATACCCCCGAGACCATATCTGTGGTGACATTTCCGAATGAGGATCGCTACGAAGGTGAATTTGTGAACGGGCTGATGCATGGCTGGGGATCGTACACCTACAAAAACGGCGATTGCTATGAAGGGGAATATGCGAATGATCTTAAGCAGGGGCGTGGGACGCTCACAACTGTTAATGGGGAGCGCTATGTTGGCGAGTTTGCCAACGACATGAAACAGGGAAAAGGCAGCCTCTCGTGTGCTGATGGGTTGCGATACATTGGCGATTTTCGAGACGACTTGATGACGGGGAAAGGTGTGGCCTTTTACGCGAATGGAAACAAGTATGCCGGCGATTTTGTCAACGGGGTCCACCATGGGCGTGGTGCGCTTCGGTTTTTCAATGGTGACATCTACGATGGCGAATTTCGTAATGGCGTACGTACCGGGCGTGGTGCATATGCGTTTTCCGATGGTGGGCGTTACATGGGGGAATTTGTAAACGGCGTTCGTCATGGTATGGGCCGCTATATCTACCCCGATGGTGCCGAGTATATTGGCCCCTTCAAAAATGGCAAGAAGCATGGCGAAGGGATTCGTGTTTACCCTAATGATGCCCGTCTTAAGGGACTATGGCGCGATGACGAATTCATCCGTGATCTTCAGAAATAAGCGGTTGTTGTAGAGCCTGAGTTCTGCCTTTATAACCACGGATGGGCATGGATTGGAGCGTCTCTAGGTGTTCAACACACCTGCGGGGCGAGGGCGCCCCACCCCCATTATTGCAAGAATATGTTTGACTGCAGAAATGGAGGTGGACCGCCCTCGTTCCGAATATCTGTCCATTATTTCCAATTTTGCATTTTCCAATTTCAAATCTACCCTAAGGGAAACCCTTAGGTCTTTTTTTGTTGACTATCGGTGTCGCTTTTGAAATAATCTAATCAGCTTAAGGAACAGCCTTAGTTGGAGGATGAGCGATGTTAGTTGGAAGATGCCATTTTTGGATACCGAAAATGAGGCACTTTCTTGTTGCACGAAATCGACGATAGTGCCGCAATTAAACCGTACTAAGGGAAACCCCTAGTACTGCTATTTTGAGTCTAGAGGTTAGAAAACAACTAGAAGAGAGGGAGTAATAATGAAACGATTGACTGAGTATTTAGGGGTATTTCTGCTTGGGTTAGTATTGACCACTGCCGTAGCCCGCGCAGCAGTAAGTTTACCGTTTAGTGATGGTTTTGAGGATCAAGCCATCGGTGCCGCTCCATCGAATGTCTGGGTGATAGGAGCTGCTGATATCTATGTTACGAATACCTCCCCGGCCATCGGCACTCAATCTCTCCAAATGGATGAGGGCGATGAGGACCCGGAGCTTACGCTTGCGGTAGGCGGAGGGGAGAGCAACGTTTACTGGGTTGGCTCGGCAAAGGTCACGAAGGGTTCATCCGATCCCAGCATCGGCACCTCGGTGGCCGCCTTCTACATCACTACCAACAATGTGGTTCGGGCGAGTGATGGCGGAGACTGGACAAATTTGTATACACTTTCCAAGGATGCCGAAACTAACTGGATTAGCTATGCCGTGCATTTGGACTATACCAACGGGATCGGGATGTGGGATCTCTACTTGGCTGAAACGAATAGTGCCGCAAAACTCACAAAGCGTAACTCGGCCCCGCTGGATTTTGCTGCCCAGGGAGCCGGTCTTGTAGAATTCGAGGTCACCGGAAATACGTCTCTTGATGCCGTCGCTATGAATATTGGATTCACGGCTGTGGGCGTTGCAACCTCGCCTGATGAACTTTCGGTAAGAACCGCCTCGCACAACTCAAACATATGGTATTCAGCGCGTGTGGGCGATGTTGGGGCGGCTAAATTTTTGGAGCCGGATGGCGATTACCTGAAGGAAGGGCTCGCTGTCGGCGATATCATCAAGTTCTACGATACCGATGCCTGGGAGACGTATAAGATTGAAGAACTCGGTGGTGTTCGCGTGTGGAGTGCGGTGAATTCAGCCGCTACTCCTATACTGTCTACTACTCAGAAGGTTGCAGGTGCTATGCCGATTACCAATGGTATTCCCTACTGGATTGTATATGCCAGTACAGCGACTGATGTCCCTCTGTTCTTCCCGTATGACCATGATCCGGCAGTGATAGCAGAAGAAACGCTTAGTATGGGCAGTTGCACGATTAATTCAAACGGAACCGCCGCTGGTTGGACTACGCTCAGGTGGACATCGGCCAACACGCGGTCCCTGACCGCAGCCGGGTTGACGGATGCTGGTTTTGATCCAGATGTCCCTGACGGGATGGTGTGCATCTCAATCGAAAGTGGCACATGGAAATTTGTGCGCTCGGTGTGGGATAATGGCCAAGACCGCTGGGAGGTCCGTGGGGGCAAGGTTTCAACTGATGTATTTCAGCCAGACGAGGAAATCTGGTTATACAATCCAGGTGACGATGATATCACTTGGACAATCATCGATTAGAAGCGTGTGAATTCCAGCAAAATAAGGAGCAATGCATGAAGCCGATAGAAAAAATTAAGACGGTAGTGGGTGTCTTCGTTGCGAGCGCAGTGGTACTCGCAATTATGCTGAGCGCAGAGCGTTGTCAGGCGCAACCGAGCCCCGGTGTTGAGGGCGAGGATTGGGGGGTGCTTTCTGAAGAAGGGGCGGCAACCGTTTCCTATGGCGTTGATGCGGTATCTGTTGATTTCGCCGCACGCAATACGTTAACACAACCGACTGCGAAGTACCGAACGATTTCCGTTTGTGTCGGTACCCAGAGCCCATTGTTCACGGGAAATTATACGGATTCTGGGGTAACGGGCGTGGGATTCAGTCTGGCCGGAGTGGGCGAGGCGAAACCGGGCGTGATGGTTACGCTGGTAGGAAAAAATGACCTGACATGGTATAATAGTTCAGTTGAGCTGAGCGAAGTGGATGGCGAGTGGCAGCCGAACAACATTTCATTTGAATATGAAGATGGATGGTATCGCGATGCTTTCAACACGGAAGCCAATTGGAATGCAGCCCTAACGGATGTGAAGTCTATTAGCGTGTATATTATGCAAAGTGGAAACCCTGCGCAGACCGGCTATTTAAAGAGCTTCAGACTCCTGAACGCTCAGCAGACCGCCACTACCGCGGGGACACTCACGGCCCGTGTTCTTGCTTGGTTTGGGGTTGAGAATGAGCGCGATGCCGACAGGGGGCTTGATTCTGACGGCGATGGCATTTCAGACTACCTTGAGATTACAATGACGGAGACGGATCCGGGCGATGCGAATTCTGTTCTGAAAGTCGATGTGCAGAGGTTAGCGGTGGGGCTGCAATTGAAATGGGTTGTTGCTACCGGCAGATTGTATGATGTGTACCGGTGTGAGAATCTGGGCTCCGATTTTACAGTTATCGCGAGTCGCATCGAAGCACTCTCGACTGGTCTTCTTGAGTATAACGATGTGACGGCAACTGGCGAAGGCCCCTATTTCTATCGAGTTAAACAAGTACAGTAGAGGACAGAAAGGAATCGCAAAAATGAATATCCATTTCAAATACGTTTTACTTTTGACGGTGGCAGTATCCATGTTTACAGCGGTGGGCGAGGCTGCGAGCATTGTCGAGGATTGGACGGCCGGTGGTATCCGAGATTGGGATATTGCGAACGCGTTAGGAGGGGCTGCTTATGGTGGGCTTACGGAAGGTTCTCTTGGTGTTGGTCACGCTAACGCACTGATCATTTCGGGAGGAGCATCGTTAGTCGGACGTAGTGATGCAATCTCAGCCGATGATGCTGGGCTTTCAACCGACTTCATCGGAAACTACGCCACTGGTGTAGGTCTTGAAGGCGGCACCATCGGTGCTATTGAAGGGCTCTCTTTTGATTTCTATGTGGATTCGGGACCGGCTTCGGGTGGCCCCAGCGGTATCACCCTGTTTTTTGATACATCGTATGACGTTGGGTCGCCTGGTGGTGGCACTTGGTTTTTGGACATCACCGGTGTTGCGAACGGATGGGGTTCTTATGGCTCAAATATCGACACGTTAAGCCTCGCTTCTGTCTCCTACGGTGACTGGTATTCTGGTGAGTTTAGCACAGTTGGCGATTGGAGCGGTTCACTGGCGTTAGTCACGGATATTGGTATTGAGCTTGATTATCTTAGCTCGATAGCTGGACAGATTTACGGTGTCGACAATTTCACGCTAAGCGAGGGTAACTTCGCGGTTCCAGAGCCTGAGACCTACCTTGTGCTCGGAATGGCGCTGCTGTCTGTTGCCGTTGTCTTCCGCAAGCGGATCAGCGAGTCTTTGGCTGAAGCTCGTGCAATGTTGATGGTTTAGTTACAAATATTGCTCTTAATAATTCTGAAAAGCCCTACCACATTGTGGTGGGGCTTTTTCATGTCGTGGAGGTGGCCCGCTCTTGGGTTGCTTATGTCCGGGGCGAGGGCGCCCTAGCTCCATTGTTGCAGGATGAGGGTAGATTGCTGTAATGGAGGTGGGACGCCCTCGTCCCGCGAGCGCAGGGAGGGGGGGGAGGGGTTCTATTGGTTTGCAGGCTCTACTTTCTCAACAGGTTCATCATCTTTTGAGATTGTGATGATGTGTGAGTGATTGATGGTGGCGCGGCCTCGGAGTTGATTGAGGTAGGTATCGAGCGCGGCACGCTCGCGCTCAGCGATAACGCGTTTTTTGAGAACATCGTGAGGCACATCTTGGGCATTGATGGCTGTGGCGTAGGCATTCACTTCCTCGTCGGTTACAAGAGGTGAATCTCTCTCGCTACGGATGCGATTGAGAAGCTTCTGAACGCGGAGCCCTGATACAAGTGTAGTATCAAGTTTGGTTTCATTTTCTTTGACATATTCATCCCATGTCATGCCCTCGGGTAATTTGGCTCTTATACGATCCAAAGCCTCTTGTTTTTCAGCTTCTGTGACTTCTATTTCCAATCTTTCTGCTTCTGATGCAAGAAGCGACTCTATTACAAAGCCATTGATTATCGTCTTCAGCTTGCGATGTTTAATGACCCGCACCCGATCTGATGGAATATTCTGTGGAGGTTGCCCGAGTTCTTTGTTCATCCGGGTTATTGCCTCTCCCATAAGTAGTTTACGTCCATTTACTTCAACCAGCACCTCATTGGATCTGGCTTCTGCTTCTGCGGCCTTTCTCTCCTCCTGCTGTTTGTTTTGTTTAGCTGAACATCCTGAAAGTAGGATTGCGGCGAGTAAGAAAGTATATATTTTCATCTGGGAAGCGATCTCCTTTCAAAATTGATGACGTAGTTCCACTTTGATACGAATGCTAGCAAAAATGCGATATGGAGGGACACTCTATTCTGAAATAGGTCTGCATCTCCGAGTTGGGAAACGCCGGTGAGGGATAGTCGGGAGTGCGCTCCTGTTGTAGTGCGTCATTGCATGACGTATTCCCGACCTTCAGGCGGGCCCAGATACAATCTGGGGCTACACCTCGGAGATGCGTGCCTAAATGGTATTAGAGGCTGGTGTTGATCATTTTGTATGCGATGTGGCAGCACTCGGGAGCCAAGTCGAGGTAGTGGGGCATGAAGGATGCCAGAATGGGCTGGATTTGTTCCTGTTGCTGTTGGGTGTAGCGTGGGGTTGGAAGTCGTTGGAAGTCGTGCGTGGCTTGCCAACGCCTTAGAATGGCGAGTGCATCACCGGATATGGGTAACAGTAGGGTTCTGTTTACTGTGGGTTTGCATGCCTGACAGAGGATGCCCCCATGCGTTGTCGAGAATAGTGTGCTCCCCCCTGTGTTAACGTTTTGTGTGCAACTTGTACATTGGAGTAGTTGTGGTGGTAGCCCCAGAAGTGTAAGCATCTGAAGTTCGAACCACAAGAGGAGGGCGGGCAGATAGGTGGGAGGTGGGAGGAGGCAGGTCGATGGAGAGGCTTTCAACGCCCAACATCCAACGCCCAACGCCGAACGTCCAAGTTGGGGATTTTCTTTGCTGGATGTTGGACGTTCAAAATGAAGTTTCGAATCAGGAGCAATATGGCCAAGGCATGCTGCAAGGAGGCTGTATAGCTCAGGGGCGTGGGCACCATCGGGGGTTGCAACGGCGGCAAGATGGCAGAGGTAGCTTATGGCAGCGGTGCGCTGCCAATCGCCGCGGCAGAGGCGCCGGGCATCAAGCGCGGTGCACTCCTTGACAATATGAAGACCGTTGTGATCACGGCTATAGAATAGGAGTTCGCACCGATAGCCGATGTCATACTGACCGAAAACAGGGCTTTTGGGGCGACAGGCACCCTTGATGGCAGTCGCAATTTTGCCATGCTCCGGCGTCAGCCATGTAACCACATGTGAGGTGTTTGAGAAAGGGGCCACCCGTAGTGTTATGGCCTCTGTCTTGATTATTGTGGAAGCTGGCATAAACAATCATTCTGCTGTTAATGATTCTGTCAAATCTCTCTTCTCATTTTTCTTTGGTTGCGGCTATGCTGCGTTAAGCCCATCCGCTGTTCAATTGTATGTATTCGTATTTTTGTTCTTTTAGGATCGGCGAGGGGGGCACGACGTTGCCGTTATCCGAGAGGCAACAGCGAAACGGTGATGCCGAAATAGATTAGCAGTGCGGCGATATCGTTGGTAATGGTGACAAAGGGGCCGGATGCAACGGCGGGGTCAACGTTTGCCTTGTTCAATATGATGGGAACCAGTGCGCCGAAAACGGCGGCAAATGACATCGAACAGAATAGTGCCAGTGCAACAACGGATGCGACAGGAAAAGCTGAGATCGTGGGGTCGGGATCTCGAATAACCCAGATGTATGCCCAGCCTCCGATGCTAATCCCGCATATTGTACCCATAATAGCGCCCACAATAATCTCCCGAAGGAGTAGTTTTCTAATGCTCTTACCTTCCATGCCACGGAGCGCGATGGTCCGCACAACAAGCGTTGATGCTTGAATGCCGGTATTGCCACCCATTGCGAGTACGGCCGGGACAAAGGCTCCAAGCATGATTACTTTCACTATATGGGCGTGAAACTCCTGCAAAATCAGGCTTGTTATCAGACCGCCGAACAGTGTTACCATGAGCCATGGGAGCCGCGCGATACAACTGCGTATGGCCGAATTTGTTTCCAACTCGCTATCATCTGACCCCGCAAGATGAAAGATGTCTTCTGATGCCTCCTCTTCGATGACGTCAATGACATCGTCAACGGTGACTCGACCGACGACGTGGCCATCATCATCAATAACGGGGATTGAGGAGATGTCGTATTGGCTCAGGTGGTGCGCAACATCCTCCTGATCGTCATTGACGTTGGCTGCCACAAACTCGGTATGACAGAGTTCACTCAGGGGCCGGTTGCGATTCTTTTCCCTCAGCAGTTCCCATATATCTATATATCCGGTGAGCTTTCCCTGTTCATTGACAATATAGGCGTATACGAAGGGTTCTCCTTCTTCCAGATAGGCAATGGCGGCGATAGCTTCTGCCACCGTTTGATTGCTGCGCATCGTGACGATTTCGGGGGTCATGATGCCGCCGGCAGTATCTTCGTCGTAGGCAAGCAGGCGCCGAACCTCTTCCGAATCCTCGTCATCCATCAGTTTAAGCACTGCGGAGGAGCGCTGTTGGGAAAGTTCGCCAATGACGTCTGCGGCGTCATCGGGATCCATTTCTTCCACAATTTCAGAGAGTTCGGCGTTGGAAAGAGAGTCGATGACCTCAGACTCAGCGGCGTCATCAAGTTCTGACAGAACGTCTGGTTTTACATCATCCTTGAGAAGTGTAAACAGGTGATCCTGCGCATCTTTTGGGGCTGAATCGATGAGATCAGCGATGTCAGCGTGATGCCAGGACGCGAGCTCTGTTACAATACAATCCCATGCCTCTTCGTGGATGAGGTCAAGTATCCGGTCAATATCGGGTTGTAGCTTTGGCATGTGAGTTATGTTTACATTTACACACGTAAAGAGCCATCTCGAAAGTGAACATATCGATATATTTTATGTGTACCCCCCGTAGCCTCGGTCGCCAGACCGTGGATGAGCGTGGGACGAGGATGTTGTCTTCCAAATACAGCCTGATAGCGTCTAATGTAGGAATTATCTATCCACTACTATATCCGCCAAAGTGGTATCTGCCAAAGTGGTATCCGCAAAAGAAGGAATCGCGCGTGACCACCTCTGATCTTATCAAACAGGTGCATCAGGAGGTCATACAGGAAACAACTAGTAATTTCTTGCCGCTCGCATTTAGCGACCTCGCCCGAGCCTGAGCCCCGAGAAATTAAACGTGAAGCCTGCGGCATGAGTGATTTCGAAAAAATGGCATCACGGGAATGATGGGGCTCTACCAAACTTCAGGAGGCTTCAATCATCTAGCCGTTCCTAATCGTAATCCTACACCTAATCGTAATCGCGGTATCCTCTACATCCGGTCATCTGCGCCATTCTGATTTCAACCCTTGACCCGTAGGAGGACAATCCCTACTCTTAGCGAGTGAGCGCAGGTCTAATTTGTTCATGTTCTGGGGTCGTATTAATCTCACACATTTGACCGGAAATCAGAGCGTTCATATACAGGAGTTTCAATGAATTACGGATTGGTTCTGGCGGCAGGAAAGAGTGGAAAACTGGGTTCTAAGGTTGATCGGGCATTTTTGAGTCTGGGACCTAAACCCGTCTTGGCCTATACGCTTTTGGCATTTGAGAAGTGTGAGGATATTGAGGGCATCGTACTTGTTGTTCGAAAAGACCGTGTTGATGCAGCACGCAGCTTGCTACAGCTTTTTGGGTGTTCCAAAGTTATCGACGTGGTTGCGGGTGGAACGTTGCGAAGCGCGTCTGTTATCAACGGGCTGGCGGCCATGCCAGATGATGTGAAACAGGTTGCCATACACGAGGCATCCCGGCCGCTTGTGACATCTGAGTTGATTTCAGAGACCCTGAAGGCCTGCAAGCGCACGGGTGCGGCTTCCGTTGGACTGAAAGTGGCAGATGCCGTAATGCACTCAGAGCGTGGCGTAACGCTTTCGGATGCTGTGGATATTTCAAAGCTATGGATGCTACAGTCTCCCCAAAGTTTCAAGATTGATGTTTTGAGGCGTGCTCTAGCGAATCTGGACCCAAAGCATCCGCTTTCCGATGAAGCCTCTGCGGTAGAGCGACTCGGGGAATCGGTACGTCTGGTGCCCGGGTCACCGTATAACATTAAAATACTCACTTCAGATGATCTGCCTCTGGCAGGAATTTTGCTTAAACTTTAGGGAACCGCCTGATATATGAAAGGCAATAAATACGCGATACTTGGGGATATTCATTCCAATTGGGAGGCCCTGTCTGCCGTTATTGAGGATGCCGAGGCGAATGGGGTCGAGAAGTATGTCTGTGTTGGGGACATCGTTGGATACAATGCGAACCCATCGGAGTGCCTTGAGAAGGTCAAGGAGTTGTGCGTTGCTGTTGTGCGTGGAAACCATGACCACTATGTGTCGCACGATGAGTGTCTTGAGGACTTTCACCCCTTAGCAGCAAACGTTATCGACTGGACACGTCGCCAATTGACGCGTGAGCAGATTCAGTATCTACGCAACCTTCGCCTTTCGCAGATGGTTGATGGTTTTACGATTGTACACAGTACGCTGGATATGCCCGAGAAGTGGGGGTATGTGCTTGATACGTTGGATGCGGAATCAAACTTTAACTATCAGACTTCATCCATTTGCTTCCATGGCCATACCCATGTTCCGGTGGTATTTGAGCGGCAGGGGCGAGTGGTGCGCAGTAGCTTTACAACGTTCGATGTAACCTTGGGTCGCAAATGTTTCGTCAATACCGGCAGTGTTGGACAGCCGCGAGATGGGGATCCGCGTGCGGCATACGTCATCTATGAACCTGCGGAGCGCCAGATTGAACTGCGTCGGGTTCCGTATGATATTAAAGCCACGCAACGCAAGATTATGGAGGCAGGTTTGCCGGACCGTTTAGCCAAGCGCCTTGATTACGGGAAGTAGCCTTGACTTTCACAGGCGGGTTGGATAGAAACCACTCCCTGTTGGATTACGGGATAGTCTGACGTTATCAGATTTGCGTGCAAAACATACAACAAGGAGATAAACAATGGCCTATGTAATTTCTGACGAATGCACAAAGTGTGGTGCTTGCGAAGCGGTATGTCCCTCCGAGGCGATCACAGAAGGGGATTCCAAGTACGAAATCAATGCGGATACCTGCGTGGATTGCGGTTTGTGCGAAGGCGAATGTCCTGTGGGGGCGATTAGCGCGGGCTAGTCTCTGAATTAGGTTAGGGAGAAGAGGCCGCGTGGTTTTTTTAAGCCGCGTGGCTTTTTTGTTTTCATGGATTACCACACTCTTTTTGGCCCTGTTCCTTCGCGTCGTTTTGGACGGTCTCTGGGCATTGATTTGTTGCCCTTCAAAACCTGTAGTTTTGACTGCGCGTTCTGTGAGGTGGGGCGTACGACGAACTCTACTTGTGAGCGAGCGGAGTATGTGCCCACCTCGGTTGTCATTGAGGAGTTTCGGCACTGGTTGCTCAGAGGCGGGGCCGCCGATGTGATTACACTTGCTGGATCTGGAGAGCCAACGCTGCATCTGCACTTTGGTGAGATTATAGACGCCATCCGTGCGAGCTGTGACATTCCGATTGTGCTGCTGACCAACAGTACACTGTTGCATGTAGATGCGGTGCGAAAAGCGGCTGCAAAGGCGAATATTGTTAAGGGATCGCTTAGTGCCTGGGATTCCGAATCGTTTCAACGTATGAATCGTCCTGCACAGGGGTTGACGTTTGATTCTGTTGTGACGGGCTTACGACTGTTCCGGAAGTGTTTTTCCGGGGCATTGTGGCTTGAAGTGTTTCTTTTGCGTGGTGTTAACGATGCGCCTGATGATGTTGCTCGGATTGCGGCGTTAGCCGAGAGCATTAGCCCGGACGTGATTCAGCTCAATACCGTGGTTCGTCCACCGGCTGATGCTACAGCAACAGCTCTTTCTCAGGGTGATCTGGAGCTGCTGGCACCTCTTTTTTCGCCGCCCGCAGAGATTATTGCCCGATTTTGTGCCTCCTCGCCGTCTCCAGCGGGGCTGCCGGTTACGCCTCGGCATGTTCTTGCAATGTTGACGCGTCGCCCCTGTACGGAGAAAGACATTGCTGCCGCTTTTGATATCACACTGTCGGTAGCCGAAGCGATGGTTAACGTTTTGTTGGAGGATGGCGTCATTCGCCCGGTTGAACGGCCTGACGGGGTTTATTACGGGGCTGTGTGATCATTGCTCAATTTACTGACCTTTTAGTTCCCTGTAGCCTCGTGCGCCAGCGCGTGGACTGAGGACGTCGTGTCATCTGCGGCGGAGATCCTCCTGCTGGCGCAGGAGGCTACAGAGACGATTCTTCTGTGCAAAGGTCTTGTAGGCAAATGACGCGTTTTGCATCCCTTTTGATCTGGCTATTGCGCCATGCCTGACGTAGTCTTTCATGCCAATTACACCCTTTTCTCGGAGACTATTTTATGCAGTGGATTCTCAAAAAGTTTGTGGGTACGAAGAATCAGCGTGATGTGAAGAAACTTCGTCCGTTGGTAGATCGTATTAATGTTTTGGAAGAGGAGTATCAGGCGCTTTCAGATGACCAGCTCAAGGGCAAAACGCAGGAATTTCGGGATCGTCTTGCTAAGGGTGAGACGGTAGACGATATCATGTGTGAAGCCTTTGCGACTGTCAAAAACGCCTGTCGTCGTCTTCTTGGAACAACGGTTGATGTTTGTGGTCATGACCTTCTTTGGGAAATGGTCCCCTTTGATGTTCAACTTATCGGCGGTATTGTGCTGCATCAGGGTAAGATTGCCGAGATGCAGACGGGAGAAGGCAAAACGCTGGTAGCTACAATGCCGCTCTACCTCAACGCGTTGCCCGGCAAGAATGTCCATCTTGTGACAACGAATGATTATCTTTCTCGCCGTGATTCTCAGTGGATGGGTCATGTCTACACCTATCTTGGGCTGACGGTGGGGTGCATTCAGAACCAAATGAGCCCGGCGGAGCGGCGTGAGCAGTACGCCAAAGATATTACCTACGGCATGAATAGCGAATTTGGTTTTGACTATCTGCGTGACAACGGGATGGCGTATCGCCCTGAGGATCAGGTTCAGAATGGTTATCACTTTTCAATTATTGATGAGGTGGACAATATTCTGATTGATGAGGCACGTACGCCGCTCATTATTTCAGGTCCTGCCCCAACCTCGTCCCATCAGTATTTTGAACTGAAACCGAAGGTGGAGAGGCTCGTGCGGCTTCAGCGCGATTTGTGCAACAAGATGGTGAGTGATGCGCAATCGCTGCTCAAGAAAGGGGATACCGAATCGGCTCAACTACTGATGTATCAAATTGGGCACGGTATGCCGAAGCATACGCAATTCATGCATATGATGGAGGAGCCTTCGACTCGGAAACTGCGTGAGCAGATTGAGAATGCGATGCTAACGGATGTGCGCAAAGAGGAAGCCCGAGCATTGCGTGAAGAGCTTCACTTTAACATTGATGAACGAGGGCGTGACGCCAGTCTCACCGAGATGGGGTGTGGGACGTTGAACCCCAGTGATCCCGATATGTATGAGTTGCCCGATATGGTGTCGGCCATGGCGGAACTGGATGGTCAGGAGGATCTGGATGAAGAGGCTAAGACCCTTAAACGTCAGGAAATCCAGGCCCTTTTTGCAGATCGCAGTGAACGCATCCACAATGTTGACCAATTGATTCGTGCTTACTGTCTCTACGAGAAGGATGTCGAGTACGTTGTCCAAGAGAATCAGGTGATGATTGTTGATGAGTACACCGGACGGTTAATGCCCGGTCGCCGTTGGAGTGACGGTTTGCACCAGGCCGTTGAAGCCAAAGAGGGTGTGAAGATTGAGCGTGAGACTCAAACGCTGGCAACCATCACGATTCAAAACTATTTCCGCATGTATGACAAGTTGGCGGGAATGACGGGAACGGCTGAAACCGAAGCGGATGAGTTCCACCAAATCTATAAGCTGGATGTCGTCGTTATTCCGACAAATCGTCCGGTCCGACGGATGGATAGCAATGACGTCATTTACAAAACCCAGCGTGAAAAATACAACGCATTGATTAAGGATATTTCCGATCGCCATCAGCGTGGTCAGCCAGTGCTGGTGGGCACGGTTACGGTTGACTCTTCGGAACTCATTAGCCGAATGCTTCGGCGGGCCAATATTCCTCACAGTGTGCTGAATGCGAAGAATCATGAACGCGAGGCCGAGATTGTGACGCGTGCCGGACAGCCGGGTTCTGTCACGATTGCTACCAATATGGCCGGACGTGGTACGGATATTAAACTGGGCCTCGGTGTTGTCACGGTGCCACGCGATATTATCATGTCTCAGACGGCGCTCAGCAGCAAGTATAAGGATACGACTTTAGGGGATTACCTCGAGGAGAATCCCTGTGGTTTGCATGTTGTGGGTTCAGAACGTCACGAGGCTCGGCGTATTGACCGGCAGCTTCGTGGGCGTTGTGCGCGTCAGGGTGATCCCGGATCTTCCCGCTTCTACATTTCGCTTGAGGATGACTTGATGCGTTTGTTTGGGTCGGATCGTATTGCCAACATTATGAGTCGACTTGGGTTGGAAGAGGGACAGGAGCTTGAACATAGCTGGTTGAACCGTTCGATTGAGACGGCCCAGCGCCGAGTTGAGCAGCAGAACTTCTCGATTCGAAAACGTACGCTTGAGTATGACGATGTGATGAACATGCAGCGGGAAATCGTTTATGGATTCCGGGGTGATGTGGTGCGTTCCGATGCCGTTCGTGAGATCATTTTTGATATTATGAACGATGTCATTTTCAGCACGACTGAGGTCATGCTGGAGCACATTTCTGATGCCACACTGCATGACTATGTTGAATGGGTGCAGCTCACCTTTCCTGTGCCGCTGCGCATCGATGAAATCAAGCGCAAAGGCGACGATGCCGAGTCCATCGCCGAAGAGGTATTCAAGCGTGTTGAGCGTGCTTATGGATTGAAGGTTTCGTTGGAGAATCCGGAATCGGTTCCCTATATGGAGCGGCAGGTGGTTCTTCAGGCGATTGATAACCATTGGCAGGAGTACCTGCGAGCTATGGATGGGCTTCGCCAGGGGGTGGGGCTCCGCGCCTATGGCCAACGCGATCCCCTAGTTGAGTACAAACGCGAAGCCTATACGATGTTTGAGCATCTCATGAGTGACATCAAGACCGAGATCGTGAATACCGTGTTTCGTACGACGACAGCGGTGGATACATTTGAGCAATTTCTGGAGTCCTTGCCCCAGACACTGATTCACGATGAGGTATCTATGCTGGGTGGCGGGAGTTCGCTATCACAGCCGGGGCAGCCACCCCAGCCATCGGAACCCTCTGCGAGTTCGAGAATGTCTCTACCGTCTCTACAGGATGACAAGGTGGGTCGCAATGATCCGTGTCCTTGCGGCAGTGGAAAAAAGTACAAGAAGTGCTGTGGGCAATGAGGCGGGGGGGGGGTAAATTGGGAAATTTGAAATTGGAGAATTTGAAATTTGGAAATCTCAAATTGGCAAACCTGAAACCTGAAAGCTGAAATGGGGAGTGGAATGCTGGGCCTCTTTTCTGTTCCAATGCTGCTTAGGACCTTTGCGGTTCTCCTTTCGAGTTTTCTGTTGGCATGTGCGTTTCCGCTACCACCGGTGTTGACATCCATGGAGGGGGCATCCGCCGCTTGGCTGGGACTGATTCCGCTGATATTGGTGTCCCGACTGACGCGCCCGAAGCTGGCCTTCTGGTGGGGATGGGTGTGTGGTTTTCTGTTTTGGCTGGTTTCGGCTGCTTGGGTGCTGGAACTTCGTAATTCCTGGGGATGTTTGCCGGTCGTCATTTTGGCGTGGGTTGCCCTAGCTGCCTATTGTGCTCTCTACATGGGGGTCTTTGCCTATTTGCTCGCAAGCGTCTGGCCACTACGTTCTGAAGGAAATGAGAGTGCTCGATCGATCGGGTCTCTTCGTCGCGTAGCACTTGTTCTGCTGACGCCCGTAATTTGGGTAGGTTGTGAATATCTCCGTGCGGTGCTGTTTACAGGGTTTCCGTGGAATGCTCTGGGGGTCAGTCAGTACCGCAATATTGCGATTATTCAGACCTCAGGCTGGGGCGGTGTCTATGCTGTCTCTGGACTCATTGTCCTCTTGAATGCCGCTATTGCGATGACGGTGTTGCGCATCGCTGTTGAGTTGCGTTGTAGGGAACGTCGACGCCGTCGGGTTCACTTTGAACTGATGATAGGGCTGATTGCGGTTGCGATGAGTTGGTCGTGGGGGGTGCGCACTGTGCGGCGTTCGGATCGTATCTCTGCCGAAGATGCGCATATTAGGGTTACAGCGATACAGCCTCAGACGCGTCAGATTCAGAAATGGTCTGAGGCGCATTGCGCGTCTATTTATCGCGTGCTTCAGGAGCAGACGGAGCTTGCGGTAATGGGGCGACCGGATCTTGTGATTTGGCCGGAAACGGCCATTCCTGATTTGCTGAGAACAGCACCAACCGTTCAGGAGATGGTGTCTGCTTTGGTGATGCCCGGCACGATGTTGTTGGTCGGGGCTATGGATTTTGAGCAATCTGATATGGATACAGTCTATTACAATGCAAGCTTCCTTGTTGACGCAGACGAAGGCATTGTGGGGTCTTATCGTAAGCGTCATCTTGTTCCCTTCGGGGAGTACATTCCCTTCGAAAATCAGATTGGGTTGATCAAACGTCTGGCGCCGTTGGGATTCAGTTGTATGCCGGGAGGGAAGAGTGGCCTAATGGAGCTTCCTGTTGGAAGTGGCTCCCCAAATCAAACTGCGTTGTTCGGTGTTTTGATCTGTTTTGAGGATGTGTTCCCCTATTTGGCGCGCCGGGATGTCAAGACGGGTGCCCGTTTTCTTGTCAACCAGACAAATGATGCCTGGTTTGAAGACTCTGCCGCGTCCCGTCAGCACATGGCCAATGCTGTTTTTCGGGCGGTTGAAAATCGTGTGCCACTGGTGCGTTGTGCAAATACTGGTGTTACCTGCTATGTGGACAGTTTTGGGAGAATCATGGAGATGCTTGAGGGGGACGAGGGTTGCACCAACCTCAGGGGATTTTCGGTTTCTGAGATGCGTTTGGCTGCGGCGGGGATGCCGATGACACCCTATACGCGATTTGGCGATTGGCTGTTTGCACGGCCTTGCGCTATGATAACCTTGGTTTTGTTAATGATGGCGTGGTTGAAATCCTCGAGATGGAGAGCAAAGCGTCGCGTTTGACTGATCGAATGACGATGTACATCTGGACAAGGAGAGGGACAATGATTGACGATATTAAACAACGTTTAGATAAGTTGAACGCGCGCATGGCGGAGATGCGAGGTTATCTTTGACATCCCAGCACGTGAGAAACGATTTTCTGAATTAGAAGCCGAGAGTAATGGCGTTGAATTCTGGAATGATCCAGGACATGCCCGGGAGATCATTGAGAAGACAAATCAGCAGCGTACCATTCTTAAGCCTTTTGGAGATATTGAGTCGGCGCTAGAGGAAGCTATGGTGATGCTTAATTTGGCGGAGCTCGAAGAGGATGACGCTCAGCGCAACCAGGCGGTTGAATACATTGACGAATCTATTCGAGATGTTGACTCCTCCTTTGAAAAGCTTGAGATACAATCGCTGCTTAGTGCTGAGATTGATTCAAGCAATGCCTATCTAACACTACATGCGGGGGCTGGAGGAACAGAGTCCTGCGACTGGGCAGATATGTTGTTTCGGATGTATGGTCGGTACAGCGAAATGCAGGGCTTTCAGTTTGATCTTCTTGAGTTTCAGCCAGGGGATGAGGCAGGCATCAAGCGGGCTACGGTCCAGATTTCGGGAGCTTACGCCTATGGATATCTGAAGGCGGAACGCGGGGTCCATCGTTTGGTTCGAATCAGTCCGTTTGATTCAAACAAACGTCGGCATACATCCTTTGCAGCCGTTGATGTTGTGGCTGAAATCCCTGATGATATTGAGGTCGAGATTTCCGATTCTGACATTCGGGTTGATACGTATCGCGCCAGTGGGGCTGGAGGGCAGCATGTCAATACGACGGACTCCGCAGTACGGATTACGCATCTTTCAACTGGGCTTGTTAGTGCGTGCCAAGCGGAGCGATCGCAGCACATGAACCGCGCGAAAGCGATGAAGATGTTGCGCGCCAAGGTGTATGAGAGGATCCTTGCCGAAAAGCGCAAGGATATGGAGAAATTCTATGGGGCGAAGGGCGAGATTGCCTGGGGTAGTCAGATTCGCTCCTATGTGTTGCAGCCCTATACCATGGTCAAAGATCACCGCTGTGGGGTTGAGACCTCAAATGTTCAAAAAGTTCTGGATGGCGACATTCAGATGTTCATCGAGGGCTGGTTGAAGAGTAAAGCCGAGAACAAAAAAGCCGTTTTCGACTAAGGTTCATTTTTCGGCGCGTTAGGATTGTTTAGGGGTGAGACTTGGGGTGATATGGAGTGCCGTGACGGAGTCACCGCTTTGGATTCGAGCAAAGTGTGACACGGATAAGAGTCGTAGACGGAACCGATCACGTTGGATGCATTCACGCGCTCCGCGCTCACGGAAAGCGGCGATTCCATCGCCGCACTCCAAAAAGGGTGCCCAAATGATGGTGAGGCGCTTGGGTGTGGTTTGAAGTGTTGAAAGAGGAAGACGCTAATGGCAATTTCGAGTATGACTGGATATGGACGGGGAGAGGCCGCTTCCGGTGGGGTTACGGTGACCGTTGAGCTGAGTTCTGTGAACCGCAAGCAATTTGATATGCGTGTGAATCTGCCGCGGTCGCTTGTGGCATTGGAATCGCAGGCATCCAAGGTGGTGCATGCCTATGTGTCCCGGGGATGTGTGACGGGTAGTGTTTGCATCTCAGTGGAAAACTCAACGCGAAGCGGCGGCATTCAGGTTGATATGGCTGCGGCTTCGGCTTATGTGAAAGCGTTACGGGGGGCGGGAAAGCAACTTGGGTTAGTTGATGATTTATCAATAGGGTCATTGGCTCGGCTGCCCGATATCATTCGGTTTGAAAATGCGGCTGAGAATTCTGAGAAGGTTTGGCCGGTACTGAAACGCGCTTTGCGGAGCGCTCTTGTGAAGTTGGTCGAAATGCGTGCTCAGGAGGGAGCATCCCTTGAGAAGGATCTCACAAAACGATTTTCAAAACTAGAGCGCCGCGTGGGGCAGATACAACGTTTAGCGCCCAGTGTTCCGCGTCACTATCGAAAGGCGCTTTTGGCGCGCATCGAAAAGGCGAATCTATCGGTGGGTCTCAGTGATGAGCAATTGGCCAAGGAAGTGGCTATGTTTGCCGATCGTTGTGATGTCACAGAGGAGATTGTGCGTTTAGGGAGTCACTTTGAGCAGGTTCAGAAACTGATGCAGAGTGAGATTCCTTCCGGTCGCGCCTTTGATTTCCTGTGTCAGGAATTTTTGCGAGAGATCAATACAATTGGTTCAAAGGCAAATGATTCTCGACTTTCGCAGCATGTGATTGCATTCAAGACGGAGCTGGAGTGTATTCGGGAGCAGATTCAGAACGTTGAATAGTATGACGAAACCGTTGCTAATTGTAGTGTCGGCTCCTTCTGGGGCCGGAAAGAGTACGCTCTGTGATCGTTTGCTTGCGGAGGACTCAAGTATTGTGTATTCCGTTTCTTGTACAACGCGCCTTCCGCGCGGAGAGGAAGTCGATGGTGTTGCTTACTATTTTCTTTCGCCAGAGCAATTTGAGTCGCGCGTCTGCGCCGGGAACTTTCTTGAGCATGCGACGGTGCATGGGTATCGTTATGGAACACTGAAGGAGACGGTTCGTTCTGCCATGACTATGGGTAAGAGCGTCATGATGGATATTGATGTTCAAGGGGCTTTTCAGGTGCGGGAGACGTTAGCCACGCTTCGTGAAGATGATTCTATGGTGCGTGGTTTTGTGGATCTATTTATTCAACCGCCTTCTATGGATGCCTTGCGGTTTCGCCTTGAGGGGCGGGGAGAGGATGCCACGGATGTGATTGAGCATCGTTTGAAGAATGCCACCCAGGAAATGGCGTGTGCGGATGCCTATCGTTATACGGTTGTAAACGATAAGCTTGATATTGCGCTCACCGAGATTCGTAATATCATAGCGAGGGAGGTCACGAAATGAATGTATTGCTAGGGGTTACTGGGTCGATTGCGGCATACAAGGCGGCTGCATTAGTTCGACTATTTCAGAAGCGAAATTGTGATGTACAGGTTGTGATGACTCCGTCTGCAACTGAGTTCGTTGGTGAGCTGACGTTCCGTTCGCTTTCGCAACATCCCGTCCATGTTGAGATGTTTCCGAAGACGGAGTCTTGGCGGCCGGATCATATTTCTCTGGGGGAGTGGGCTGACGTGTTTCTGATTGCGCCCTGCACTGCAAATGTGATCGCTAAGCTTGCACATGGCATTACTGACAACCTGCTTCCCTGTACCGCTCTGGCGATGAAGGCCCCCTTGGTTGTGGCCCCGGCGATGAACGATCGTATGTGGCTGCATCCGGCGACCCAGGAGAATGTGGTATGTCTGAAGGGGCGAGGCGTAACGATTGTAGACGTGGGTTCAGGGGATCTTGCCTGCGGTTATCAGGCGCAAGGTCGTATGGCCAATCTTGATGCTATTGTTGATGTTGCACTGTTGCGAGGAAAGGAGTTCAGAGCATGAGTAGGCGATTTGTTGCAGGACTGGTTTTGATCGGTGTTGCGGTTTTAATTCTTCTTCTGAATACGAATGGTGAAGTTAAAATCAACTTTTTCTTGTTTAAGATCGAAATGCTCACGTCGCTGGCTTTCTTCTTCTTTTTAGCAGTTGGCGTGTTTATCGGGGCCCTGTTGCGATGAGGAGGGCGCGGCTTGTTGCTGCTGGTGAGGTCATTGTTCCTCGCCTTCTGATTGCGACCCGAATGCTGGATCGAATGCGAGGTCTGTTGGGACGTGCGAGTCTTCCAGAGGGAACCGGAATGTTTCTGAAACCGTGTGGTTCTATCCACACGGTGGGAATGCATTTTTCACTGGATGTTATTTTTCTGGATCGTCAGCAACGAGTTGTTCGTACGGCACAGAGGTTACACCCAAATTGGTTTGCGCTTGGCGGGCACAGCGCACATGCGGTTGTGGAGTGTGCGACCGGGTGGTTGGATGTTTCATCACTTACGCGAGGGGATCGCCTAGAGATCCTCTTCGATACTGTCGGTGCGTAACGGCTTTGCGGATAGAATTTCGTTATGTGGTATCGTTTTGAAGATGCCGGGATGTGTTTCCAGTTTTACGTTTTTCTGTGCGTCGACCTCAATCAGAAGCCCCGTGTAGACTTCTGTGCTGGTTTTGATTTCGTAGTTCGGAATGAAACGGCGTTTTAATTTGAAATGACGCGTTAGAATTTGGTCTCGTACGATATCAATGCCTGCCTTACTTTCGTAGTAACCGACCTTTGTGAGGGTGATCACATGGCCCCCCGGGGGCAGCAGGTCGATTGATAACTCCTGTGAGATTCGATCCGTAGCGTTGGTTCCTGTTTCTGTGCTTCCCACGCTCTTGCCATCGAGTACTACATCAACCTCGGCGGGTTCCGTCGTGATTCTGAGTTCTCCCGCATTTCGCTGGAGGCGAAACTCTTCAACAATATGCTGGTCGCGGCCAACGTCTATGTTGCGCAGTAGTATGTCGTGTGCTGCCATTTCTGCCCGGACACGATAGGTGTTTGGAAGCAGAGTTTCCAGTTTGACAGGGGATTTTCCGCGGAATTGATTATCAACATAGATACGGGCACCAACAGGGATAGATACAATCGTGAGATCTGATGGAATGGGCTTGAGGATTGCCGTGATGGTTTGCGTTTCGCCGGCGGCGAGTTTGAACGATTCGTTGTAGAGTTCGTAACCCTCGAGAGTAAGTTCAAGTCTGAGGTCTCCAGACGGGATGCGATCAACAGAGCACGGCGTTGTTCCTCGCGCGATTCCGCTAAGGGTTACAGTGGCGCCAGTGGGTTCCGAGTCGAGCTTTAGCGTGGCTGAGTCGGAGGTTAGCGTTATGTCGTGTTTTGTGGGGCAACGTCCCTCAATGGTGAGTTCAATCTCTTTGGATATGTAACCGGGTTTGTGTAGGCGGGCTCGGTAGTGCCCCAGTGGGAGATCCGCAATGAGAAGCGGGGTTGCGCCTCGATGTGCTCCGTCGATCTCCACCTCAGCACCGACGGGTATAGAGTGAATGAGAATAAGCCCACGTGTGGCGCTCAGGCGAAATTCGCGTGATAGCTTCTCCATCGAATCCAAGGTGACCGTTTCGCGAATGGGGTCATAATCGCGTTTCTCGACGAGCATCAGATGTTTTCCAGGGGCGAGGTCTGTCAGGGTTAAGGGGGTGACGCCGCGTGGGGTTTCGTCAATGGTTACTGTTGCCCCGAGGGGATCGGATTCGATATGAAGCTGCGCGGGTGCCGCTAGAGCGGCGGACCGTGCGAACGTTGCGAGGAGTATTCCACAGATGAGACGCGTAAGGGTGCTGCGGGTGCATTTGTATCGGAGTGCTGTCATTTCAGAGATTCCAGTTGTGCGTCTACTTCGATGAGCTTGTTACGTGCTTCTGCATGTCTTGAATCCTCTCGGTTAGGAATCAATTCCAGCAGAGTTCGTAGCTCTTCAGCGGCGGTTTCCCACTCGCGGAGGCGAATAGCGCGTTCGGCTTGGAAGTTCTGTTCTTCGTATCGTTGTATAAGGTCTTCCTCGCACTGACGTTGGGATACGAGAATATCGCCATAAAACGGCGGCTTTTCTTCGACGGTTTCGAGATACCATGCGGCTTCCTTGAAACTCTTGATTGCAGCGGCGAGGTTGCCGAGAGCAATAAGGCGCTCTGCGTATAACTTCTTTCCGAGAAGGTAGGTGTCATTTGCCATTGTGATCAGCTTCTCCGTGGAAAACTGAATGGCCCAAAATCCAAGTTCAACGTGTCCGAAATCCTCAAGCTTATCTCGGACCATGGTGAATATATCGGGTTCGATGCAGTTGGTGACACGCACCTGATGGGTGTCTTTTCCAATGGTGATTGATATTGTGGATTGCTCAAGCGCATTTGGATTGACGCCGGGGTAGGTCTCTTTGAGATCAAGAAATCCAGATTGACTTAATGTTTCGGCGAGGCCTTCAAGGAGATCGGGTTGAACCTGTTTAGATTCGCGAACGGTACGGTTGTTCTCCAGATCGTCTATGTCGATGGAGAGAATTCCTTCAGGAGTGATGGTTAGGCGGTAGTAAAAAATATTGCCGTTTGAGGCTTCGATTTTTTCGTAATGCACGGCCAGCGTCATATCGACTTCTACCACAGATATGGCAATTGGTGCTGGGGTGGGTGCTGGGCGATTCAGAACTTTCAACATATAGGCAGTTGCAGCGACTGCAATGACGATGCAGAGAGCGGTGAGGAGTGTTCCAATGCCGAATTGTTTAGAGGGTTTCTGGGGCGTCGCGTTTCCGGAGAGTCCAAGGTTGACCGGATGATCTGAGGGTGTACTTGGAATGGTGATACGTCCATCGTTAACGACGCATAGGACGGAGTCTCCAATGTGAATGTGATTGCCACTGTAGATGGGAGCCTCGACGATGGGTTTATTGTTGAGGAGTGTCTCGTTGGCACTTCCCAAGTCTGCAACCCAGAGCCCGTCATCTTTAAAGAAAATGCGGCAGTGGTGGCGGGAGAGCAATGGGTCAACTAGGACGATATCGTTCTTTGATGAACGCCCCACGCGCGCACCCTCGGGGGGGATTGTGAACTGCTTCCCCGCATCCTCGCCATGTTCTACTCGAATGTGCTCAATACTTTTCATAGTACCTCTCTCGAAACTGTAGCAGATGGTGTATAGAGCGACAAGCCTTCTGCGACGGGATTAGGGTTATGGAGCTTCGTATAATTAAGCGTCGGGTTGTCGGTAGCGAGAACGCTCGATTCCAAGGTGTTTGATTCGATAGTTGAGAATGCGGGGGGTTGTCTGCAGGTGACGTGCTGCTGCTGCGGCGCTGCCACGATATTTTTTGAGTGCGTCTACCAGTAACTCACGTTCATAGGCGTTGACCATGTCTTTTAGGCTGGCCCCTTCGGTCGGAATCAGTCCTGTTTTGGTTTGCTCTTCGGTCTGTAGAGAGGGGGGCAAACTGTAGGCGTGAATGACATTATCCGCGCTGGTTAGCACGGCGCGTTCAATACAGTTTTCAAGCTCCCTGACATTGCCTGGCCAATAGTAGGCCATCATCATATTGATAGCGGCAGAGGAGATGCGCTTTATGTTCTTGCCGTAGGCTGCATTGTATTTCTGGACGAAATGATCCGCCAACAGAATGATGTCGGATCGCCGATCCCGTAGGCGGGGAAGCATGATTGGAAAAACGTTCAGTCGGTAGTAGAGGTCCTCGCGGAATCGGTTTTCACTGATTGCTTTTTCTAGATCAATGCTGGTTGCTGTAATGACGCGAACATTGACGTTATGGGTTGTCGTTCCGCCCACGCGCTCAAAGCAACGTTCTTGAAGCACGCGCAAGAGTCGCACTTGGATCGCGGTGCTGATGTCTCCAATCTCATCGAGAAAGAGTGTGCCTCCGTTGGCGAGTTCAAAGCGTCCTTGTCGCTGTTGCATGGCTCCAGTGAAAGCCCCTTTCTCATGTCCAAACAGTTCGCTTTCAATAAGATTTTTGGGAAGTGCTGCGCAGTTCACGCAGACAAAAGCATTGTTGCGCCGTGGACTGCTGAAGTGGATAGCGCGAGCCACAAGTTCCTTGCCGGTTCCCGATGCCCCCCGAATCAGAACGGTTGCGGTGCTGTCGGCCACCTGCGCAATTTGGTCGTAGATCGCACGCATGCCGTGGCAGTTTCCGATGATGTTGGATGGACGGTAGCGGTCTCCCAGTTCTTGCTTTAGTTTGCGGTTCTCTGCCAGAAGGCTGTCGTGCTTTTCCATTTGCTGGCGAATGCGAGAGACGGCTTCGGCGAGCAAGTCGGCAACAAGTTTCAGAAAGTTCAGATCCTGCTGTAGTTCTTCTTCGGTGGCGAGGGGGCGGTCAATGCTGATTGTGCCCACGACTGCGTTTTGATGTGAGATGGGGACACAGATAAAGGCGAGCTTGTTGGCTTTTCGGGTCTGAGTTCTGTCCAAAAAGTTTGGATTTGTTGATACATCAGGAATAAGAGCGGGTTGTCCCGTTAGTGCCACCGTCCCGGTAATTCCCTCTCCCAGTCTGTAGGAGCCCAGTTGGCGCTCTTTGGCAGAGAGACCGCGAGAGGCTTCAATATCAAAAATGTCTGAGTCCAAACGGCGAAGTGTAAGTGTTGCCCGCGCGAGCCCCATTTGGGTATCCAGAATATCCAGAACTTTATCGAGTAGATCTGCAATGCCATGTTGGTGTGCCATGGCTTGTGAGATGCGATATAGGGTTTCAAGCTCTTGTTCAGCTCGACTTCTGTTTCGTGTTGGTGATTCTATATTCATATATATGCTCCTCTAAGGAAAACTGGGTTCTTCCTCGTTTTCACGCTTAGTTGCCACTCCTAGTTGACGCGTTTAGTCGCAATTGACTTACCGATAATGAAGCGGTTCGGCTAAGTGTACCCGACTAGGAGTATGGACTAAGAGTATCGGCTAAGAACTTTTTACATTAAGTATTACATATTTGTATCAAATATAAAAGTTGTCAACATAAATGTATTGTTTGTTTATGGTGATTTGGTTTGTGTTGTTCGAGATGACATTCATAAGGCGTTTATTATAAAATAGATGCGACTAATGTTTGCGTCCGGTTTGAGATGTTGACACGTCATTTGCGATATAGCATCGCAGTTCGAACGATTGGGTTATTTCAAGTTGGTCAAAGCGTGAGATTAGCGTGTTTGTATACGCTGGCAAGAAAAGGGGAGGGTGAAGAGTCATGAGAGTGATGAAATGCATGTTGATGGGGACGATTATTACGGGAGCACTTGTGTGTGGTAGTGCAGTGTGGGCGTAGGATGCTGCGACTACAGATGCTATTGCTGCAGCCAAAGATGAGGTGACGCTGAACTTAGATATTGTATGGACGTGTATAGCGGCATTTCTCGTGTTTTTTATGCAGGCAGGGTTTGCCATGGTTGAGACGGGATTTACCCGTGCAAAGAATGCAATCAACATCATGATGAAGAACCTGATGGACTTCTCCATTGGCACCCTTGCCTTTTATCTGGTTAGTTTTGGGCTCATGTTTGATGTCACAAAGGGGGTTATTTTTTGGCTTTTCGGGGGGTGGACCCTGCTGGCAGCGGTTGGGAATGGACGTTTTTGATTTTTCAGACGGTGTTTGCTGGCACGGCCGCAACCATCGTGTCTGATGCGATGGCTGAGCGTACAAAGTTCAGTGGCTATGGAAGTAAGATTTACAAGATGTCTGTGACCAATGCCTTGGGGTGTGGCCAGCAGATGGGATATCACGAGTCCTATCGAGGTGTGGATGTTGAGGTCAACCTTCTCAAGAAACTGCGCCTCGAGATTGCGGTGAATGCGGATTATGTTAAAGAGACGGTGGATGCCATTATAGAGGGTGCTCGCACGGGGGAGATTGGCGATGGAAAGATCTTTGTCTTGGACCTGCTGGAGTGCATCCGAATCAGAACCGAGGAAAAAGGGAAGGCGGTGGTTGGGTAGGCACGTTAACCTAAAAAGAGCAGTTGAAATGCTCTTGCTGGGGTCAAGCCGTATGTTGAGTAGAGTGCTGAGAATGAATAAATGTTAAGAAAATAATTGTTGCGCCTTTCAGAGTGGGCGCGACAGCAAAATAAGGTAGGAATCAAAATGAACAGAACATTGAACGTTGTGGGAATGGTGGCGGTGATGTTGGTGGCTGGATCTGGGCTTTACGCTACAGAAGCCAGTCTTTCTTTGGACTTCGCAAGTGCGTATGTGTTACGTGGGGTCATATTCAATGATGGGGCTGTAACCCAGCTTGGTCTTGAGGTCAGTGATTTAGGCGGATTGACCGTGGGTGCCTGGGGTAATGTTGATATTGACGACTACGACGGTGCGCTTGAGGGAGGTCAGATGAGTGAGATCGACGTGTATGCTTCGTACGATCTTCCTTTGGAAGACCCCGTGGCTGTTAGTGTTGGCATTGACTTTTAAAATCTTTAGCCGAAAGCTACAGAAATGAGTGAATGCTCACTGCGGATTTCGCTGGGTTCCGCAGTGAGCTTTTTGGAGTGCAAATATTGCCTTTTCAAAAAAGATTAAAAAAATGGTAATAATTGTTGACAGAGACTGATGGAATGATAGTCTTGCGCTCGTTTTTTTTTGGGATATTAGGGCAGTAAACAGGCGGAATAACGTATCTGAGACAACAGGAATTTGAACCTTAGCCAAATGGTTAAGGCCGTATTTCTGTTGTTTTTCTGTCATGATGGGGAGTTTGGGATCGTAGCCCATGTAGCTCAGTCGGCAGAGCACGTCCTTGGTAAGGACGAGGTCAGCGGTTCGATCCCGCTCATGGGCTCCAGTTTTTGAGATAGCGTACATAGACAACGAATAGTAACTGAATCAGCAACAAGGACAACGGAGGAAACATCATGGCGAAGGAAAAGTTCGAAAGAACGAAGCCGCACGTGAACGTCGGAACGATTGGGCACGTGGATCATGGCAAGACGACACTGACAGCGGCGATCACCAAGGTTCAGGCTCTTAAGGGGCTGAGTGAATTCATCGCCTACGACGAAGTTGCCAAGGCATCTGAATCTCAGGGTCGTCGTGACGCGACAAAGATTCTGACGATTGCAACGTCACATGTTGAGTACAGCACGGTCGCACGTCATTATGCGCACGTTGACTGTCCGGGACATGCTGACTACGTGAAGAACATGATCACGGGTGCTGCTCAAATGGATGGTGCGATTGTGGTATGTAGTGCTGCAGATGGTCCGATGCCTCAGACGCGTGAGCACATCTTACTGGCTCGTCAGGTGGGTGTTCCTGCGATCGTCGTTTTCCTTAATAAGGTTGATTTGGTTGATGACGAAGAGTTGCTTGAGCTGGTTGAGCTTGAGGTCCGTGAGTTGCTTTCCAAGTATGACTTCCCAGGCGACGACATTCCGATCATTCGTGGCGATGCTCTTTCGGCAACGCATGCCAACTCGGCTGATGATCCTGCCTGTGAGTGCATCACGAACCTGATGGATGCTCTTGATTCCTACATTCCAGAGCCCGTTCGTGTGACAGATCAGGCATTCCTGATGCCGATTGAGGATGTGTTCTCGATTGAAGGACGTGGAACCGTGGTTACGGGTCGTATCGAGCGTGGAATCATCAAAGTGGGTGAATCCGTCGAAATCGTGGGTATCCATGATACCGCCACGACGACAGCAACGGGCGTGGAAATGTTCCGTAAGTTGCTTGATCAGGGTGAAGCGGGTGATAATGTTGGTGTTCTGCTTCGTGGAACAAAGAAAGACGACGTGGAGCGTGGTCAAGTTTTGGCCAAGCCCGGTTCGATTACACCGCATACGGAGTTTGATTGCGAAGTCTACATTCTCAGCAAAGATGAGGGTGGCCGTCACACACCATTTTTCAAGGGCTACCGTCCTCAGTTCTACATTCGCACAACGGATGTAACGGGCGACATCACGCTTCCTGAAGGTGTTGAGATGGTGATGCCGGGTGACAGTGTCAGCATGTTTGTCAAATTGATCCAGCCCGTTGCGTTGGAAGACAAGATGCGTTTTGCTATCCGCGAAGGTGGCCGCACGGTGGGTGCTGGCACGGTAACGAAGATTCTTAAGTAGTCGAGAATTGACACCATAAACCGTTGATTTCGACTTTATCGCGCAAACATGCGCGGCGAAGTTGATTCGCGTGAGTCAGGGGAAAGATGGCACGAGAACTTGTCACATTGGCGTGCACTGAGTGCAAACGCAAAAATTACATGACGAAGAAGAACAAGACCAATACGCCTGGGCGTTTGGAAATGAAGAAGTTCTGTCCGTTTGAGCGTAAGCGCACTATACACCGCGAGACGAAGTAGAACTCATTTGAACGATTTGTAGTATAGGCCAGTAGCTCAATTTGGCAGAGCACCGGTCTCCAAAACCGGGGGTTGGGGGTTCGATTCCCTCCTGGCCTGCCACGGAAACCGGGAGTATTTACCACCGAGTGTGTGGGCCCATCCGGTACGTTTTGTTTAGAGGATAAGAAAAAGGTCCGCTGGCATGAAGCAGAAGACGGATTCAACAATCACACGACTCAAGACGTTCCTCAATGAGGTGGTGCTTGAGATGAAACGTTCTTCCTGGCCGGAGCGAAAGACGCTTGTGTCACACACGGTAATCGTGATTGTGTCCGTTTGCATGCTGGGTGTTTTTGTAGGTATTAGCGATAAAATTCTGGCCACCTTGCTCCGGTGGCTGGTTCCGCAGGGGTGAGGCATACAATGGACAAGCAATGGTTTGTGATTCACACGCTGACGGGACAGGAAGGCAAGGTCCAGGAAAGCATTAACAAGCGCCTCAAGATTGAGGAGATGGAAGATCTTCTTGATGAGGTGATCATTCCCACCGAGAAGGTGTCGGAAGTGAAGCGTGGTGTACGTTCCACGACAACCCGAAAGTTTTTTCCTGGATATGTGCTTGTGCATATTGCCCTTTATGGCCCTGAGCGTGAGATGATTGAGCGTTCCTGGCACTTCATAAAGGAGACCGGTGGGGTGATTGGCTTTGTTGGTGGTGAACGGCCGGTTCCGCTACTGCCTGAGGAAGTTGACTCTGTTCTGAATCAAGTTGAGGAGAAGCAGGAGAAGGTAGCGCCCAAGGTGGCCTTCGAGCCTGGAGAAACCATCAAGATCAACGATGGACCGTTCCTCAACTTCAATGGTTGTGTTGAAGAAATTGACCCCGATCGTGGAAAACTTAAGGTTTCGGTTGCTATTTTTGGTCGAACGGCTCCAGTTGAGCTTGAGTACTGGCAAGTGGAACGCGTCTAGATGGGGATAATAGTCCCCCCGCCCGAACGTCATTAAACGCATATAGAGAGTGAGGACAAGATGGCCAAGAAAGTCATCGGTGAAATTAAGCTGCAGATTCCTGCAGGTAAGGCGAATCCTGCACCACCGGTTGGTCCGGCGCTTGGACAGCATGGTGTCAACATCATGGAGTTCTGCAAGGCGTTCAACGCACAGACTCAGGATGCGGATAAGGCAGGGTTGGTTATTCCGGTAGTCATCAGTGTCTACGCAGATCGTTCATTTAGCTTTATAACAAAAAGTCCACCCGCTGCGTCGCTGCTTAAACGTGCCGTGGGGTTGGCAAAAGGATCTGGCGTGCCCAACTTGGAAAAGGTGGGGACTGTGACGCGGGATCAGCTGCTTGAAATCGTACGGCTCAAGATGGCAGACATCAATGCCAACGACGAAGAAGCGGGAATCAAAATCATTGCCGGAACCGCCCGTAGTATGGGCATCGACGTTGTAGATTAAAGGATCTGTTAAACGGGAGCTTTTGAGCCGTCTCCGTGAGTGCGGATGATAGGGAGAGAGCGAAGACCGAGTTGCTTGCGAATGCGGGCAGGTCATCACAGAGGGGAACCAATACCATATGCCGAAACACGGAAAGACATACGCGGGCATCAAGGCGCAAGCACCGACTGAGGTGCTGTCAATTGAGGCCGCAGTGGATTTTCTTAAGGCTAACCCGGTGGCAAAGTTTGACGAGACCGTCGAACTTTCCATGAAGATGGGGTTGGACGCAGGAAAGTCTGATAATTCAGTTCGCGGAACGTGCGGGTTACCGCATGGCTCGGGGCGAGCGGTGCGGGTACTTGTATTTGCTTCGGGTGCAGCTGCAGATGCGGCTCTGGAAGCGGGGGCCGATTTTGTTGGCAACGAGGACATGATTGAGAAGGTCAAAGGCGGTTTTACCGATTTTGACGTTGCGATATCAACGCCGGAAGCGATGAAAGAGGTGCGCAAACTGGGTCGTGTTCTAGGGCCGCGAGGGCTGATGCCGAATCCCAAAACGGGAACGGTAACAGATGATACGGTACAGGCGGTTAAGGCAGCCAAGGCCGGGCGGGTTGAATTCCGCATGGATCGCAATGGCAACATTAACACACCCGCAGGTAAGCTCTCCTTCGAGGCAGCTCATCTTGTGGAGAATCTCAATACGATCATTGATGCCATCAAGGCGGCAAAGCCGGCTGGGGCCAAGGGTACGTATATCAAGAATTGCAGCCTGACATCCACGATGGGGGTTGGACTTCGGGTAAATGTCAGGGATCAGCTTGCGGGGTAGAATACGATGAGACTGGAAAAAGAATCTATTGTGCGTGAGGCAAAGGCTGCACTTGATGCCGCGGAGTACGCATTTCTTGCGGACTATCGAGGGATGAATGTTAAGCAGTTTGCCGAGATTCGGCAGGCGCTCGCGGAGACTGACTCCGAGATGCACGTGCTGAAGAACAGCTTCATTGGAATCGCTATGGGTGATGATCGCCGCAAGGCGCTTGCCAACGACCTTCAAGGACCGACCGGCCTGATTACAGGAAAAGGCGATCCCTCTGCGACGGCCAAAGTTCTCACAAAATATGCGAAAATTAATGGGCTTCCTGTCCTGAAGGGCGGAATCCTAAATGAACAGACTCTGTCGGCAAACGACGTTGAGGCGATGGCAAAGATTCCACCGCGCGACGTATTGCTGAGTCAGTTTGTTGGTACGGTTCAGGCACCAATGACGTCACTGGTTGGCGTTATGAATGCGAAGGTGTTGAGCGTGTTGTATGTATTGAAATCAATTGAAGAAAAGAAGAATAGCGCTGCGTAACGGACTGCGTGAAAAAGGAGAAATGAGTTATGACTGAAGAGGTCAAAGAAGCACAAGTTGTTGAAGGTAAGATGGCCGAATTCATTGATTGGATCGAGGGCATCAGCGTTCTGGAACTCTCACAGCTCGTCAAGGCGCTTGAAGATCGTCTGGGCGTGACGGCTGCTGCACCAATGGCAGCTGCTGCGGCTGCCCCCGTCGATGGTGGTGGTGCTGTTGAAGAGAAAACTGAGTTTGACGTAATCCTCACAGAGATGGGTGCTAAGAAGATCGGAGTCATCAAGGAAGTGCGAGCGATCACCGGTTTGGGTTTGAAGGACTCGAAGGACTTGGTTGAAGCTGCTCCGAAGGCTGTTAAAGAGGGCGTTTCCAAGGACGAAGCTGAAGAGATCAAGGGCAAACTTGAAGCGGCCGGTGCTACGGTCGAAGTGAAGTAGCAACGGTTTTGCTATTCACCGTTTTCTTCAAGTCGTTTTTGATCTAACAGCGAGGTGCCTTGGTGGTCGAAAGAATAAATTTCGGAAAACTGCGGGAAATCATTGATCCGCCAGATTTGATTGACGTGCAGACACGGTCGTATTGCGACTTTTTGCAGCGCGATCTATTATCGGACAAACGTAAGGCTCAGGGATTAGAGAGCGTCTTTCGCGAGGTATTTCCTATCGAAAGTTACGATGGTCGTTACATCCTGGACTTTGTAAAGTATGAGCTCTCGGATCCGAAGTTGGACCCAGTAGAGAGTGTCTATGAGGGGCAGACTTTTGCTGCTCCGTTGCATGTAACCTTCCGTCTTAAAGATGGAGATCACGTCACAGAAGATGTGGTTTATATGGGTGAAGTGCCATTGATGACCGATACGGGTGCATTTGTGGTGAATGGGGCTGAGCGCGTTGTCGTGAGTCAGCTACATCGTTCGCCTGGAATTTGTTCAGAGAAATCAACCCATGCCAATGGGGCTACGCTGTACTCCATGCGTATCATCCCGGATCGGGGTTCGTGGATTGAAATCCAGTTCGACACCTCGGACTTGATCTGGATCTATATGGATCGCAAACGCCGTCGTCGTAAGTTTCTGGCGACGACGTTCCTGCGCGCTCTTGGATACGGATCCGACGAGGAAGTGTTAGGTCTCTATTATGACTTTGCTGAGCTGAAGCTCACGGCGTCGTTGGACGAGTCCGATTACATTTCCAAAGTCTTCAAAGACGACATCATTGATCTCGACTCGAAAACGATTCTTGCCCGCAAATATGAGCCGGTTACGGATGCTGCCGTGACACAGATCAAGGCGGCTGGGGTCAAGAGTGTTAACATTGTTGATGTTTCTTGGGATGAGGGTGTTCTTCTCCAGAGCCTTAAGGCGGATCCGACCCGGTCTTCTGATGACGCTCTGAAGGATATTTATCACAAACTGCGTCCTGGTGATCCTGCGACGCCATCCAATGCTCGTCAACTGCTCCGCCGTTTGTTCTTTGATCCGCGCCGTTACGATCTCGGTCGTGTGGGCCGTTACAAGATCAACCAGAAGCTGGGATTGGACGGAGAGATTGACAATGAGATGCGTGTTCTAGACGAGCGGGATGTGATTGAAGCCTTACGGCATTTGATCAATGTCCGTCGTGGTGCCGAGAATGTTGATGATATTGACCATCTCGGAAGCCGCCGTGTTCGTACCGTTGGGGAGCTGATGGAGAATCAGTGTCGTGTTGGGCTGGCGCGTACTGAGCGTCTTATCCGCGAACGTATGACACTGTTTGATCCCTCAACGGGTGTTTTGACGCCACAGCGTTTGGTCAATTCCAAATCGCTATCGGCTGTTGTTCAGGATTTCTTTGGGCGCAGTCAGTTGAGCCAATTCATGGATCAGACGAACCCTCTGTCTGAGCTGGCGCATAAGCGTCGTCTCAGCGCGTTAGGACCAGGTGGTTTGAGTCGTGAGCGTGCCGGGTTCGAGGTACGAGACGTGCACAGCAGTCACTATGGTCGCATCTGTCCGATCGAGACTCCTGAAGGACCAAACATTGGTTTGATCTCATCGTTGAGTATCTATGCCCGTGTTAATGATTTTGGTTTCATTGAAAGTCCTTACCGCAAGGTGAAGAACGGCCGAGTCACCGATGAGGTCGAGTTCCTATCTGCAGATAAAGAAGAGCGGTACGTGATTGCTCAGGCAAATGCGCCTTTGGCGGATAATGGTGATTTTGTAAATCCTCTGGTATCTGTGCGGCATCGTGGCGATTTTCTGGAAGTCCCGGGGACAGAGATTAACTACATGGATGTTTCTCCGAAGCAGGTGATTAGTATCGCTGCCGGAATGATTCCATTCTTGGAGCATGATGATGCTAACCGTGCTTTGATGGGTGCGAACATGATGCGCCAGGGGGTGCCTCTGCTACGTTCCGAGCGTCCATTTGTTGCTACGGGCCTCGAAGGACGTGCTGCACGCGATTCGCGTGTCATGGTGGTTTCTAAGAGCGATGGTGTTGTGGCGTATGTTACGGCCAAAAAGATCGTTGTCTCAAAAGATGGAAAGATGCCAACCAAGCGGTCCGGTGCTGACACGTATTGCGAGTATGTTCTGGAAAAATTTCGTCGATCAAATGCAGGAACCTGCATTAACCAGAAGCCTATTGTTCGCGTTGGACAAAAGGTGAAGATTGGGGAGACTCTTGCGGATGGACCTGCTACGGATCAGGGCGAGATCGCGCTTGGTAAGAATCTGCAGGTTGCGTTTATGCCGTGGGCTGGCTACAACTTCGAGGATGCTATTATTATCAGCGAACGCTTAGTGCGTGCTGATACGTTCACGAGCATCCAGATCTCGGAATTTGAAGTGGGTGCCCGTGATACAAAACTTGGCCCGGAAGAGATCACGCGTGACATTCCGAATGTGGGAGAGGAAGCCCTTCGCAACCTTGGACCGGATGGTGTGATTCGTCCAGGAGCGGAAGTCCGTCCTGGTGACATTCTGGTTGGCAAGATTACGCCGAAGAGTGAGACGGAGCTGGCGCCGGAAGAGCGCCTGTTGCGAGCGATCTTCGGAGAGAAGGCTGCGGAAGTCCGTGATACGTCGCTGACAGTTCCAAGTGGTACCTACGGAATCGTGATGGACGTGAAAGTCACGGCGCACAAAGAGGCGAAGCGGGCCGAAGCTACCCCGACAGAGCGTAAGCGACAGCGGAAAGCTATAGAAGAGGAGCATAAGACGAATCGGCAGGAACTCCACGAGGATCTGACCGAAGCGCTGAGCAACATTCTATTGGGAGAAAAAATCCCATTGGATGTACGTGATGCGGAAGCGGGGGAAGTTATTATCCCGGCAAATCGCAAGATCACTAAAACGCTCCTTCGAAAATTGGCAGCTGCAAGCGATCATATTCAGATTGAGAGCAGTCCGATTCAGATCAAGATTGATGAGATTATTGGCGAGTATAAACCTAAACTTGTCGATCTTGATGAAGAGCGTCAGCGAGCCCTTGAGCGTTTGGAAAGTGGAGATGACCTTGATGCCGGCATTATCAAGCAGGTAAGGGTTTATGTTGCAGCCAAAAAGAAGCTCTCGGTAGGGGATAAGCTTGCCGGTCGCCACGGAAATAAGGGTGTTGTTTCTCGACTCGTTCCGGATGGTGATATGCCATTCTTGCCGGATGGTTCGACGGTTGACATTCTTTTGAATCCGCTGGGTGTTCCTTCACGAATGAATCTGGGTCAAGTGTTTGAAACGCATCTTGGCGCCGCCTGTAAGATTCTTGGAATTCATGCAGCAACACCTGTGTTCGACGGTATTGCGGAGCGCGATATTGAAGACATGATGGAGCAGGCCGGAATGGAGCGCGATGGAAAGACCGTCCTTTATGATGGTCGAACGGGAGAACCGTTTGATCAGCGCATTGTGGTGGGGCAGATCTACATTCTGAAGTTGCACCATCTCGTCACAGACAAGATTCATGCTCGTGCTGTTGGCCCTTACTCTCTTGTGACTCAGCAACCGCTCGGAGGCAAAGCTCAGTATGGTGGGCAGCGTCTCGGAGAGATGGAAGTGTGGGCGCTTGAAGCGTATGGTGTCGCCTATGCCTTGCAGGAATTATTGACAGTCAAGAGTGATGATGTTGCGGGTCGCACGAAGATTTATGAGTCCATCGTTAAGGGGACAAACACGCTTGAGGCTGGAATGCCGGAATCCTTTAGCGTGCTTATCAACGAATTGCGTGGACTGTGTCTTGATGTTCTGATTGAAGGCGATAAAAAAGACCGATTGCTTTAACCTATTAGAAGCCGGGAGGCTATACTTTGAATCCAATCCTAGGCAAAGAAACAAGTGGCTTGAGCGAGGTCGGCACATTCAACTCTGTTGGCATCACGCTGGCGGCGCCGGAAACGATCCGCTCCTGGAGCCGTGGTGAAGTTAAGAACCCTGAGACGATCAACTATCGAACCTATAAGCCTGAGCGCGGTGGATTGTTCTGCGAGCGCATTTTTGGCCCGACACGGGACTGGGAATGTAGCTGTGGAAAGTACAAGCGCATCAAGCACAAGGGTGTGATTTGTGATCGTTGTGGTGTTGAGGTTACGGTATCCCGCGTGCGTCGCGAACGCATGGGGCATATTGAATTGGCCGTACCGGTCTCTCACATATGGTTCTTCAAGTGTACCCCGAGTCGCATTGGATTGATGCTGGATATCACGGCAAGCAGTCTTGAACGGGTGTTGTACTATGAAGATTATATTGTTACGGATGCTGGTGATACACCCCTTAAAGCGAAGCAACTTCTGAACGAACTTGAGTATCGTGAAGCGCGGGAGAAGTACGGAGATTCATTCTCTGCCAAGATGGGAGCGGAAGGCATTCGCGATCTGCTCACGGCCGTTAAACTTGAAGAGTTGATGATTGAGCTCGAAGCGGCGATGGAGAAGACGCGCAGCAAGCAGACTCGTAAGAAGCTTTCGAAGCGAATGAAAGTTACTGAGGGGTTTCGCACGAGCGTAACGCGGCCGGAGTGGATGATTCTGGACGTGCTTCCTGTGATTCCGCCGGACTTGCGTCCGTTGGTGCCTCTAGAGGGTGGTCGCTTTGCTACATCGGATCTAAACGATCTGTATCGTCGCGTCATCAATCGTAATAATCGTTTGAAGAACCTTCAGCAGCTTAAAACGCCAGATGTCATCATTCGCAATGAGAAGCGCATGCTACAGGAAGCCGTTGACGCTGTCTTTGACAACGGGCGTCATGGACGGCCTGTGACCGGCGCCGGAAATCGTCCCCTGAAGTCCTTGAGCGATATGCTTCGCGGTAAGGGTGGCCGTTTCCGTCAGAATCTACTCGGAAAGCGAGTGGATTACTCCGGTCGTTCCGTCATTGTTGTGGGGCCAGAGTTGAAGTTGAACCAGTGTGGATTGCCCAAGAAGATGGCATTGACGCTGTTTGAGCCGTTCATCATTCGTCGTCTTAAGGAGATGGGTGTTGTGCATACGGTGCGCAGCGCCAAAAAATTGATTGAGCGTCAGTCTGACGAAGTCTGGGATATTCTCGAGGAGATTACGCAAGACAAGACGGTTATGCTTAACCGTGCTCCGACCTTGCATCGCTTGAGTGTTCAATCGTTTGAGCCGAAATTGGTTGAGGGAGAAGCCATTCATCTGCATCCGCTGGTGTGTACAGCCTTTAACGCTGACTTCGATGGTGACCAGATGGCAGTTCATGTTCCGCTTTCAATTGAAGCGCAGCTTGAGTCGCGTTTGTTGATGATGTCAACCAACAGTATCTTCTCACCCTCAAGTGGAAAGTCGGTAATGACACCGACGCAGGATATTGCGTTAGGCATTTATTATATGACGACGCTGTCGCAAGCGGACAAGATGCGTAAATTCCGCCCCGGACATGATCCTGATGCGCTTGAGCATCTTCCGATTTTCGTGAATAACAACGAAGTGCTATTGGCACATGTTGAGGGTGCGGTCACCGTTCATGACCGGATTCGCCTGCGGAACCCGGATTTTGGTAAAGATACGGCCTTTGGTGATTCCGAAACACGTGTTATTGAGACTACTGTGGGTCGTGTGTTCTTCAATGAGGTCTGGCCTGAGGAAATTGGCTTTGTAAATAAGCCCGTTGACAAGGGTGTTCTGGGTTCGTTGATTTGGCATTGCCATAAGCGTGCTGGACATGCAGCAACTGTAATAGCGCTAGATGCATTGAAGGAAACGGGGTTCGAGCACGCAACACTGGCGGGAGTCTCAATTGGTATGGTTGACATGATCATTCCACCGGAGAAACCAGAAATTCTTGCTGGTTCCCGTAAGCAGGTTGCCGAGGTAGATGCCCAGTACCGCAAGGGTGTGATTACGGATGGCGAGCGCTACAACAAGATCGTCGATATCTGGACGCATGCTACGGAAGAGATTTCGAACGCAATGTATACGGCCATTGAGGAAAATAAGGGTAGTGATGAGACCAACCCTGTCTTCATGATGGTTGATTCTAAGGCGCGTGGTAGTCGTCAACAGATTCGTCAGCTTGCCGGCATGCGTGGTTTGATGGCGAAGCCGTCTGGTGAGATTATTGAACGTCCGATTACGTCCAATTTCCGTGAAGGCCTGAGTGTTCTTGAATATTTTATTAGTACACACGGTGCCCGTAAGGGATTGGCAGATACGGCGTTGAAAACCGCTGATGCGGGTTACCTGACGCGAAAGCTTGTTGATGTGGCACAGGATGTCATCGTTGTTGAGCAGGATTGCAATACGGTTAACGGTATTGAGATCAAAGCGATTACAGAAGGTGATGAAGAACTCGTTGGTTTGGATACTCGAGTTTTGGGGCGTACAGCTCTGACCGATATCATAGATCCCACTACTGGAAAAGTGATCTGTAAGATGAACGATGAGATCGACGAGGAGAAGGCCGCTCTAATTATGTCTTCTGGTGTTGAGCGCGTTCGTATTCGCAGCGTGCTGACCTGTGAGAGCCGTCGTGGTCTTTGTGCACGCTGCTATGGGCGTGATTTGGCCACGGGCAATGCGGCCGAGGTGGGGACGGCAGTGGGCATTATTGCGGCACAGTCGATTGGCGAACCTGGAACCCAGCTCACCATGCGTACGTTCCATATTGGTGGCACTGCGAGTTCTGTGTTCAAGCAGCCTGAGATTATCGTGAAGCACAAGGGGTCGGTGCGTTATCATGAATTGCGCGTGGTGCAGAACACCGAGGGTGATAATGTTGTGCTGAACAAGAATGGTGTGATTAGCGTACACAATGCATCAGGGCATGAAGTTGAACGCTATACGCTTGCCATGGGTGCTGTTGTCTTGGTTGAGGATGGTGGCTCACTCAAGAAGGGAACCTGTCTGGCCAAGTGGGATCCGTACAGTGTGCCGGTATTGGCCGAACAGGCTGGTAAGGTTCGCTTTCATGACTTTGTCGAGAATGTCTCGGTGAAGATGGAATTGGATGAAGCCACGGGCATGAGTGGAACGGTTATTCTGGACAGCAAAGAGAATCTGCATCCTCAGATCATTATTGAGCATGAGAGTGGCGAGGTTCTTGGGTTCTACAGTATTCCGGCGGGTGCTCACGTGGTTGTGAAAGCGGGTGATTCCGTTACAGCGGGTGAGCTTTTGGCTAAGACGCCGCGCAAAGAGTCCAAGACTAAGGACATCACGGGTGGTTTGCCGCGTGTTGCAGAGCTATTTGAAGCACGTCAACCGAAGGATGCTGCAGAAATTGCGAAGATCGAAGGCCTCGTCGATTTTGGAGAGAATCAACGTGGCCGTCGCTGTCTGATTATTAGTGATGAGATTACGGGAGACACCGAAGAGCATCTCATACCGATGGGTAAGCACATTGTGGTCTTCAAGGGGGATCGTGTCAAGAAGGGGCAGCAGCTTACGGAAGGTCCGATCGTACCTCAGGAGATTCTTGAAGTCTGCGGACCGCAGGAGCTTCAGGAGTACCTCGTGAACGAAGTACAGCAGGTCTATCGTCTACAGGGCGTGGAGATTAACGATAAGCACATCGAGTGTATTGTACGCCAGATGTTGCGTAAGGTTAAGATCACGAATCCGGGCGACACTGAATTGCTTTGGGGTGAACAAGTCTCACGTCAGCGTTTTCTTGAGATCAATGAAGCCGCCATTGAAGAAGGAAAACGGCCGGCTGAAGCGTCGCCATCATTGCTTGGCATCACGAAGGCATCTTTGGAAACAGAGAGTTTCATTTCGGCAGCTTCCTTCCAGGACACAACTCGTGTACTGACGGATGCCGCCACGCTAGGCCGAATCGACAAGCTTCGTGGGTTCAAAGAGAATGTTATAATGGGCCACCTGATTCCTGGCGGTACCGGTTTCCATCTGCATCACAACATCAAGCTTGTGCCGCTGGTAGATCCCATTGCCGAAGAGGATTTGGTTGACATTGAAGAGGCAGAAAGAAAGTTTGAACAATTATGGGATAAAGGCTTGTAACTAGGGTTATAGCTTTGGTACATTCCGAGCTTCGTTTGCCAAAACAAGGACAGGTAGAATGCCTACAATTAATCAGTTGGTCAGAAAAGGCCGCAAGCAGATCAAGAAGAAGAGCAAAGCACCTGCGCTTGTGGGTTGCCCTCAAAAACGTGGTGTTTGTCTTCAAGTAAAGACTCAGACACCGAAGAAGCCGAACTCAGCGTTACGTAAAGTTGCACGTGTTCGTCTGACATCCGGTTTTGAGGTTAGCGCCTATATTGGTGGCGAAGGTCACAATCTCCAAGAGCACAGTGTGGTTTTGGTGCGTGGTGGGCGAGTTAAGGATTTGCCTGGTGTTCGGTACCATGTTGTACGCGGAGCACTTGACAGTCTCGGGGTGGACGGACGCAATCGCGGTCGTTCGAAGTATGGTGTAAAGAAGAAAGCGAAGTCTTAGACTCCGCTGAGCAAGGAATTACTTTATGGCACGCAGACGCAAAGCTGAGCGGCGGACGGTATTACCGGATCCGAAGTATAACAGTGAGTTGGTTGCGCGGGTGATCAACTACGTCATGCGCGCTGGGAAAAAGTCCACTGCTGAAAAGATCATTTATGGAGCGATGAACAAGATTCAGGAGAAGTCCGAACAGGATCCTCTGGGAGTGTTGATTCGCGCCGTTGATAATATTAAACCACGGGTTGAGGTTAAGTCTCGCCGCGTTGGTGGTGCCACTTACCAGGTACCCGTGGAAATCAGTACGCGTCGTCAGCTTGCGCTGGCATTGCGTTGGCTGGTGCAGTATTCCTCTGCCCGTCGTGGTATGGCTATGGAGCAGGCCATTGCGGTAGAGTTGCTAGACGCCTATAATAATCAGGGTGCCTGCATTAAGAAGCGAGAAGATACGCATAAGATGGCTCAGGCCAATAAGGCTTTTGCCCACTATGCGTGGTAGTAGTTTGTGTTCTTTGACATCGAGAAACAAGTGTGGGTGCCGTCTTGGGCAGTAACGCAAAAACCAAGGGGTCTGGAAACAAATGCCGGGAGGCTCCAGATCGTGGTCATGCGTTATCTCAAGTACGGAACATTGGGATTATAGCTCACATAGACGCCGGAAAGACGACAACAACAGAGCGAATGCTCTTCTATGCCGGTCGCGTTCATAAGATTGGAGAGGTCCACGAAGGCAACACGGTAATGGACTGGATGGCGCAGGAGAAGGAGAGGGGCATCACTATAACAAGTGCTGCAACCACCTGCTTCTGGGATGACCACCAGATCAACATTATCGACACGCCTGGCCATGTGGACTTTACGGTCGAAGTGGAGCGGTCGCTACGTGTGTTGGATGCAGCGGTTGGCGTCTTTTGTGGAGTAGGTGGGGTGCAACCCCAGTCGGAAACGGTCTGGCATCAAGCAGATCGTTACCATGTTCCCCGGTTAGCCTTTGTGAATAAGATGGATCGCATGGGTGCAAGTTTCGACACAGTAGTGTTGGAAATGCGCGAGCGCCTTGGCGCAAATGCGGTTCCGATTCAAATTCCAATTGGTGCCGAGGAAACCTATGTGGGCCTAGTTGACCTGATTGAGATGAAATCAATCCTGTTTGACGAAGAAGGCTATGGTGCAAAGCTAACCCATGGTGATATACCCGAATCCGTGTCCATTGCAGCTGAGTCTGCGAGGGCAGAACTTGTTGAAAAGGTTGCTGAGAGGGACGAAATCGTCCTTGAAGCCTTTCTCGAACAGGGCGACGTGTCTGTAGATGTCCTTAAAGCAGGCATCAGGCGTGTCGTCGCTGCTAACGAGATGACCCCTGTTTTGTGTGGCTCCTCGCTAAAAAACAAAGGGGTGCAGCCGCTTCTAGACGCCATTGTGGCGTACCTTCCATCCCCATTAGATGTGCCTCCAATTGAGGGTGTTAACCCCAAGACGGAAGAGGCCGTTATCCGTGAACCGGATGATTTTGGACCCGCCAGTGCGCTGGCCTTCAAACTGATGACAGATCCTTACCTTGGACGTATCGCGTTTGTTCGTGTTTACTCTGGGCAGATCAAGAAGGGACAGAACATTTTCAATCCGCGAACCCGGAAGCGTGAGCGGATCATGAGTCTGATGCAGTTGCATGCTGACGAGCGCGTAGAGATTGATGTGCTTTATTCCGGAGAGATTGGTGCGGTTTCAGGACTGAGGGAGGCAACAACAGGCGATACGTTGTGCGTAGAGAATGCGCCCGTGTTGCTGGCGGGAATTCGATTCCCTGAACCGGTAATGTTCATGGCGATTGAGCCAAGGACGCGTGCAGATCGGGATAAGCTAGTGGATGCACTGGCCACACTCGCTGGGGAAGACCCCTCCTGTGTGATTCGAAGCAACCCTGAGACGGGACAGACCGTTATGAGTGGAATGGGGGAGCTTCACTTAGAGATTTTGAAAGATAGGATATTGCGGGAGTTCAAGGTTGCCGCAAACACGGGTAAGCCAATGGTGGCCTACCACGAGACGGTGACGCGAGCGGGAAAAGCTTCCCATGAGTTTGATCGTGATTTAGGCGGTCAACGGCATTATGCAAATTTGGTTCTTGAAGTTGAACCTCGGGATCGAGGTTCTGGAAATGAAATAACGTTTGAGCTTTCCAAAAGCACGTTACCTGAAAAATTCAGGGAGAGTGTTGAGGACGGTCTGAGAGATGGAGCGACGACGGGAGTTTTAAGTCGCTACGCGGTAACGGATATAGCCGTGCGGGTAGTCGATGCGAGGGTAGCCCCTGAGTACTCAACGGAAGTCGCATTTAGGACAGCGGCAACATTGGCGTTTCGAGAGGCGGTATCAAAGGCTTGCCCGGAATTCCTTGAGCCGATTATGGCGTTGGAGATAGTGACTCCGGCCGAACATATGGGTGATGTCCTCAGGGACATTAACAGTCGACGTGGTAAGGTACGGAATATGACAAATCGTGGAGTCTTACAAGTTGTGCATGCGGCGGTTCCGCTTGCCGAGATGTTTGGCTATTCAACTGCGATCCGGTCATTGACGCGTGGACGGGCCAATTACACGATGGAGCCGGAGCAGTTTGAAATTGCCCCGGCGCAATTAAAGAACGAGCTACTTAACAGGTGATACTCGAATGGATGGTCAGCGCATAAGAATTCGTTTGCAGGCTTATGATCATAGTGTTTTGGATCAAGCAGTCCTTGACATTATAGACACAGCACGCGGGACAGGGGCGCAAGTCGCTGGCCCGACGCCGTTACCGACGCGAATTGAGCGGTTCACGGTAAACCGGAGTCCTTTTGTTGATAAGAAGTCGATGGAGCAGTTTGAGATGCGTACGCATAAGCGACTCCTCGATATTATAGAGCCGACGGCAAAGACGGTGGATGAACTGAAGAAGTTAAACCTGCCGGCGGGTGTGGACATAACGATCAAGATCTGAGTGAAGGTACCATGAACGGACTGATTGGAAAAAAGCTAGGAATGACGCAGGTCTTTGATGCAGACGGTCGCCGGGTAGCGGTGACGGTTATTGCAGCAGGCCCGTGCGTTGTTGTACAGCGTAAGACAACGGCTGCGGATGGATATGAGGCTCTCAAATTGGCCTTTGATCCACAGCGTGAGTCCCGTCTTCGGAAATCCGAAGTGGGTGTATTCAAGAAAGCGGGTGTAGATACATACCGCATTCAGCGCGAGTTCTTGTGTGAGGCAAGCGACGCGACTGCCGTTGGGGAGACGGTTACGGCAGCGATGTTTGAAGGTGCCTCTTATGTGGACGTAGTGGGTAACTCTAAAGGCCGCGGTTTTCAGGGCGTCGTGAAGCGTTACAATATGGGTGGTGGCCGCATGACGCATGGTGGACATTCGCGTCGTCGTCCAGGATCCATCGGCCAGTGTGCCTATCCAGGGCGCGTTGCCAAAGGGCAGCGGATGCCGGGTCACATGGGCAATACGCGTGTCACGCAGCAGAATTTGAAGCTTCTGGATGTTCGCGGAGACGATAACTTATTGATTGTTCAAGGCGCGGTTCCAGGCCCGAATGGTGGTCTGGTTCTGGTGAAGAAAGCGTTGAAGAAGACGGAGCGCTCCTCATGAGTAATGTGAAGATATTTGATATGAGTGGTGGTGAGGTTGGTGACTATGCGTTGCCAATGGAGCTGCTGGAGCTTGAGAAGGGTACGCAGGCCGTTCACGATGTTGTCGTGGCGATGCAAAATGCCCGTCGTGCAGGCACGGCATGTACACTCACGAAGGGGGAAGTTGCTGGCACGGGAGCCAAGCCATGGAAGCAGAAGGGAACAGGCCGTGCACGTGCCGGTTACCGTCAGTCTCCCGTGTGGCGTGGTGGTGCAACGGCATTCGGCCCACGTCCTCGCTACTACGGTTCCAAGATAAACAAAAAAGTGGCGAAATTAGCTTTTCGTCGTGCGTTGAGTGAGAAACTCAACGATGGTGAGATCCGGGTGGTAGAGCAGATTGCTCTGGAAGCCGCCAAGACAAAGGTGTTTGCATCAATGATTGAAGCGATGGGTGTGAAAGCTCCGCTGCTTTTGATTGTTGATCAGATCGACTCGAATTTGGCTTTGGCCTCGCGTAATTTTCCTCGTATTGAGGTCGTGCGGGCCGCAGATGTCAACGTATACCAATTGTTGCGGTATCCAACCGTTGTTGTTAATAGCGCCGGTATGGACCAACTCAAGACGCGTTTGGAGAAGTGATGAAAGATTCCCGTTCGATCATCAAGAAGATTCAAGTTACCGAGAAGGGTACTTTGCTCGCTGAGGCGAACAAGTACATCTTCGAAGTGACCCCCAGCTCGAACAAGGTAGAGATCAAGCGTGCTGTGGAGTCGCTATTTGACGTGAAAGTGACGCAAGTCAACACGATGAACTATATAGGCAAGAAGAAGCGCCAGCGTACGGCAAAGTATGGCAAGCGCTCTGATTGGAAGCGTGCAGTGGTGACGCTTGCTGATGGCAATCGCATTGATATGACGTAACGCGTGCTACGCGCTGATAGGGAAGAAGAACGATGGCACTGAAAAAATACAATCCGACGACTCCGAGCATGCGGTTTACAACCGTCTCGGCGTTCGACGAGATTACCGAAACGAAGCCTGAGCGTTCGTTGACGAAGGCGACCAAGAAACGGGCCGGACGCAACTCAGCGGGACGCATCACTGTTCGCCACCATGGTGGCGGTCACAAACGGAAATATCGTCAGATCGACTTTAGACGCGACAAGGTAGGTATTCCTGCTAAAGTGGCGACGATTGAGTACGATCCGAATCGCTCTGCGAACATTGCCTTATTGCATTATGTGGATGGCGAGAAGCGATACATTCTAGCTCCTTCGAAATTGAAGGTGGGCTCTGAGGTGGTATCGGGATCCGATGCTGAGGCGATTGTGGGAAATGCCTTGCCGCTGGCAAACATTCCTCTAGGCATGTATATCCATAACATTGAGCTTGAACCTGGGCGTGGTGGTAAAGTGTGCCGCTCGGCAGGGGGTAGTGCTCAGCTCATGGCACGCGAGGGCAAGTATGCCCAGCTGAAGTTGCCATCTGGTGAGATCCGCCTGTTTCATGTGCGTTGCATGGCCTCGGTGGGGCAGATGGGTAATGCAGAGCATTCGAAAGTTAAAGATGGTAAGGCGGGTCGCAAACGCTGGCGTGGAGTTCGCCCAACGGTGCGTGGTGTTGCCATGAATCCAGTGGATCATCCAATGGGTGGTGGTGAGGGCCGTACGTCCGGTGGTGGACATCCGACCTCGCCTTGGGGTCAATTGGCCAAGGGCGGTAAGACGCGCGGAAAACGCAAGCCTTCAAACAAGTTCATTGTTAAGCGGAGAAAGTAATCTATGTCACGCTCCATTAAAAAGGGACCTTACGTTGAACCGAGTTTGCTCAGGAAGATTGAGCGGATGAATCGTTCAGGAGACCGTCGTCCGATCAAAACTTGGTCGCGTCGCTCAATGATTATGCCTGAATTTGTTGGGCACACGATGGGCATACACAACGGAAAACAGCACATTCCTGTATTTATTACCGAGAATATGGTGGGGCATCGTTTGGGGGAGTTTGCACCAACGCGTACATTCCGTCGTCATGGCTCACATACCGATAAGACTATTGCCCTGAAGTAAATTTCGGGTTGAGGTGGGAGAATTTGAAATGGAAGTTCAGGCGATAGCGAAGCGAGTGCGGATGTCCCCGACAAAGGCGCGTGATTTGGCGCGTGAGATACAGGGGAAGTCGGTGGCAGATGCGTTGCGCATTACAACGATTAGTGAGCGAAAAGCGGCATTTCAGCTTGGCAAGACGTTAAAGTCTGCAATAGCGAATGCAGAGAGTAATGCAGATCTTGCAGTTGATGATTTGCGGGTGAAGAGTGCTGTTATTGACGAGGGACAGCGAATGAAGCGCTACTGGCCTCGGGCCCGTGGTATGGTGAGACATATCGTAAAAAAGACATGTCACATCAAGATTGTTTTGACGGACGCGAAGTAAACATGTACATAAGCAGGCTTTTCACGCTGCTAGGCTTTTAGGAGGATCCAGCTTTGGGACAAAAAGTAAATCCAATTGGACTGAGAGTAGCTGTCAATAAAGATTGGCGGTCACGATGGTTCTCAGGCAAGAAGAATTTCGGCACGATGCTGAATGAAGACCTTGATATTCGTGATCTTATCAAGACACGACTCGAGAGTGCTGCAGTGGCGCGGGTGGATATCGAGCGCTATGCGAATCGGGTGCGTATCAGCATTCACACGGCGCGTCCTGGGATTGTCATTGGACGAAAGGGCCAGGACATTGAGCGGATTCGTGCGCAGATTGCAAAGAAAACGGGCAAGGAAATTTATATCGAGATTAAGGAAATCCGAGACCCTGATGCCAATGCACAACTTGTTGCCGAGAACATCGCCATGCAGATGGTGCGACGTGTGTCGTTCCGGCGTGCGATGAAGCGTGCAATGAAGATGGCTATGGATTTGGGGGTTGAGGGAATCAAGATTCGTGCTGCTGGTCGTTTGGGAGGCTCTGAACTTGCCCGTACGGAGTGGTACAAAGAGGGCCGGATTCCGTTGCATACGCTACGCGCAAACATTGAATACGGATTTACAGAAGCCAAGACGACTGCAGGGTTGATTGGCATCAAGGTATGGGTGTGTAAGAAGGACGAGGATCCAGAAGCGGGTCAGAGGGGAGCGAAACGCAATGCCACTCATGCCTAAGAGAGTCAAGCACCGCAAGGTGATGAAGGGTAAGCGCAAGGGCTCTGCCAAGAGTGGAACCGTGGTTTCATTTGGGGAGTTCGGCTTGAAGAGCATGGGGCGTGGCTGGATTAAGGCTACGCAGATTGAGTCCTGTCGTGTGGCGATTAATCGTCATATGAAACGTAAGGGCAAGCTCTGGATTCGCATTTTCCCTGACAAACCCATTACGCAGAAACCCATTGAAGTTCGTATGGGTAAGGGCAAGGGAAACCCAGAGTATTGGGTAGCTGTTGTCAAGCCGGGGCGTGTGCTTTTTGAGGTGGCTGGTGTCCCTGAGGATGTGGCTCGTTCAGCGCTACGTTTGGCAGATGCCAAGCTGGGTGTTCGAACCCGCCTTGTGAAGCGGGGCGAGGGCTAAAAGCAGTAGCTTAGGAATAGACGGGATAAGACGATGAAAGCAACGCAGTTAAGAGAAAAGACCGCCGACGAGTTACGCGAGACTTACGATGAGACGCGTCAGGCGCTATTCAACCTGCAGGTTCGTGTGGATACGGGAGATGGCGCGGAGCAACCGCTGAAAGCGCGTTCGCTTCGGCGTGATGTGGCACGGATCAAGACGGTACTAAGAGAACTTGAACGGGAAGGCGCGAAGAACCATGGTTGAACTCGGTACAAAGAAGCGCGGGAATCGCAAGACACGAAGCGGCTCTGTTGTGAGCCGTAGCGGAGACAAGTCGATCATCGTCCAGGTGGAAACGCGCAAGCCGCATCCACGTTATGGAAAGATCGTACGTCAAGTGAATAAGTTTCATGCGCATGATGAGGAAAATCAGGCGACTGTAGGGGACAACGTCGTGATAAGTGAGGCTCGTCCAATGAGCAAGCTGAAGCGGTGGCGCCTTGTAAAAATTGAGGAAAAGCGCGCTTAGGCGTGTGATAGAGGGTATGAGATGATAGCCGAAGAAGCGGTATTAATGGTCGCAGACAATACAGGCGCAAAGCGTGTGAAATGTTTTCGGGTTCTGGGGCAGCGCAAGCGCTATGCCTATGTCGGCGATCTCATCAAGGTCGCGATCCAAGAAGCGCAGCCTAACTGCGCCGTCAAGAAGGGGCAGGTTCACACAGCACTGATTGTTCGAACCAAGCATCCGCTTCAGCGACCCGATGGATCAACTTTACGTTTTGACAATAATGCAGTGGTTTTGATTGATGCTAATCAAAATCCAATGGGCTCACGCATTTTTGGGCCGGTGGCGCGGGAATTGCGTGAGAAGAACTATATGAAGATTGTGTCCTTGGCACCAGAGGTGTTGTAGGCATTCAACGGGTGAGGGTTCTAGGTGAGTATCAAAAGAATCAAAAAGGGCGATAATGTCGTCGCAATCTCCGGGGTGAATGCCGGAAAAACAGGCAAGGTGCTTTTCGTGGATGGCGAAAAGAGCCGTGCCATCGTCGAGGGCATAAATCTGAAGAAGAAAACGGTGCGTCGCTCCCAGGACAATCCGCAGGGCGGTATCATTGATCGGGAGGCGCCGATTGCGCTGTCGAATTTGATGCCATATGATCCTGAAGCCAAGAAGGGCGTTCGGATCAGTCGCGCCAAAGATGGCGATAAACCGCTTCGCAAGAGCAAGGCGTCCAGTCACGTCTTTGACCGATAACTGAGGGCTGCAATGTCGACGATGATAGAGAAATATAGAGATGAAGTCGTACCAGCGCTGAAGGAGAAACTGGCGCTTACGAATGGTTTGACAGTACCCCGCGTGACGAAAGTTGTCGTGAATATGGGTATGGGTTGTGCGGATAAGGACACCTTGAAGCAGGTGACAGAGGAGTTGGCCGCGATTACGGGACAGCTGGCGTTAGTGACTAAAGCGCGTAAGAGTATCTCCAACTTCAAGTTGCGTGAGGGCATGAGTATTGGGGCAAAGGTGACCTTACGGCACAAGCGTATGTATGACTTTTTGGATCGGCTGATCAATGCGGCTCTGCCGCGTATTCGCGACTTCCGGGGGGTTTCTGCTACGGGGTTTGATGGTCAGGGGAATTATACGCTGGGTCTTAAAGAGCAGATGATTTTTCCTGAGATTGACCCGAACCACACGGGTGCGGTACAGGGCATGAATATCACGATCGTAACGACGGCAAAGAATGCCAACGACTCCCGGGAGCTTTTGAGCTTAATGGGCATGCCGTTCGCAAATAATTAACGGAGGAAAGTCATTGGCTAAGACATCACTTATTGCGAAGGCGGCTCGGGCCCCGAAGTTTCAGGTCCGTGCGTATCACCGTTGCCGGCGTTGTGGACGACCGCGAGCATTTATGCGGCGATTCCAACTTTGTCGCATCTGTTTCAGAGAATTGGCATCATCGGGACAGATCCCGGGTGTCACAAAGGCCAGTTGGTAACGAGGAGCTGAGATGAGTTTGGCGGATCCTTTGGCGGATATGTTGACCTGCATTCGGAATGCGGTAGCGGTAGGACACAAGACGGTGTCGATGCCTCATTCCCGAATGAAAGGTGAGATTGCACGCGTGATGAAATCGGAAGGTTTTGTTCGTGACTTTGTTGTAGAGGGCGGTCTGAAGAAGACGCTTACGGTTTATTTGAAGTATATGGGCAGTGAGCCTTCTATCCGGGGGTTGCAGCGCTATAGCAAGTCTGGGTTGCGCAAGTATTGTGGAGCTGCGGATGTGCCGCGTGTCCTCGGGGGACTGGGGGTTGCCATTTTGAGTACCTCCTCGGGAATTCTGTCCGGCAAAGAGGCTAGAGAAAAGCACGTCGGTGGTGAAGTGCTTTGCACCATCTGGTGATTGGAGAAATTGAGTCATGTCGAGAATTGGAGAAATGCCCATTGACGTGCCCGCAGGGGTAACGGTTTCCGTTGAGGGTTCCCATGTTACCACCAAGGGTGGAAAAGGGGAGCTCGCATTGGATTTGCCTGAGGGAATCAGTGCTGCTGTTGAAGGAAGTCAGATTTCCGTAGCCCGTTGTGATGATAGTCGTAAGGCTTTCCACGGTTTGGCCCGTAGTCTGATATCCAATATGATTGAGGGTGTCAGTAATGGCTATTCGAAGGAGTTGGAGATTCAAGGTGTTGGTTTCAAAGCAGCCCTATCGGGTAAGACTTTGAGTCTCTCTCTTGGTTTTGCTTCTCCAATTGAATATACAGTTCCAGACACCGTTGACGTTGTTGTGAACAACAATACGGCGGTTGTGGTTTCAAGTGTTGATAAGCAGCAGGTGGGCGAGGTCGCCTCGCGCATTCGTTCCTTCTTCCCGGCCGAACCCTATAAGGGCAAGGGTGTTCGGTACAAGGGCGAGAAAGTCCGGCGTAAAGAGGGTAAGACCGTCGCCTAGTAGGGTGTTTTGATTTTGGAGAATGGGACGAGCAAGGACGAAGCATGAAAGCGAAGACACGAAAAGATTACCGTGCCAGTCGGCACCAGCGCATTCGCAAGAAGATTAGCGGCACGGCCGCTTGTCCGCGCATGGCGGTTATGGTTTCCAATAAGCACATGTATGTGCAACTCATAGATGATGACGCGGGATGCACACTGGTTTCAGCGAGCTCTGTGAAAGCGTCAGGCAATAATCTTGCTACGGCTGTAGAGATTGGCAAGCGCGCTGGAGAAGCGGCAAAGGAGAAGGGACTTTCTCAGTTTGTTGTAGACCGGGGTGGGTTCCGTTTTCACGGCCGTGTAAAGGCGATTGTTGATGCTGCTATAGAAGCTGGGCTTAGGAATACGAAGGAGGAGAAGTGAGTTTTAGAGACCAGAATTCGGGACCTAAGTCCGATATTGAAGAGCGGGTTGTCTTTGTAAATCGCTGCTCAAAGGTGGTTAAGGGTGGACGTCGATTCAGCTTTAGCGCCATTGTGGTAGTTGGCAATCACGAAGGCCTCATGGGCTATGGCTTTGGTAAAGCAAACGAAGTTGCAGATGCCATCAAAAAGGGCGGAGAGATTGCTCGTAAGAGTATGTTTCCTGTGACGATGCGCGAACGTACAATCCCGCACGAAGCGATGGGCGAATTTAGTGGCGGGAAAGTCCTGCTTCGGCCAGCGGCACCCGGTACTGGCGTTATTGCTGGCGGTGGTGTGCGTGCTGTGCTTGAGGTCGCGGGATATCGTGACGTCTTGGCGAAGTCGCTGGGAAGCAACAATAAGGTGAACGTGGTTAAGGCTACCATTGATGCGCTGAACCAACTGCGTTCCAAAGAAGAAATTGCAAAAGTGCGCCATACGGCGCTTTAGAAAACGCAAAAATTGCGATAGAAGGTCTGGATTATGAACCTGCACTCGTTGACGAATACAGAGGGAGCCCGCCACCGCCGCAAGCGTGTTGGACGTGGCATGGCATCGGGCCTGGGCAAGACCAGTGGCAAGGGCCACAAGGGGCAGATGGCACGTAAGGGAAACAAGCACAAACTTGCCTTTGAGGGTGGTCAAATGCCCTTGATCCGCCGGATTCCGAAGCGTGGCTTCAAAAATCCTTGTCGGACGGAGTATGTCGGCGTCAATTTGTGCAATCTCGATTGTTTCGAGGATGGTGCCGAGGTGACGATTGAGATGCTGAAGCGTGCGGGTTTGGCGAATGGACAGTATGACGGCGTGAAGGTCCTTGGCCGCGGTGAAATTAGCAAGAAACTCACGGTGAAAGTTAACGCTTTCAGTGCCAGCGCTCGTGAAAAGATCGAAGCGGTCGGCGGCGTTTGTGAGGTGGTTTAAGCACGATGTTTTCAGCCTTTGCAAATGCCTTTAAGATTCCCGAGCTGCGGCAGCGTATTCTGTTCACGCTTGGGCTAATCTTTATATGCCGACTTATCTCTAAAGTGCCATCACCGGGCGTCGATGCGCATGCGCTTCAGATGGTTATGGACAGCATTGCGAAGAATGCTGGTGGCGGTGTGATGGGATTTCTGGATATGTTCAGCGGTGGCGCTCTTGGGCGCTGTGCCGTGGGTGCGCTGGGTATCATGCCCTATATTAGTGCTTCTATCATTATCCAGCTGATGACGGCGGTGATTCCCCAGCTCGAGCGTTTGGCTCGTGAAGGTGACACGGGGCGTGTAACAATCACCCAATATACACGTTATTTGACGCTGGTGATTTGCGTGGTGCAAGGATTGGTCTTGGCGCTTACCCTAGAACGTGGCTTCGGAGGAATGCCGGGAGGAGACCAGATTGTTCCACCAGAGTTCCGGGGGTGGGGATTCCGAATACTGATTATGCTTACGACGACCACAGGCACAATGTTGTTGATGTGGCTTGGTGAGCAGATTACTGAACGTGGCATCGGCAATGGCATCTCAGTCATTATCACGATTAACATTGTGAGTCGGTTGCCCGCAGCGATCCAGCAGGGCGTAGGTCTTTTCGTGAGCACTGGAGATGTTCCTGCCCAATTTGGCATCTTCGAGTTGGTAGGTCTTGTTTCCATGGTCTTCCTGGTGACGGCGGGGACGGTCGCGCTCACGCAGGCACAACGTAAGATCCCGATTCACACGACAAAGCGTGTTGTGGGGCAGAAGGTCTATGGTGGACAGAATACATTTATGCCGCTTCGTATTAACTATTCTGGGGTGATGCCGATTATTTTTGCTTCCGCGATGTTGATGTTTCCAGCCGCTATTTTACTCAAGATTCCGGCAACCCGAACCCTTGGGACGATGTTGCAAATGGGGCAACCGCTTTATTTGCTTCTGTATGGACTTACAATCTTGTTCTTTTCCTACTTCTGGGTTGCCACACAGTTTAACCCGTTACAGATTGCGGATGATCTAAAGCGCAATGGGGGTTATGTTCCTGGGATTCGACCAGGGCGTCCAACGGCTGATTTTCTTGACAACACCATGACGCGTCTTACGCTGGTGGGAGCCCTATTTCTGACGGCCATTGCTGTGCTTCCCAGTTTACTTTCTCGCTATTTTGATGTTCCTAACCTAGTTGCTGGGTTTATGGGAGGGACGAGTCTTTTGATTATTGTTGGGGTAACGCTGGATACCATGCGCCAGATTGAGTCGCACCTTGTGATGCGTCATTATGACGGTTTTTTGAAGAAGGGAAGAATTCGTGGCAGTCGAGCTTAGGATTCAACAGCTTCTTTTGTTGCTTAACGTGTTACAAGTGGACGGATATGATCGTCATTAAGTCAAAGCAGGATCTTGAGCGCATGCGGGTCAGCAATGGAATTGCTGCTCGGGTTCGAGATGAGGTGGCATCACGGGTAAGCCCGGGGGTGACAACGTCTGAGCTTGGCGATTATGCGGATGAACTTATCCGGAAGGCGGGCGGAAAAAGCGCGTTTTTGGGGTATAAAGGGTTTCCTGGACAAATTTGTGTTTCTGTTAATGATGTGGTTGTACATGGCATCCCAGGGAATCGTCGGATTGAGATTGGCGACATCGTGAGTCTTGATGTTGGTGTCTTAATTGATGGTTTTTTTGGGGATACTGCAAAAACGGTAATGGTTGGAGTAACAGACCCATCGCTTATAAAGTTGGTCCGGACTACTGAAAGGGCACTTGAGGTTGGGTTGGCTGAAGCCCGTGTGGGACGCCGGTTGTCGGATGTTTCACATGCGATTCAGAGAGTGGCAGAAGGTGCTGGTTTTACGATAGTCCGGGACTTTGTTGGGCATGGTATAGGACGGGATTTGCATGAAGATCCGCAGATTCCAAACTTTGGAAAGCCAGGTCGTGGTCCCCTTTTGCGGGACGGTATGACGCTATCAATTGAGCCGATGGTGAATATGGGTTGCGCGGATGTTCAGGTGCAGACGGATGGATGGACGGTGTTGACGAAGGATCGCCGCCCGTCGGCGCATTTTGAGCACACGGTGGCCATTCGAGATGGTGAGGTTGAGATTCTTACGAAGTAGCGGATTTTGTTGTGGACTTGTGGTTCTCAGGTGGCTACTCTAAGCAGCTTTTTGTGATGTTTAAGGTGAAGATATGAAAGTACGAAGTTCTGTTAGAAGAATGTGTGAGCATTGCCGGGTGATTCGGCGCAAGGGTGTAGTACGCATCATTTGCACGAATCCGCGTCATAAACAGCGTCAGGGCTAGTGTCTCTGGTGTTGATGGTGATTGGCAAGGCTAAGGGTGTTGCGTCGGCGGGTTTGTCGGCGGCCATTTTTTTGTGAAGAGAGAGTGAAGGAGAGCTAAGATGCCGAGGTTACTGGGTGTCGATATTCCGGGACGCAAGCGTATTGAGTATTCATTGCGCTACATTTACGGGATTGGTCCGGCAATATCTAAAGAGATCATCGAGAAGGCAGGATTGGATCCCGCTACCAAGGCAGACGATCTTACACCGGAGCAGCTGCGTAAGCTCTTGGATGTGATCCAAGAGGGATACCGCGTTGAGGGTGACCTTCGCCGTGAGGTGACTGGAAATATCCGGCGTCTTATCAGCATTGGTAGTTATCGGGGATTACGGCATCGCCGTGGATTGCCGGTGCGTGGACAGCGTACAAGCACAAATGCCCGAACCCGCAAGGGCCCACGCCGTACCGTAGGTGCAGTTCGTGGGAAAGAGGCCCGTGCGGCCGTAAAGAAATAGTGTTTAGATTGTGAGTTTTTGGCTGGTCAAACAAAGGGCTGGCTCATCACTGAGGAGTGAATAGGTATGGCTGAGGAAGTGGAAAAGCAAGCGACGGAGAGCGTGCCCGAAGAGAAGGCGACGGAAGCCGTTGCCCCCGTGACTGCACCTGAAGTCAAGACGCCAGCGCCTGCTGAGGGTGTTGAGGCAACCGAGTCCGACGCGACGCCGGTAGCGGCTCCAGTCGAAAAGCGTCGGGGGCGATTTGCGAAGCACATTCCTGTGGGAATTGCACATATCAAAGCAACGTTTAACAACACCCAGGTTTCAATTACGGATCCACGCGGTGGCGTGATTTCGTGGAGTAGTTCTGGTCGTGCTGGATTCAAGGGATCGCGTAAGAGTACAGCTTTTGCGGCGACCTTGGTTGCTCAAGAGGCGGCTCGCGGTGCGGTTGCAAAGGGAATGCATGAGGTTGAAGTTCGTGTTCAGGGAGCAGGTGCTGGCCGCGAATCTGCAATTCGAGGCATTCAATCTGCAGGGATGGGTGTTTCTGTGATCAAGGATGTAACCCCTATTGCACATAACGGTTGCCGCGCACGTAAACGTCGGCGTGTATAGATTGGGAACGATTTTTTCTGAATACTGCTGTTAACTTTACCGGAATGCGTCAATCGCCGCTTCCGATTCTACCAAGAGGATGGTAACGATGCCGATGCGAGTCAGTAGATTTGAGATGCCAAAACGGGTCGTGAAGGACGATGCCACTGCGACTGGGACCTATTCACAATTCGTTGCTGAGCCCTTTGAGGTCGGTTACGGACGGACGATAGGGAATTCCCTGCGGCGTGTGCTGCTTTCGTCCATTGAGGGTGCGGCGATCACGGCCGTCACGATTGAAGGGGCAGACCATGAGTTTTGCGCCATGGAGGGTGTGGTTGAAGATGTCACGGACATCATTCTAAACCTCAAGCAGGTTCTCCTGAAAATGAATGTACGTGAGTCGAAGAAGATGACGATTCGCGTAAAGGGTTCTGGCGTTGTGACGGCGGGAGATATCGACACCGGTGGGTTTGGTGAGATTCTTAATCCTGAGATGCACATTGCAACGCTTGCTGAGGGTGGCACGTTGAATGTTGAGCTCGAAATCGAGATTGGTCGTGGCTATCGTCCTGCAGAATGGAACAAAGCCCCGCAGGTTGAGATTGGTCGCATTCCGATTGATGCCGCGTTTTCCCCGGTTCGTCGTGTTAACTTCAAGACGGAAAACACACGTGTGGGGCAACGTACGGATTATGATAAACTCATTATCGACGTTTGGACGGATGGGCGGGTTTCGCCAGATGATGCGCTGACTTTGGCCTCTGCGATTCTACGGCATCACCTTGATGTATTTGTAAATTATGACAAGGATGTTGTTGAGTTTGAAGAGAACGAAAAAGAGATTGACGCTCAGCGAGAAGAGTTGAAGCGGAAGCTCAATATGAGCGTAAATGAGATTGAGCTGAGTGTACGTGCAGCCAACTGTCTGAATAACGCAAACATTACCACCGTTGGTGAGTTGGCGCAGAAGACAGAAGCGGATATGCTTAAGTACCGGAACTTCGGCAAGAAGTCGCTCAACGAAATTAAGCAAAAGCTTGAGGACCTCGGCTTGGGGTTGGGTGTGGCGTTTGATACCAGCCTGATTGATGCTCCAAGGGATAACTAAAGACAGGATTTAGTCATGCGGCATCGCGTAAAAGTTAAAAAGTTGGGACGTTCGTCGGCTCACTATAAAGAGTTGGTTGCCAGTCTCGTTTGTAATCTCATTAAAGAGCGCCGGATCAAGACCACGCTGGCTAAGGCAAAGATTGCCCGTTCTTTTGCGGAGAAAATGGTCACGATGGCTCGCCGGGATACGGTTCCTGCCCGTCGACGTGCGATGTCTGCGCTGCGACAGAAAGATGCTGTTAGCTCACTGTTTACCGACATCGTTCCTATCTGTGTTGGTCGCGCTGGTGGGTATACGCGGATCATGAAGTTGGGGCGGCGTGCGAGTGATAGTTCTGAAATGGCTATTCTCGAATGGGTTGGACCTGTCACGGCGGTTTCTGAAACTGAAACGGAGACCCCGGCGGCTAAGGACGATTAGGAGCTGCCGGTTTTATCAGCTTGTGATTGAAGCGTAGAGGATTTCCTCTACGCTTCTTTTTTTTGTGTTTTTTTGGGATGTGCCATGGTAATATTATGAAAGTTAGACACGGGAGGATAGTATGCCGAGATTTCGCTATGTTGCAATGGATGGGAGCGGTGCCGAGACAGAGGGCGTCGTGGACGCAGAGAGCCAGAGTCAGGCCGTGAGTGCCATCCGGGGAAAGGGATTGTTTCCGACCCGTGTTTCTGAGATGGGGGGAGGTGCGGAGTCGAAAGGCAAGGCAAATGCGCCTGTCAAGCGCCGCAACGCCAGTGCAACCCAGGGGTTTCAACTCTCGTCGATGTTTAAGCCCCGTGTAAAGCCGAAACAACTCATGGTGTTTACGCGTCAGCTCGCAACACTGATTGAAGCGGGCCTACCGCTTTTGCGTGGGTTGCGGATTCTTCTAAAGCAAACGAAGACAGCCGGATTACGGGAAGCGCTGACGGGTATGGGTGAGGCGGTTGAGGGGGGTAGCACGTTTTCTGAATCGTTGGCTCAGTATCCTCAGACATTCGATAATCTTTACGTGAATATGGTGCGTGCGGGTGAAGCGGGCGGTGTTCTTGAGGAAGTGCTATCACGACTGGCCGAGTTTCAGGAAAAAGCAGAACGGATCAAGGGTAAGATTAAAAGTGCGATGGTTTATCCTGTCGTGGTCTTGGTTGCCGCATTAGGTATTCTTACCTTCCTGATGATTTTCATCATTCCCAAGTTTGCAGACATTTTTAGCGATCTTCTTGGAGGAAAAGCGTTGCCGCCTTTAACGCGTTTCGTGATCGGCATCAGCGATACGATTGCACATCGCTGGTATTTGATTTTGGGGACGATATTTGGGGTTGTGACGATCATGAAGGTTATGAAGGGGACCCCCCAGGGGGCGGAGTTTCTCGATAGGGTGAAACTCAAAGTTCCGCCTTTTGGTGGGTTGTTTACGAAGGCGGCTGTGGCTCGGTTTTCCCGCACGTTGGGAACGCTAATGGGATCTGGGGTGCCTATTCTTCAGGCTTTGAGCATTGTACGCGATACGGCTGGAAATGCGGTTGTGTCGAGCGCCATTCAGGGTGTGCACGATGCTGTCAAAGAGGGGGATTCCATGGCGATGCCTATGGAGTCCTGTGGTGTCTTTCCAGGCATGGTTGTCAGTATGGTTGATGTGGGAGAGGAAACGGGCGCGCTACCGGAAATGTTGGAGCGTATCGCCGATGGTTATGATGAAGAGGTAGACATGGCGGTAGAAAGCATGACGTCTATTATTGAACCGATCATGATCATATTGTTGGCCTTGATTATTGGTACCATTGTTATCGCCATGTTTGTGCCATTGATTTCGATTATTACGGAGATGACGTAGAAGGGTGGGGAAAAGCTGAAATTGGGAAAGCTGAAAGCTGAAATGGGTTGCTTCGGGGGGGCTTTTGCAAATGAAGCATGTGGGATCGGACCCACAATATCGAAGTTCAGTAGGCACGTATCTCCGAGACGTGTCTAGAGCGTATGGATCGGAGAGGGGATGTGCGTCTCGGAGATACGCACGTACTTTTAGAGATGGGCAGTTGTTGCCGCTGTTCTCTTATAGCTCGCAGGGTAATGCTGTTTATGGTATTATTAATTGATGGAGGGTGACGAAGTATGAAAAAACCAGACGTGTTGAGACGCGGATTTACGCTGATTGAGTTGCTGGTGGTTGTGATGATCATCGTGATTCTTTCAGGAATGCTTTTCAAGATTGCGGGAATGGTGTCAGAGAAGGCCGCCCGTGCAAACGCCGTTTCGGATATCGGGAACATTGAGAATGCTCTGAATGAGTATTATTCAGCGTATGGCATGTATCCGCCGACTTCTGATAACTGCTATGTTTTTGAGTGCAAAGCGAAACAACCTGTGGCACTTCAACAATATTTAGCACAACCAGCCCACAATACTCCCGGAATCCCTGGGTTCGTCACAGATGCTGAATTTCGAATAAGTGATTCTCAGTATGGTTCCGCTATCGATAGGGCCGTCGGCTACGAGTATGGTCTGGTTTCCTATCTCTGGCTCCGTGCGCGGGGGGATCAGCCTCATTGGTATGATGCAGACACAGCTCCTCGAGATGTTCAGGCGAAGACGCGTTGGGCGCATTATCTTGAGGATGTGGTTCTGGCGGAAGGATATGTGCCCTTAGAGTTTGAACTTGAGGAATCGGTGCAACTGTATTCGAATCGTGTAGCGTCTGTAGTTGATCCCTGGGGAAGGGAATATAGCTATTCCTCCACCTATCCTTATCAGACTTATACGCTGTGGTCCGAGGGGCCCACATTGTCCCCCGAGGATGATATCAATCATGATTCGTACAGCGAGTAGGGTGGATCAGTAAATTTGAAATTTGAAATGAAACGGCGTAATGGATTTACATTGATTGAGTTGATTGTGGTTATTGGCATTATCATGCTTCTGGCGGGCCTGATGATGGGGGGGCTGAATGCAGCGGGACAACGGGCAAAGAAAACACGGGCCCGACGTGAAGTCGATCTGATTTCCATAGCGTGGAATGCCTATTATGCCGACTACCAGCGGTTTCCGGATGCCAGGTTTTCTGGTGAGGATAGCATTACGATTACCAAGATGAATGCGGATGCGATTCAGATTTTGAGAAAGCCACGTGAAAATCCTTACGAGCAGACGCACTCGAAAAATCCACGTCGGCAGGAGTATATGGATTTTCATTTTGCCGTTACCAACTTCAGCGATCCATGGAAAAACACTTATATGGTTATTCTTGATAATGGCGGTGGTGCTGGCTACGACGGTGAGATTGATGTTCCCGTTCCTGATGGCAGTGGTTCTGAGGAGCCGATTCGTCACAGCGTTGCAGTATATTCAAAGGGTGAAGATGGTGAAGAAGGTACTGCCGATGATGTTTGTAGTTGGAGGGATCGGTAGTTAGTAAGTAAATCTGAAATCCGAAATTTGAAATCCGAAATTTGGAAATCTGAAATCTCGAGCAAAGTCGAGGGATCTATATTATGAAACAGAGACATGGATTTACATTGCTTGAGCTGTTAGTGGTTATCAGTATCATGATGGCATTGATGGCGTTGCTGCTGCCTGCGATATCCAAAATCAAAAAAAAGGGAAAATCGCAACTGAATGATGTTCAGAAGCGAGCAATCGTCTCAGCCGTTACCGCTTATCGGTCCCAATATCACAAGTGGCCAGCTCCTCTAGGCGATTTGAATGCGGGTGAAGATGAGATCTATGGTTCAGGTGCGAACGGAAACAATAAAGTTTTTGACGAGCTTGAGTCCCCGAGGGATGGCGGCGAATCCGTAATTGATATGAGTGATTTTGGTCGTAGGGATGGTTATGGCAATGTGCTGAATCCCATCAATGGTGCTGCGTTTCAGATTGAGCTGGATCTGAACGAAGATTTCACACCATCAGGTGGCGTTTCGGTTGAATGATATTTAGAGCAGGCATTATAGAATAAAGATGTAGAGTTAGCGGTCCCGGCCAAAAAGCTGTAGGATTGAATGGTTCAGGAATATGTATTGGCCGAGACGACCAACGCTACAGAGACGGGTGAGAGCAACGTGGAAACAGGTGGTTTTGCATGCGAAAACTGAATAGATCTGGGTTTACGCTGCTGGAGCTGATGGCGGTCATGCTCATAATGTTTATGCTCATGGGGATGGCAACCGTGTCTCTGCGGGGATTGATGCGGGGGACAGGTTTTAGCGGTGCCGTAACCAATGTGAGATCGGTTGTGACTCAGGCACGCCAATATGCCATCATGCGGGGCGTTTCCGTAGAAGTGCGTTTCACATCCAACAGCATGCGGATGTGGCAGGTTCCTGGTCAAGAGGTGGCAGAAGCTCGCTATCTAGCCACGGGTATAGAGTTTGATCCGGTGCCGCCGTCAGTATTGTTTAATGCCGATGGCACTCCTGGCAACACATTGGGATATGATATATCCCTTGCGGAGCTTTATGTTGCGCATCCGCAAAGTGTTGATCTGGAGATTGACGGCATGACGGGGTGGGTGCGGTAGTAAATCTGAAATTTGAAATCGAAAATTGGAAATGGGACGTGGGAAGGGCTGAGGGATGAAACCTGAAAGCTGAAGCAGGGAAATGAACCACGAACTACGCAACATGCGTGGAAAACTGATGGGTTTAGAATAGAGATGAAAAAGGAATACACAGAGGACAAAGCAGGCCTGCGCGGGGGGTTCAGCTTGGTTGAGGTGTGCTTGGCCATTTTCATTGTTTCGATTGGGTTGCTGACGTTGTTCACGCTATTTCCGAAGGGGCTCAAGCAGGCAGAGTTAGGACATACGGACACGCAAACGGCTCTGTTTGCAGACTATGTGTTGTCGACGCTGTGTGCAAATGCCATGGGCGTAGATTCTGACGTATGGTTCGATGTGGCCAATCCTCTCAATCTCAGTGATATATGGGACGGACCATTCCCGCTTACGGAAGCAGGGTCTCCGAGTAGTGTTGAGTTTCCGACTGATTCTCCTCTTCACGTGCGGTACATGATAGACCTCGAGGTTGACCCGAATAGCAACAATTCTCGCTATACGGTGGCTCTTTGGGTTCAGGCTGGTCAGTACGGATCGTCGGATGAAACGATCTTCAAAACCAGTGCGGAAGCGTATTATACGGAGCTTTTTTTTATGGGAATGCCGTGAGGGGTGTGGACCGTGGAGAGTGGACTGTGGAGAGTGGGGAGTGAGATGTGAGGGAAAGAATGCGAAAACATAAAATCAGTGACAGTGGAAGCCGATTTGGCATCCAACACTCTACTGTCCACACTCTACCCTTCACTTCACAGGCTGGTTTTACGTTGCTGGAGATTCTGGTCGCGATGGGGATTCTGATGCTGATCGTCCTCATGATGGCGACGCTTTTTCATGCCAGCACGACGGCGTGGACGAACGGGCTCCGTCAGACCGAAATGAGTATTCAGGCGCGGTCTGTGATTAGTCTGATTCAGCGTGATCTATCGCAGGCGGTTGTGGATGGGGCAAGTGCGAACTCTTTATTGGAATGTGAATTTAGCGATAATAAAATTGAAGTCTGTACGCCAGTCGTAGGAGGGAGCACGAATCGGGCTTTCAGGAGGGTCAAGTACGAATGCCAATCCCCAGGTGCAAATGGTGTTATCACACGGCGAGAAGGCCTCATTAGCGCAGCTAATAGTGTTGGTGACTACGGTTCGCTGGTGTGGGGGACTGAATCTGATCTTATTGGAAATGTGGAAACGTTTGAGGTTACCGTGCCCGGAAATGTTGGCGATTACACGACGAATTTACCGACATGGGTCGGGATTAAGTTGACCTTAACTCAGACGGCGGAGAGTGGGGTGGGGTTTAAGGTGTCGTCATTGGGGCGCAATGGAGTTGTGGATAATTTTGGAGATTCTGATGACGATGATATTCGGACCTGGCGCGAGTAAAGTGGATGTGAAAGGTGGGACGTGAAATTTAGAAGTCAGAGATCCGAAGACAGAAGTCAGAGGTGCGGAGGCTTCACCTTGATGGAGATCATGGTGGTTCTTATTGTGATCTCAATTTTGGTGGGACTGCTTTTTCCTGCCGTACTCAGAGCACGAGAGAAGGCGCGCATTAACCGTGCTCGGAGTGAGGTATTTGAACTCCAGAAGGCCTGGAAACTCTTTTCCATGAGCTATCCAGATGAAGATCTCTCCAGTTATTCGGAAATGAATACTGCCGAGACACAGTTGCTTGCGGGGGCCGCTGGAAGCGGGGTTAATTCCAATGGAATTGCGTTTATGGAGTTTAATCAGGAGCAACTTGGCAACGGATTTAAAGATCCGTGGGGGGGGCTCTATAAGCTTGAGTTTCCGAGTTCTACTTTGCCGCCAACGGAGTGGTCATTTCAGTCGCGAGTTCAGTGTGTTAATATGCAGCGGTACAAGTACTAGTGAAATGTCGTCCGCTAAACGTTATGCGAGTTGTCATTCCGAGCGAAGTCGAGGAATCTCGGGCTCCGGTATATAGCGGGAGATCCCTCGACAAGCTCGGGATGACAGGATTGCGCGTCTATATGTCTCTTTACGGGTTACGTTGACATCAGTGAGTAAATTGAAATGCGAAATTTGAAACTCAAGATCTGAAAGCAGAAATAAGAATGAAATCTGATCGTAAGAGTGGGGTGGCGGTCATCATTGTGTTGGGGCTGTTAGGGCTCCTGATGATGATGGCGGTGGCGTTCAGTGTCTCGATGCGGGTGGAACGCCGCAGTGCGGCAAACTATTCAAATATGGTTGTTAGCAAGTATTTGGTATGGGCGGGCCTCGCTCGCGCCCTCAGTGAAATTGATGATGAGATGGGCAATGCAATTTATCCTCCATTCGATGTGTTGTCACCGACCAACGGCGCATCCGCAGCAGACAATATTATTTCGAGTGAGGTGTTTGACAATATTCCCAGAGCCCTGAGCAACCTTGTGACAGGTATTCCCGTCTATTGGCAGGAATTCAATTCCGAAGGTGCAAATGGCTATTATTCCTATGTGGTTTTGAATTGTTCGGATATGTTGGACATTAACTTTGTGGGTGGTGAGAGTCGGGGAGCGGGGACGAATGTCAATGAGCTCCAGATCTCAGATCTTGGGGCGATCGTAGACTGGAACGATTTTGAGGCGGATCGTGATTTCGATGTGCGCTACGAAACCCTTGCCGAGTTAGGCACAATCAATAGCGGCATTGATCCGGATGATTCAGAGAATATATTTGAGACGTTTTCGCGATATCCAGAAGGCTTTCTTTTGCATGGGGGAACCGCGAGTGCCGTTATCTCAGATGTGCCTCAGGTGAATCTGAGTGGCGATGAGAGTGACCTTGTTGCTCAGCAGAGTGCCATCACAGATGCTCTCCTGTTAGCGATGGACCACGGCCACGGAGACATGCTAACGGTTGGAGATAGTACATTCTTGTTTGAAAACCTTCTTGATTACGTGGACTCTGATAGCATTCCAACAAATCTAGCGTCAGCCTGTACTGAAGCTGTTCCGATGATCAATGAGATTATCGTAAATGGAGGCATGGATGGCTCGGGCGTTGGGTTTGACGTTCGCGTTGAATGGTTCTATCCGTTTGTTGAAGGCTCCTCTGGCAGCTTTGATATCGAACTAGAGATGTCATATGTGTGGACCAATATAACCCAGACTACCAGTGTTGCGAATGCTCTTTCGCCTAGCGACGCAGTCGTCAATTCAGGGTACAGCGGACAAACGACGCATTATGGATCAAAGACTTATGGCAACGGGGATTTTGATGAGAGCTTTTCTGTCAACCCCGGAGATACGGTTAAACTGACGGTGGATGTGAAGGCACGAGTGCTGCTGGGTGGCGGTACGGACACTCCAGTAGATTCTGTTCCCGCGCCATGGACTGACACGGCTATGCGTATTGCGAAAACGTTTTCGGGTATTGTTAATGAGTTTGATTTGTCAAAAGAGGTCGTTGATCCCCGTTTCAATTGGAAAGTAGATGAAATGTGGTTTGATCCATCTGAGGAGAGTGCTGCTTCGTCGATCAACGCGCAGAACTACTATACGGGGTTGTGGTTAGGTGATCCTTCAATGAGCGGTGGTGCGGTGGATAAAGGAACGTCAATGCATGTCGCAAATCGCCCGCTATTTTCGGTCGGTGAGCTGGGGAATCTCATCCGAGGAACAACCGTCAATCTGAGTGGTAACTATCCCTACTTTTCGTCAATACGCCTTTTTAAACATGTTTATGGTACGATTGTTAGAGAGCGAGATAAAGTGTTCGACTTCTTCACTCTGTCTACCAATTCCGTGCGTCGTGGGCTTGTGAATATCAACTCTCTGGATCCGGTTGTTTTGGATACCGCATTTACGAATATGGCGTTGGCATTTCCCGAATCGGGCGTAATAAATTTTCAGGATGCAATAGATCTTCGTGAAACAATTCTGGATTGGCGTGACGCGGGTAATGAGTTCTATAACGTTGGTGACATGGCAGAAATCGACTGGGATGCTCCTTGTTTTATTGGTCGCTCTGACTTAGAACGAGAGGCGATGCTGGCCTATTCATACGGTCTCTTGGGTACACGTCAGAATCTGTTTACCATCATTGTTGCGGCAACACCTGCGCGAGATCAGATGGGGCTTGTGGCGGATCAACAGAATATCACACAGACCCTGGGCATGCAGCGTGCTCTTGTGCAAGTCTGGCGTGACCCCTTCCCTAATGCTGATGGCAACCATGACTGTTTTATCCGGTTCTTCAAATGGCTGTCGTATTAGTTCTCAGGGAGGTCTACCTTTCGGGCATCTTGCTGTACAGATGTAGCGTTGGCCGTCGCGGCCAAAAATGTCGCCGCAAGCGACGGCATTCGAGAGTGCGAGGACGTGGATTGGCCGGGACGGCCAACGCTACAGTGGGGGATGATGGAACGGGTTTTCAAGGGGCGACCACTACGGTTGGCTCAGGTGTTTTCGTGTGAGGGTTGGCCTCTGTATTTTATCACGATTTGCACCTTGGCGAGACGGGCGTTTCTGGCATCTTCTGCACTTCACGATGCGTTTCGCGATTACGGAGAACTCGGTCTAGCAATGGGTGTTGGTGTTGGTCGATACGTAATCATGTCTGATCATATCACACGTTCCCCACCTTTTTCGAGCTCCCTTGAGGTATTTATTTGAGGCGTCATTTCTGCCTATATTGGGCTACACATGCATGAATCATTGAGTCCCAGTGCGGCCAGATACTTTGCCTGAGTCGAGTTGAGGGGTTGCGTGAGCCGCTTCCTGCCTGCGAGCGTGACGGTTTGCAATCCGGAGAACTTGGTGGAGAGCATGAATGTAGTTGGCCGGGACGTTGGTTTGGAGTCCCACCCCGGCAGCTTCGTCTGTGTGCTTTGAAGGGCGGATCGCATGGCATGTTCAACGAGCGCCCAGATCAGCAATGATGTCAGCAGTATGAAGCCGAGGGCCTCGATGCGCTCAGGCTTCTTCAGGAACAGATCGTTTACGATGAGCGGATCCTTGAGGAATCCGAAATCGCGCTCAATACCGTGCTGTTCTTTGTATGCCAGCAGTACCTCCTGCGGCGTATGGCTCATGTCACCTTCGGTCGGGGTATTGGTGAGGAGCACAAAGCATCCGGCCTGTTCACGCTTCTGTTCCGCCAGAAGAGGCCTCTCGGTGATAACACCACCGATAAAGAATGTCACGCCGTTGACTTTGCGCTCGCCGTTTTTCGGTGGCCGGCCTCGTGCATACTGGATCCGTTCGATCACCTCGGTTTCGATCTGGTGATATTGCGAGAGCTTGTCCGCAAGACGCCGGGAGGCTTCCTCGGCGTCCTTCCGGCAGAAGTATTCAATCTTCGCAGCCAGATGCAGTCTTTTCTCGGCATCCATCTGCGATTCCTTCAACTGTCGATCTAACCGCTTGAGGCGGCGCTTATCGTGTGCGCTGGAATGAACAACAATCGCGCGGTACTGACGCGCGGCAACGGTGACTTCTTTCTCGCACACGCGGTAGCGGGCGGGCGGGCGTTTGCAGCTGGCGTTTGTCTCATTGGCGGTACCGACTTGAGCCCAACACTCGTCAGCTACGGCCTCGGCGACGACACGATCCGTCTCTTTATAAGTGAAGGGCAAGCGCGTAATGAACAGGTTCGGCTCGATCTCATTGAGGTTGTCGGGCGTCACCATAGCCGAGTCGGCGATGTACACGAAGCCGCCCGGTTGAACCCCGTGATCGGCCAGGTATGAACTCAAGCGACTCAAAAGCGCCTTGTTGACCGTTTTGTCCGAGGCATTGCCATCCTCGCAGCCCCCGAGGATCGGAATGTTCCGGTGGACACACAACATCTTGATCATGAACTGTTTCAAATCGGAGCGCTTATCCTTGCTGTGGCCATAGGTGATGTTCAGTCGCTCATCCTCTTGCTCGCTGCACGTATCGTAGTCGCCCCAGACGTTTACCGATGTCGTGTCAAAGTGAACATGACGCTTATCAAGCGCGAAAACGGCTGCGGCTTTCAATGCCACCTGCGAGAATAGTTGCTCGCTGCCGGCTTCATAGATCGCGTCCAGCACGCGCCCGAGGTTCGTGTCGTTGAAGGCCTGCGATGGCAACACACGCCCCAGCAACACTTCCGTGTCATGCGTCTCGATAAACTGGTCTACCCGGTACAACGGACTGCGAGTGGACACCGTATCAAGAACCATGGCCTGGACCACAGTACCCACATCAACCGCCATCCCCGTTCCCGCAGCGGCGCTGACGGTTTCAATCAGGCCGATTCGCCGGCAAAATGCCGCCATGATCGGAAGATGATCCACACGGCTAATCTGCATCTGCTCCACTATCGCATCAATCTCTGGCATGTCGGCGTCCCCTTCTGTGGGCATCTTCAGCCACTGTGGGTCACAGGGCGAAATAATGCGCTGCAAGCACTTGACAACGTGTTGTATCTATATAATGATACAACACGTCATGAAAAAGCAACAAAAAATTGAAGCGGAAATCAAGAAAACGAAAGCGGCTATAGATGGCTTGGGACACATGCGTCCAGGGTCACTATCACACCAAGCCAGGGCGCGTGGTCAAGAATACTGCCAACTCAGTTTCAGCCATAGCGGCAAGGGGCACACCGAATACGTTCGCGCAGATCATGTGGCGCAAGTCGAACGTGAACTCCACAACTACAGGAGGTTCCAAGAACTATTGCGGGGCTGGATCGGACTCGAAATTGAGCTCTCGAAACTCAACCGCAGACAGGACTAAACCGGCGCTCAGAAAATAGCCTTATCGGGCTCGAAAAAGGTGGGGAACGTGTGTCATATGCACGCCTTTGTCAGGATAGCGCCCCCACAGACTCTCAAAGGCTGGAGTGCTGGGTTAAAGCGATGTTTGAGTAAAGCGTTAACCGATTCGGGGCAGAGTGTGAAGTCTGCTGATGGTCAGCGCGTGAAAAACGTTTGGCAGCCCGGCTTCTTCGATCATCTCCTGCGCGGCAGCGAGAGCTATGCCGAGAAATGGGCCTATGTCAGGGAGACTCCGGTGCGAGCGGGGCTTGTTGATGATGCAGATGATTGGCCCTATCAGGGCGAGATTGCCATCATTGATCGGGCGTGATGCTATTTGCTGCAGCGTTGGCTGAGACGGCCAACGCTACATTATGGGGTGGTGACTTTGTAGAAGGTGCCGGGGGCGTTTGTGACGAGATCGCACCAGACTGTGTAGGTTGTGACTGAATTAGATTGTCCTGCGTTTGCACCCTCTGTCCATGCGGCTGCATTTGGCAGGTTTGTGGAGTACCAGGGAGTCATGGTCAGGTTGTTACTTTCCGCCGCTACGACAAGGTGGATTTGCGTTTCTGTGGTCCAGAAAGAACCGATGGCTAATGCGCCCTGGTAGCCTTCGAGTGGGCCATTTGTGCCGCTGGGCCATGGAACTAGCGTCTGCCCAATGTTGATCAAGCCAGGGCTGTAGGAATCATCAGCTCCTACTGCCCACGCGAAATCAGTTACGTTGCTTCCTTCGCCAATAAACACTAAGGGCCGTCTTTTAGTAGCAAATCCTGCCTGATCCTCACCCGCGTATTGGTACCCCAGAGCAACGAGGTTCGAAACGGCATCATACTGGCCAAAGCATATGCTGTGTTCTTCGGCCCCCATGCTTCGATAGAGGCGAGCTGCTCCGTCGTCTGGAATCGTGTTTGTGAGTTCTAGATCCATGGTGGCAAGAGAATTGGTTCCGAAAACGAAGAAACCAAAGCCATTCGTCTCAGTCTGCAACGTGGTGGATGGGGGCACTTCATAGAACCCTAAACGGTCTTCGTTCACGTTCATGATTTCCAGTTTCCAGTTTCCGATGTTGATGTCGGCGAGACCCACCACTTCAACGTATTGAGTTGCAATGATGTTACGATCCTTAATGTTCAACTCGTTAATCCAGACTTGATTGGTCAGACAGGAGAAAACCACATAGTAAGGTGTGGGGTTGGTTTCTCCTGTGTTGTAGTTTTTGGGCAAATAGTATTCGGGGTTGGTGAATGTTTTGTGCTTTAGGGGGCTTGATATTTCGCTGAAGAGTCCATCAAATTCGGCCTGAACGTAGTATTGGACAACGGTGTCAATGGCGTCTGGTCCAAATGGGATTGTGGTTCCGTAGGTGTCGGTTTCTAGGTCGTAAGGCATCTCGATAGAAGTGGCACTGTTGTAAGCGCCCCAATTATTGGTACCTTCCTGGAAGTAGGCTGTAAGGATGATATTTGAAGGGGCGAGGAATTCATCGTATACCTGCGCGCGGATACGGACCTCATCTGTGGGGAAGGGGACTTCGGGCACCAGCGTTACATTTCGAATCTTTAAGGTTGCGGCAAAGGGAGCGGCAATCATGATGTTATCGACGCAGGCGCGACCATGGCCTTCATCGGTGTTGACGCGAAGGCGAACGAAGTTGTGGTCACGATCGTAGAAGTATTTATCGAAGACTTGGAAGGTTTGGTTGGTGATATTTGTGATCGAGTGCAGCAGCGTCCACTCACTGGACTGTAGGCGATTGGTGGCGGCGACGATGTCGATCTGGGTAGGCGTGCCATTCCATGCCCGATAGGCAAATTGAATTTCGCCAATACCGTCAGGAACGCTTGCTGACTCAATGTAAGGAAAATTGTTGGAGTAAACAACGCCAGCGGTGTCGACGTCATCGGTGTTGTTTAGGTAGCCTCCATAGACGTTTCCATCCTCTGGAAGTAGTTTGTCTGCTTCTTCGTCGGTGATCAGAGCGTTATAGCCGCGCCAGGCTAAGTCGTCGATCGGGATCGGGGCGGCGATTAAAATGTTTCTGATAAGCATTCCTGAATCCCAATCTGAAGAGATGTTCTCGATTCGCAATAACATTGAAAAAGCATTGCTTCCCTCGGGGAACTGATGAACATATTGAGTCCAATCAAGCGGTGCGTTTGTAACAACTACCACTGGGGGGAGACTCCAATCATTGGTGTTGTTTGGGTCGATGGCGGTGTTGGTATGCCGAATGGCAAAGACGAGTTCGTTGCTTGTAGAGGTCGCCTTGTAATCGAATGTGATGGTTCCGATGCCATTCGTCAGAAGGGGCGAGCGAATATATTGAACTTCGTTGGTATAGGCTCTGGAGGTTCTGAGTTCGAACTGTCTGCTCCCCCGCATCCATGCCTCGGAGACCTGCCACCCGTTGGTGGTGGTGTCATCGTAGCCGTGCCATGACTCCGCCCGGGGATTGTCGATGATGAGGCTTCCATTTCCTGAGGTATGTCGTACGCGAACATATAGATCTTCGGGGCGCTCAATGGGATGGGTAATGTGAATGTAGTCGGAATTGGCGTAATTTGTGTAGGTGCCTGAGGTAATCCAGGATCCGGGATCATCGTCGACCCCCCCTGTTAGATCAGCCACTCGGATGTAGTCGACTGTGAAGCTGAGTGGAACCCCTGTGTAGCCCGGACGTTTGAAATAGCCATTGGTGACGGTCCAAGGGTCACTTCCGATGTTCCATCCTGAAGCGGTTCCGCCTTCAAAGTTTTCGTAGTAAATGAGGTCGTCTGTGCCATAGTTAAGATTGGTGGTTCCAAATATGGTAACTGAGTTGATGGCTAGGTCAGCGTCCATTCCGGATAGCCCAACTGTTGTGCTGTTAGTGATGGGGGTGTCGTCGAGGTAGGTAGCAACCCTGTATACTCCATTGAGGAATCCTCTGAAGCTCAATGTGTTGGGAGGCGAGTAGAGAATTAGTAGTGCCATCGTGTCGCTCGTGGTGATCTTTCCTGCGAAATTGCCGCTCCATTTTCGCAGGAGGAGTTCCCCTTCATTTTTCTCCCACAGTTCGAGCCGCCGGACTGTTTCTGTGAATTGGATCATGCGGAGTTCATAGTAATTGTCATCATCAACGTAGCAAGCGAGAATGGATTTATAGGTGAATCCGAGAGAGTCGCCAGATTCGTTTTCAGGTATTGCGTCTGCTTTGATTGAAGCTTCAACGATGATGTTGGTTTCGCCTGCATCGTAGGTGGCGGGGGCGAGTTCGTCGTTTACGCAGCGGACATCAAATTCAAAGTTGCCGACTCCGTCGTTGCTAAAGTCCAAATCAGTTCTAACCCACCCGTAATTTACAGTGGGATGCAGCATGGCGGCTTGTCCGACGAGTTGCGTGACAACCAAACTTTGGTATAACGTATAGTAGTCTGATTGTTGAATTGAATTTACATTCACGGGAAAAGACGGGGGGAGTGATAGGGGGTAATTTGTGGAATTAGCCACCGAATCAAAATCATCGTCAAGAATGGTGGCTGCTGTAGCTGGCCAGTCGGTAGTGTTGCTGAAGTCTGCATCGTATTCCTTTGGATTTCCCGTGTTGGCACTCTCTGTGAAATAGGTACGAGAGGATATCCATGAGTTGAAATCCTGATAGACGCCGCGCCGCAGGGTGTATCTCCCGGTTTGCTCATTGAAAGCGAGAATATATTGTCCGGTCAGGTTTCCCGGAATGGTCAGGCTGCTTTCGGCGGTATCCATTATGCCGGAGTAGGGAAGATTGGTGGTTCCTGGATCGGAGTCGCCCCACGTGGTAGCAACGCCTGGGTTAAGGTTGGTTCCGTCGTAAAAGTTAAGCCCCTGCACTTCAATGGGAATATTGGCCTCTGGCGGCAAGAAACTCATGATGCCTACCCATTCTGAATTATCCACCTGCCGCATGGTAATGGATTCTGCACCGATACCGATAATGAGGGTTTCGTAATTGGATTCGTGGGAGCGGATCAAATAGGAGTGGCGTTCAGAAGGGGCGCCCGATGGCGAAACGGTTGGGCTGTAGGCGATGATGCGGTTATAGCCCCCAAAAGTGCTTTCGATGTAGTATTCAATGGTGTCACCGGCACCGTAAGCCGGGATGTTGGTAGAGGTGATGAAGTGATCGCCGTCGTTGTTAACCATTTCAATCGGCGGGGCGGTGAAGCTGCCGTCTGTTGATCGTTTATGATAGACGCGAGCAGTAATGTTGAGTGCAGGGGAAAACGCCCCGAGCGAGGTAATATCGCAGGCGATGTTCACGGGATCACTGTCTGCAGGGTAGAGCGGGTGGAAGGCGACATTGGAGATGGCGACGCGGGCAACGGGGTAGGTGATTTCGATGTTGTCGAGGCCGAGATATCTTCCGCTTTCGGTAACCTCGTGCTTAAAGAACCGAAGATAGATGGGGTTCTCTATGTGCAATTCATTAGTGAACGTGTTCCATACTTTTGTTCCGGTGTTTGTGAGGGTGTAGAGCACCTGCCAGTCGCTGCCATTGGTAGAGCTTTGAATTTGAAATGCAATGTCGGGATCGGCCTCGAAAGTGTTATTATTGTAAGCTTCAAACGATACAATGCCCGCTCCAAATGGGAGTTCCGGCGTCATGAGATAGGAGTTGGTGAGGCGTGGTGCGCCGCCAATAAGTAGGTTCCACAGAAACGCGGCTTCAATGGTGGTTGTTCCCCCATATGATCTATCACGAATGGTGGAGTCGCTTAAGTCCCAACCGTTTGAGTTTGTCTGAAATACTGGACCAGCAATGCGTTGCCATCCTTCAGATTCCTCGATATATGTGGCGGCTGCGAATTCATCTGTATTGGTATATGTACGGGGATTGCTGGCACCTTCTTGGGGTTCGTAGGTATAGTGTACCTCTTGAGCCACTGGATCTAAGTAGGTGAGCTCGACGTAGTATTGGACCAAGCCTGACGCGTCGCGTGGAAGCACAGAATCGGTTTCATAATGTCCGCTTGCTGTATTGGTGGACATGTTGATGGCGGTGAATGTGGCATTTGTTCCATACCGGTATAGCGTTTGCACGCTCTGAAGCGTCGCGCCGCTATAGGGCGTAAGATCTACAGCCACCGTCACCTCATTTGTGATAAAGGGGGAGGAGGGATCATGGATTAGGTTGGATACGGATACACCGGCACCGGGTGCGGCAATCATGAAGTCGTCGATGGCGACCTCCGCTCCGTTGGTTGCCGTTGTGTTAAGAATACGAACATAGCGCTGGTCGCGTGTGCTAAACGGAATGGTGAAGCGATTGAACGCAGATTCTTCCACTGTAAGCGTGTCGATCGTGCTCCACTCTGCGGGACTGGTTCCCCCGGTTGCTGATATCTGTACCCGGCATTCTGCGGTAGGGGTGGCATTGGTTTGGAAGTGGGAGAGTTGGAAGCTGATGTTGCCGATCCCGTTAGTCAACTCTGGAGATCGGATGCTGGCAGTACCGCTGTCACCAAGGTAGCACGTCAACGCTCCTAGCGTTGGGCCGTCACTGGCCACGCGGCCTCCTGTGATATCCCAGCCGTTGGCGTTATAGCTTCCTTCCGATGTTGCGCTAGTCCATCCATCAAAATTTGTACTTGTGACGGTGTTGACGAAGTAGTGGTTGGTGGATTCATCAAATTCAAACCAGTAAGTTCCTGCTGGCATGGTGTCGATGGTGAAGGCTTCCTCTCCGAGCCCTGCCGTGCCATATACAATGAATGTGGTTGAGCCTTGGTCGATATCCCCCCAAACGTTGGTTGTGGTGCCATTGGTGTGCACGCCTTGGAACTGGAATCCGGCGTTATTCGTTGTGGGTAGTGATGCGATGCCTCCCCACAGATACGCCTCAAGAAGCTCCATGGGGGCAGTGGTCGAGCCGATAAGGTCGATAGAGGCATAGCTGCTGTCATAGGTTGGGTGATCGGATATATAGGATGCGGTTATGTTGGTTGGGGTAGCACTGGGGCCTGAGAATGTGACATCAATTTGATAGTCAACATGGTGCCCAGCCAAGTCTACGGCGGGGATCGGGTTGTCTGTTTTGTAGAGATTGTATCCCGTCAGCCCCATAGTATTGGTTCCGGTTGCGTTGCCGGTATCGTAGCTGAGCGTGACGCCTGTAATGGTTGCAAACAGGTTTGTTGTCAGCGTGCAGAACACGTGAGTTGCTATGGCCGCCCTTGGAACGCCGGGGTCTGTATCGGGCGTCCCAAAGACGACCTTTGCGGGGGGATCGGTGATTAGAATGTTATCAAGACCGGCCCAGGCGTTGCCCGCGCTGAGTGCTTTGCTGAAGCGCAGACAGATATTGCTGTAGCTGTTTAGGTCATATGTTGAAACACTCCAAGATTTTGCGGTAGGGTATGTGTTGGTGAATGCAGCAATGGGAGCTCCCCATGGCCCATTGGTTGTGGCTCCGGTTTGGATGTAGTAAACGAATGTGGCGCCAGCGGCTGAACTTGCCGTGTCAAAGGTGATGGTTCCTGCGCCGTTTGGCAGCATCGGGGTGCGTACACTTGAGTCCGGGAAACCGATCGTATTGTTGATGAGCCAAGCGGCTGTCGGAGGGATTGAGGTTTCGAAAGAGGGGCCTTTTATAAAGCCATCATCTAGAAACCAGCCGCCTTGGGTTTGATCCTGAATGCCTGCCCCGTATGTCCAGCCCTCAAAGTCTTCCAATACGTTGGCGGATTGGGTATAATATGCTCCAAAGAAAAGAAATAAAAACGTCGTAAACGCTATGCACCGAATTTTCATTTTGTATGGTTCCCCCTATGCCCCATAAAGAGCATTATTCGATCCGTAACCGTTCACGGGGTAGAATAGCAGGAGTGGGGCAGAAAACCAGCGTGGTT